>NZ_JASHKX010000015.1:103361-143733 GCF_030058635.1 Rhodococcus sp. IEGM 1305
AGCAGCAGGCGGAGCAGATCGCGGTCGCGACGGTCCCGGGTGGCACGGTCGCGAACGCCGAGCAGCAGCAGCGGGATGGTACGGCGGTGTGGCACATTCACATCCGCGACGCCAAGGGCTGGGATTACGACGTGAACGTCGACGCGGCGACCGGAGCCGTCCTTCCCGACAACTGACCGCAGTGGGTAGAACGACCCATGTTCCGCCCGGGGCGGGATGGGTGAATTTTCCGATGCCCGGGTGGTGACGTCGCTCTAGCGTCGAAGGCATGGTCAACACGTCAGTTCTCGTGTCGCGCTCCGACTTCCAGCGGTGGGCCGCCCGTGCGGGCGCAGCGGGACCGCTGGTGTTCACCGCGGGGTTCGTCGCCCAGGAGGTATTCCTCCGGGACGACTACAGCTCGATCGCCGACCCGATCAGCGCTCTCGAGGCGGACCCGAGTGGGTGGATCCAGCAGCTGAACTTCCTGGCGTTCGCCGTGCTACTGCTGATCTTCGCGGCCGGACTGCACCGCGGCATCGCGGCGACACGCTTCGGCTGGGCGGGACCGGCTCTGCTCGGCGCGGCGGCGGTGGGGCTGGTTCTTGCCGCCGGGTTCCCGTTGCGTGAGGACGCGACCGGGAACGCCTACGACCCCGGCCACCATGTGATCTCGGGGGTCACGTTCTTCTCCTGCAGCGCGCTGTCGCTGCTGGTGCTGTCGCGCCGGTTCGCCGCCGATCCGCGGTGGCGCGGCCTGGCGTGGTACACCGCGGTCGCCGGGGTCCTCGGACTGGGATGCTTCGTGATGCTGGGCCGGTTCGCGATGCCGGAGGGTGCCCCGCTGCACGACGTCGCCGGACTTCTCCAGCGGTTCACGCTTCTCGCCGTGACATTCCCGGCGCTGGTGACCATCGCCCTGCGGCTCCGTCGCCTCAACTGCCGGCCCCTGGATCTGATCCGGTCGTGAAGGACGGCATCTGTGCTCGCGCGAGGCAACTCGTGTCGTAGCTGCCGACCGGGTTCTCGAGAAAGCCGACCGTGACGGCCGGGGCGCAATCCGAGGACTGCAGCACGTCGTGGCCCAGACCGGGGAACTCGAGGACCTCGGACCGAGGCAGGGTTTCGGCCGCGGTCCGCGCCTGCGATCCGCACCGACACCCGCATGGTCCCGACGCTACGCGGGCGGCCTCCGCAGCCCACATACTTCGCGGTCTGTCGTCCAATTTGCCCTGGTGCGGCACCCGCGGCTGGCAGGATGAATTGGTGTCATCTGCGGCAACTCCGAAGGGCGAACGGCGCCGACAGGCGCTGGTCGAGGCTGCCGCCGATCTGCTGCTCGAGGGCGGATTCGACGCGGTCCGGCACCGCTCGGTGGCCACCCGGGCCGACCTTCCGCTCGCGTCGACCACCTACTATTTCGAGTCGCTGGACGACCTGATCGCGAAGGCCGTCGAATGCAACGGCAACCGCGATCTCGCGGTCATGCGCAGCCGCGTCGACGACGTCACGCACCGGCGCCGCGGCCGCGAATCCACCGTCGACCTCCTCCTCGAGCTACTCGTCGGACCGGCACTGATCAGTGAGGACTGCCGCGAGAGGCTGATCTCCCGGTACGAGCGGTTCACGGCCTGCGCGCGTCGCCCCGAACTGCGCGAGGTGCAGTTGCGGTTGCGCGCGCAACTCGACGACATACTCACCGAGGCCCTGCGACGCTCCGACCGCGACGTCCGGCAGGAGCAGCTCCGGCGGCTCGTCGCCGTCGTCGACGGAGCCCTGGTGACCGCGCTCGGCGAACACGACCCCGACCTGCGTGCCCTCGCCCGGGCCATGCTGCTCGACGTCGTCGACGTCGTCGCGCCGGCCCTCGACCGGCCGGACCACGTCGAGCTGTAGCACCGCCGTAAACTGAGGACTCGTGAGCCGCATCCCGAACGTCCTTGCCAACCGTTACGCCAGCCCCGAACTCGTCGAGTTGTGGTCGCCCGAGCACAAGATCGTCCTCGAGCGTCAGCTGTGGCTCGCCGTGCTGCGTGCCCAGGCGGAACTCGGGATCGACGTGCCGGCCGAGGCGCTCGCCGACTACGAGCGGGTGCTCGAACAGGTGGACCTCGACTCCATCGCCGACCGCGAGCGCGTCACGCGCCACGACGTGAAGGCCCGCATCGAGGAATTCAACGCACTCGCCGGGCACGAGCAGGTTCACAAGGGGCTGACCAGCCGCGACCTCACCGAGAACGTCGAGCAGCTGCAGATCCTGCGGTCGCTCGAGCACGTCCACGCGCACGGTGTCGCGGTCGCCGCCCGGCTGGCCGAGCGGGCCGCCCAGTACGGCAGCCTCGTCATGGCAGGCCGGTCGCACAACGTCGCGGCGCAGGCCACCACACTGGGCAAGCGGTTCGCGTCCGCCGCCGACGAACTGCTCGTCGCGCTCACCCGACTGCGCGAGTTGATCGACCGCTACCCGCTGCGCGGCATCAAGGGGCCCATGGGCACCGCGCAGGACATGCTCGACCTCCTCGACGGCGACGCGTCCAAGCTGGAGGCGCTGGAGCAGAAGGTCGCCGAGCACCTCGGCTTCTCCCACGTGTTCACGAGCGTAGGCCAGGTGTACCCGCGGTCGCTGGACCACGACGTGCTGTCGGCGCTGGTGCAGGTGGCGGCCGGGCCGTCGTCGTTCGCGCACACCATCCGCCTGATGGCCGGCCACGAACTGGTCACCGAGGGCTTCCAGCCCGGCCAGGTCGGGTCGTCCGCGATGCCGCACAAGATGAACACCCGCTCCTGCGAGCGCGTCAACGGACTGCAGGTCGTGCTGCGCGGGTACGCGACCATGGCCGCCGAGCTCGCGGGCGCGCAGTGGAACGAGGGCGACGTGTTCTGCTCGGTGGTGCGCCGCGTCGCGCTGCCGGACGCGTTCTTCGCGATCGACGGACTGATCGAGACGTTCCTGACCGTGCTCGCCGAATTCGGCGCCTACCCCGCCGTCATCGAGAAGGAACTCACCCGGTACCTGCCGTTCCTCGCCACCACCAAGGTCCTGATGGCCCTGGTGCGGGCCGGAGTGGGCCGGGAGACGGCGCACGAGGTCATCAAGGAACACGCCGTCGCCGTCGCGCTGGCGATGCGCGAGGAGGGCAGGGAACCCGACCTCCTCGACCGTCTGGCCGCCGACGACCGCCTGCCCCTCGACCGGGCCGCCCTCGACGAGGCCCTCGCCGACAAGAAGGCGTTCATCGGTGCCGCCGAGTCGCAGGTCGCCACGGTCGTCGCGCAGGTGCAGAAGCTCGTCGACGCCAACCCTGAGGCAGCCGCCTACCAGCCGTCCCCGATCCTGTAGGCGCGTAGCGCCCGTGCGCCTTTTTGGTAGCGGGGACTACCGAAAAGGCGCACAAGCACCGGAGGTGCCTACCCGTGAACTGCATTTTCTGCGAGATCGTGTCGGGCCGATCCGACGCCAGCGTCGTGCACGAGGACGACGACGTGATGGCGTTCATGGACATCCGGCCGTGGACGTCCGGACACCTGCTGGTGGTCCCGAAGCGGCACGCGAGCGGGCTCGCCGACCTCGACCCGGGCGACGGCGCGGCGGTGTTCGCGGTGGGACAGCGCATCGCGACCGCGCTGCGTCACGGGCCGATGCGTGCCCAGGGCGTCAACTTGTTCCTCGCCGACGGGATCGCCGCCGGCCAGGAGGTCTTCCACGTCCACCTGCACGTCGTTCCCCGGACGGCCGGTGACGGGTTCGGGCTGCGCGGAATGCCGAAGTCGCCGAGCAGGATCGCGCTCGATCAGACGGCGGGCGTCATCCGTTCCTCCCTCACCTGACGTGAGTGGCAAAGCGTGCGGGAGCACACTTTGTCACTCACGTGCGGGGAAGCGGACCTCGCCGGTGGGGCCGTTCTCGTCGAACCGTCGTTCGGTGATGTCGAAGGTGCCGTCCGGCCGGACCCGCAGCAGCGTCGACGCCCGCGTCCCGTAGTCGCCGTAGTGAATGAACCGGGACGACAGGGCGCGCTCGAGTTCGGGTTCGATGCCCGTGTCGGGCAGTGAGTCCCACGGTGCGGGGTCGCTGTCGGCGAGCACGTCGAAGTATGCCCCCGGGTCGGCCTCGGGGCTGCCGTCGTCGGCTGCGAGGGCGGCGGCGAATGCCTGCTTGCCGCCGGTCACCTTCGGCCACGGCGTGTCGAGTTCGGCGTTGGACAGGCCGTGGACGCCGGGTTCCACCCGCTGCCGCCTGCCGTGGGGCCGGTTGGTGGCCCACCACAGTTCCGTGGGGTCGCCGACGAGCAGGTTGAAACTGCCGTACTCGGCGCCGGTCGCGGCCACCTGTTCGGCGTAGTCGGCGGGTGACAGCCCGCCGCGGAGGTAGTCGACGGGCAGGGCGCCGCGGGACCGCGCCCCGGTCGAGGGGGCGCCGTTGCGGACGTTGGTGACGGCCGCGAATCGCTGGGAGTCGGCAATTCCCATCCAGGTGCCGCCGG
The DNA here is from genome assembly GCF_030058635.1 of Rhodococcus sp. IEGM 1305. Taxonomy (NCBI): domain Bacteria; kingdom Bacillati; phylum Actinomycetota; class Actinomycetes; order Mycobacteriales; family Nocardiaceae; genus Rhodococcus; species Rhodococcus sp. IEGM 1305. The sequence goes on from NZ_JASHKX010000015.1 coordinate 107,825, forward strand.
CGAGCAGATCGCGGCCCGCGAGGAACCCGTCGTCCCACCTGCTCAGCGGTTCGGTGGGCCGGGCGTAGAACTCGTCGCGGTTGGCCGCGACGACGAGGGGGAGGTCGGGGCGGGTATGCCAGGCGAACAGGACCAGGCACATGCAGACGTCTCCTCGTCACCTCGATCATCCGAACTCGCTTGTGCATGCCCGAGCGTAGCCGCCCTCGTAATACCTCTGAAACAGAGCTATATTGATTTCATGGCACAGAACGAGTCGCCTGCCGAACAGCTCTTCGCCGCAATCGGATTGCTGCGCCGGCACACGCGCCGTCGAGTCGGGCGGCCGTGGCCGGAGACCCCGTTGACGGGGTCACAGGTGGAGTTGGTGCGTCTGCTCCGTCGCAGGCCCGGCACGTCCGTAGCGGAGGCCGCGGCGGCCCTGGGCCTCGCGGCGAACACCGTTTCCACCCTCGTGCGGCAACTGACCGACGCCGGGCTGGTCGAACGGGTGCGGGACGAGTCCGACCGCCGCGTCGCCCGCCTGGCGCTCACCGACGACGCTCGGGCACAGGTCGAGCGTTGGCGCGACCGCCGCAACATCGAGGTCGCCGCCGCATTCGACGGGCTGAGTGCCGAGGACAGGAAGGCCATCGAATCCGCCATCCCCGCCATCACCCGCCTCGCCGGAGCGCTCCACCCGGATCAGGCCGGGCCGACCGATCGGGAGGTCGTCAGATGATGTTTCGCAGGGCGCAGACCGCCGCACGACAGCGGTCGGCAGGCGACGCGCTGGAACTGTCGCACGTGACCTACTCGTTTGGGGACTACACCGCGGTGAAGGACCTGAGCCTCGTGATCGAGGCGGGGGAGTGCTTCGGCCTTCTCGGCCCCAACGGGGCGGGGAAGACCACCACGATCCGACTGCTCAACACCCTTCTCCCACTGCAGGGCGGCGACGTGAGCATCTTCGGGTTCGACGTGCGCACCCAGGCGATGGCCGTTCGACGGCTGCTCGGGTATGTGCCGCAACAGTTGTCGATCGAAGGCGCGCTCACCGCCCGTGAGAACGTGTCCTGGTTCGCCCGCCTGTACGACGTACCCCGGTCCGAACGCAGGCGCCGGGTGGACGAGGTGCTGGAGACGGTGGATCTCGCCGACGTCGCCGACCGGGTCGCGTCGAGTTTCTCGGGCGGCATGGTCCGGCGCCTCGAACTCGCGCAGGCGTTGGTCAACCGGCCGTCGTTGCTGGTGCTCGACGAACCGACGGTCGGGCTCGATCCGGTGGCGCGGGATTCGGTGTGGACCCGCGTCACCGAGATGCAGAAGCAGTACGGGATGACGGTCCTGCTCACCACCCACTACATGGAAGAGGCCGAGGCGCTGTGTGATCGGGTCGCGTTGATGCACCGCGGCGAACTGCGGGCGGTCGGTTCCCCATCGGGACTCGTCGCCGAACTGGGGCCGGACGCGACGCTCGACGACGTCTTCCGCCACTTCACCGGTGACAGCCTCACCGCCGACGAGAAGGGAGGGCTCCGGGATGTCCGTAGCGCCCGCCGCACTGCCCGCCGTCTGGGCTGAACCGCCGACCCGGGATGCGCTCCGGTTGTTGTCGCGGATCGTCACGTTCTGTCTGGTCGAATTGCAGAAGCTCCGCCACGACCGCACGGAGTTGGTGACCCGCGCGATCCAGCCGATCCTGTGGCTCGTCATCTTCGGGGAGACGTTCAGCCGCATCCGCGCGATCCCGACCGGCGACGTCCCCTACCTGGACTATCTGGCGCCGGGCATCATCGCCCAGTCGGCGCTCTTCGTGGCGATCTTCTACGGCATCCAGATCATCTGGGAACGCGACGCCGGGGTCCTGACCAAACTGCTCGTGACACCCACTCCGCGTGCGGCTCTCGTCACGGGTAAGGCGTTCGCGGCCGGTGTTCGCGCGGTGGCCCAGGCCGTGGTCGTCGTGGTCGTGGCGGCGCTGCTCGGCGTCGGAATGACGTGGAATCCGGTGCGACTTCTGGGTGTCGTCGCGGTCGTGGTGCTGGGAGCGGCGTTCTTCTCGTGCCTGTCGGTGGCCATCGCCGGGGTGGTGCTCAAACGCGACCGGCTGATGGGGATCGGGCAGGCGATCACGATGCCGCTGTTCTTCGCGTCGAACGCGCTGTACCCGGTGGAATTGATGCCGGGGTGGGTCCAGGCGATCAGCCGCGCCAACCCCCTGAGTTACGAGGTGTCCGCACTCAGGGGGCTGCTGATCGGCCAGCCGACGAACTACTGGCTGGACTTCGGGGTGCTCGTGGCGGCCGCGGTGCTCGGGATCGCCGTCGCGTCCGCGCTGCTGGGGCGACTGTCCCGATAGCCGGGTGGGGTCACGAAGTCACGAACGTCTTCTCCAGTGCCCGGCGCAGGTCGGACTTGCTGATCTTGCCGACGCCGGTGACCGGGAACTCGTCGACGAACACGACCTTGTCCGGCACCTTGTATTCGGCGAGTCCGCGGCCGCGGACGAACTTCTTGAGTTCGACGGCCTTCGGCTGCTCGCCCTGGACCACGACGAACGCGCAACTCCGTTCACCGAGATACGGGTCGGGCATCGACACCACCGCGACGTCGGCGACGGCGGGGTGTGCGAGGAGATGGTTCTCGACCTCTTCCGCGGCCACCTTCTCGCCGCCGCGGTTGATCTGGTCCTTCGCGCGGCCCTCGACGACGAGGTAGCCGTCGTCCGTGAGCCGGACGATGTCGCCGGTGCGGTAGAAGCCGTCCTCGGTGAACGCCGTCGAATTGTGTTCGGGAGCCCGGTAATACCCGCGGATGGTGTACGGGCCGCGGGTGAGCAGATGACCGGACGTGCCGTTCGGGACGGGCTCGCCCCGGTCGTCGACGACCCGGACCTCGTCGTCGGGGCTGATCGGTCTGCCCTGGGTGGTGACGATCGTGTCTTCCGGGTCGTCGAGCCGGGTGTAGTTGACCAGGCCCTCCGCCATCCCGAAGACCTGCTGCAGCGTGCACCCGAGTTCGGGACGGACCCGCTTCGCGGCCTCGGCGCTGAATTTGGCACCGCCCACCTGCAGCACCTCGAGGCTCGAGAGGTCGCGTTCCGTGCGACCACTGGCGGCGAGCCACGCCAACGCGAGCGGCGGCACCAGCGACGCGATCGTGACGCCCTCCTTCTCGATGAGCGCGAACGCGGTGTCGGGACTCGGATCCGGCGCGAGCACCACGCGACCACCGGCGTGCAGCACACCGAGGATGCCCGGTGAGCTCATCGGAAAATTGTGCGCCGCAGGCAGAACGACGAGCATGCGGGTGCTCTCGTCGACACCGCAGATGCGGTCCGACTCGCGCACCGAGTACAGGTAGTCGGTGTGGGTGCGCGGGATCAGCTTCGACACCCCGGTGGTTCCGCCCGAGAGCTGCAGGAATGCCACGGATTCCGGACCCACCGCCGGCCCGTCCGAGATCGGTTCCGCCGCCCGCAGTTCGTCGAGTGACGTGAACTCCTCCGCGTCCCCGGCCACGATGATTCGGGGCGGATTCTCGGCCGAGGCCACCACGTCGCGGGCGAGGGTGCGGTAGTCGAATCCTGCGTGCGTATCGGTGACGACGTAGGCCGCGGCGTTGGTGAAGCTGCAGAAGTAGGAGATCTCCTGGGCGCGGTGCGCGGGAAGCGCGAACACCGGCAGTGCGCCGAGCCGGAAGACCGCGAAGATCACCTCGACGTACTCGACGACGTTCGGCAATTGCACCACCACCCGGTCGCCGGGCTGCACCCCCGACGACTGCAGCCCGGCGGCGAGCCGGTCGGCGCGGTCGGACAGTTGCCGGTAGGTGAGGGAACGGTCGACCCCGGACGCGTCCGGCCCGGTCACGGCGATCGCGTCCCCGAATTGCTCGGCGCGGGCGCCCAGGAACTGCTGGAACGTCTCGTCCGTCCAGTACCCGGCGTCACGGTAGCGTGCGGCGAGGTCGGCGGGGTAGCCGACGGTGGTCTCCAGGGGAGCGCGAACGCTCGTGGTCATCGAAAGTCCTTTCACGGGCATGGCTGTTCGGGGCGTCAGGCTCGGAGGGTAGCGCCGCCGTCGACGTAGAGCGCCTGCATGGTGATGTGACGCGCCCGCTCCGACAGCAGGAACTCGACGGAGTCCGCGATGTCGGCGGCGTCGGCGATGCGGCCCAGCGGGATACCGACCTTGAACGAGCCCAGGTCGCCGTCGATCGCCCCGCGCGCTCCGGCGTCGTCGGCGGGATCCGACCACAGCGACCGCTGCATCGCGGTGTCCGTCGAGCCGGGGGCGACGATGTTGGCGCGGATCCCGTATTCGGCGAGTTCGAGGCCGAGTACCCGGACGATCATCGAGACGGCAGCCTTGGACGCGCCGTACGCGCCCATGCCGGTGCGGGGGACGCCCGCGGCGTTGGAACCGACCACGACGATGGAACCGGCTGCACGCTCGCGCATTCCGGTGCCGACCGCCCTCAGCACGTTGACGAGGCCGGTGACGTTGACGTCGAACACCCGCTGCCAGCTCTCGGGGTCGGCATCGAGCACCGAGCCGGTCTCGAGCACACCCGCCACGTGCGCGAGTGCGGTGATGGGTCCGTGCTCGTCCTCGATCCGGCGGACGGTGTCGGTGACGGCGGCGGTGTCGCGGATGTCGGTGACGGCGGTGCCGAGCGGCGGGGTGTCGAGCAGTGCCGCGGTGGCGGCGAGGCCGTCGGCGTCGCGATCGAGCAGTACCAGGCGGTGACCGGACCGCGACAGTGTGACGGCCGTGGCCCGCCCGATGCCCTGTGCCGCCCCGACGACCAGTGTCGTGCCGCTCATCGGGGGAGTCCCAGTGCGGCGAGGACGGTGCCCAGTTTGGTTGTGGTCTCGGCGAGTTCGTCGTCCGGTTCGGATGCGGCGACGATGCCGCCGCCGGCGTACGCCGTGACGGTGGTGCGGTCGGCGTCGATCTGCGCGCACCGGATGGTGACAATCCATTCGCCGTCACCGTCGGCGTCGGCCCAGCCCACGGCGCCGGCGTAGAAGCCGCGGTCGCCCTCGAGTTCGCCGATCAGTGCACGCGCCGCGTCGGTGGGGGTGCCGCACACGGCCGGGGTCGGGTGCACGGCGACGGCGAGGTCCAGTGCGGTCACCGAGCGGTCCCGCAGCCGTCCCGACACGGGCGTGCCGAGATGCCACAGTTGCGGTGTGCTGGTGAGGGTGGGCCGGTCGGGGATGTCGAGCTCGGTGCAGAACGGTTCGAGGCTCGCTCGCAGCGCCTCGACGACGAGGGTGTGTTCGCGCAGGTTCTTCTCCGACGACGCGAGGTTTTCCGCGGTCAGCCGGTCGATCTCGGGATCGGTGTGCCGGGGAGCGGATCCGGCGAGAGGGTGGCAGGTCACGGTGTCGCCGTGGCGACGGATGAGCACCTCGGGACTCGAGCCGACGAGGTGCCGTCCCGACCAGCCTGTGCCTGCGGCGCTCAGATCGACGCTGAAGCCGTTGCCGCCGAGGTCGTTCGCGACGAGTTGCGCGAGCAGTGCGTGCGGATGCAGCGGTTCGTCGGCGTGCAGGACGACCGATCGGGCGAGCACCACCTTGTGCAGTGTGGCCTCGGGTTCCCGCAGCACGTGAATGGCGGCGGCGACCCGGGAAATGTGCTCGTCCTCCGCGGGAATCGACGCACCGGCGCGCACGCGCGGAAGGGCCTGCAGTCGAGGGGACCAGCTTCCCGGGTGATGACGCAGCGTCTGTGGTGCGATCAGCGCGGCGGGATGTGACGGGTCGAAGGCGAGCGCGCCGACCACCGACGTCGCGGTGCCGCTCCGCAGGGCCGCGGCGGCGTCGTGGGCGGAGTCGTAACCGGTGCGGATGCCGTCGGCGATCACGGTGCCGTGCGGTCGGGAGAGAATGAACGGCGCGCCCGGCGGGAGGTCCGCCGAAGTCTCTGCGGACTCGGCAACGGCCGTCGACTGCATATGCGATCACCTTTCGTAGCGGACAACTGCGGTGCGTGTGGCGATGCGCACCGTCACGTCACGACCATATACGGTTAGCCTAACCTTTGGTGGTTCAGCTTGTCCGTCTGCGGTCCCGTTGCGACACGTATTCCGTTGCAGACCAGCGATTTCGAGTCACGACGTGGGGCGCGATATCAGCCGCAAACAGCATCTGGATTCTCGCCACCCCCGACTGGCCTAACATCGCATGCACACGTTGCATGGAGGGCAGGCGGCTGCAATGACCGAACGCAGGTTCTCGCTCGATCAGCGGATCGTCGCCGCCCTCCAGGTCGACGGGCGGTGCTCCTGGAGCCGCATCGCCCAGGCGCTCGGCGAACCCGAGCGGAACGTCACCCGGCACGGCATCGCGCTCCTCGAGTCCGGCCGGGTGGCCGTCACCGCCGTCGCGAACAGCGGCGGCACCGCGATCGTCCGCCTCCAGTGCTCCCCGGGAACGGTTCGGGTGGCGGCGAGCGCCCTCGCCCAGCGCAGCGACTGCATCTTCGTGTACATCCTCACCGGCACCGCCGACTGTGTGGCCGAGATCCACGTGTCCCGGGACCGCCTCCCGAAGCTCGTCATGGACGAACTGCCCGCGACGATGGGCGTGGTCCGAAGCTGGACCGACCCCGTGCTGCGATACTTCCGCACGGTCCGCGAGTGGGAGGCCGGGGTGCTGACCCCCGCCGAGAAGGAAGCGATCGGCGGGGTGTCGCCTCCGGCGACGTTTCTCACGGACCTCGAACGCGGCACCCGGGATCCCGTCGACCGGACGATCATCCGCGAGCTGATGCAGAACGGGCGGGTGGGAACCACGGCGCTCGCCCGGACCGCGGGCGTGTCCGAGGCGACGGCCCGGCGACGTGTCCAGTCGCTGCTCGCCGAGGGTGCGATCAGCCTCCGGGTGGTGGTGGATCCGGTCCTGTTCGGGCTGCGTGCCGAGGCGATGCTGTTCATCAAGACTCAGCGCAACCGGATCGAACCGCTTGTGCGGGGGATGCTCGAGATGCCGTACGTGCGGTACGCCGCCGGCACGGCGGGCGAGTACCAGGTGGTCGCCAACATCGCCGCGCCCGACGAGTCGGTGCTCTACGACTACATCACCACCGCGCCGTGGGTGGCGGACGCGGCGGCCCTGGAAACCAACATGGTGGTGCAGGCGGTCAAACGCAGCGGGCGGGCAATGTGACGGATTTCGACATCTGGCGGCCCCTCCGGCGCACCTGATTGCGATCTCCGACAGGCTGGTGGCCGATTTCGCCGAACCTCGTCCAGCTGTTGAGTGCTGTGATCCGCACCACGCATGCTTCCTCTACTCCCCGGATGGAAGAAGGAACAGCATGCAACGAGACGCCATTCTCGGGGCGATCGAGGATTCGCCGCAGCGCCGCTGGCTGCTGCTCGTCCCGGTCGCCCCGGTGCTCGCACTCGTCACCGCCGTGTGGCTGCCGTTTGTGAACACCGCCGACCTGTGGCTGGGAATGCCCCGGCTGCTCGTCTGGTGCTCGGCCTGGGTGCTCCTGCTGCTGCCCGCCCTGGCAGCGGTGGAGTTCGGCCTCGTCCGGCCGCACGAGGAGCGGAGCGACGACCGCCAGCTCGAGGAGGCGACGCTATGACGAACTCAGCTCTGTGGATCACCCTGGCCGGCATGATCGGATTGGCCGTGATCGCGGTCGGTGGACGCCGGAAACGCGCTCAGAACCTGAGCGAGTGGACGGTCGGCAAACGGAACTTCGGTGTGGTCACCAGTTTCTTCCTGCAGGCCGGTGAATCGTTCACCACGTTCACGTTCCTCGGTGTCGCCGGGATCGCGTTCACCGCGGGCATCGGCGCCACCTACGCCATCCCGTACATCCCGCTCGGCTACGTGGCCCTGTATTTCATCGGACCGCGAATCTGGAAACTCAGCAAGGACCGCGGCTACATCACCCAGGCCGACTTCTTCGCGGACCGGTACCGCAGCCCGCTCCTCGGCCGGCTCGTCGCCCTGTGTGGCATCATCTTCCTGCTGCCGTACCTGCAGCTGCAGATCACCGGCCTCGGTCTGATCGTCCGTCTCGTCACGGGCAGCGCGAGTTCGGGCACGCTGAGCATGATCGTCGCGACCGTCCTCGTCGTCGGATTCGTGCTGTGGGCCGGCATTCACGGCCTCGCGCGTACCGCCTACGTCAAGGACGTCCTGATCCTGCTCGCCGTCGTGGTGCTGTCCATCGTGATCCCGTTGCACTTCGCCGGTGGCATCGGCGACGTGTTCGGCCAGATCGCCCAGACCCACAGCGAGATGCTGACTGTGAATCCCGGCGACTACGACAAGGTCTGGTGGACCACGAGCCTGCTGATCTCCGCGATCGGCTGCGGGTTCCTCACCACTCCGCATCTCTGGCCGCCGCTGCTGGCCGCGAAGAACGGTCGAGTGATCCGCTCCAACAACACTTTTCTGCCGATGTACCAGGTGGTCATGATTCTCCCGATCATGCTGGGCTTCGTCGGGATCCTCGCGCTGAATCCCAACACCAGCAGCAACGCCGTCCTGCTCACGCTGGCCGGGGGAGCCCTGCCGAACTGGGCGCTCGGACTGATCGCGATCGCCGCCGCCTCCGCCGCGATGCTGCCTGCCGGCGCCATCTGCATCGGCATCTCGACGCTGGCGTCGCACAACCTGGTGAAGATCGAAAGCGAGCGCACGAAGCTCCGGTTCAACCATCTGGTCGTGATCGCGGCTGCCACCACGGCTCTCGTACTCGGCCTGACGCGCCCCGATCTGCTGGCCAACCTGTTGCTGCTCACGTTCGGCGGTCTCAGCCAGCTCGCTCCCGGTCTGGCGCTGGCTCTGCCCGAGAAGCCTCTGCTCGCCAAGCAATCCGTGTTCGCCGGACTCGTCGTGGGCATGCTCACCGTCATCGTGATGACCGTCTTCGAACTGAACCTCGCCAACATCGACGCCGGAATCTGCGGCCTGGTCCTCAACCTCGCGGTAATCGCCGTCGTGGAGGCCGTCGTCCGCGCCACCCGTCCCCGCACCCCGACCTCCGCGTCGTCGGAAGACCTTCCGGCCGCGACCCCGATCCTGGAGACCACGTAATGACCATCGATCACTACTCGACCGCGCGAGAGATGCTCGCCGCACTGCGTAGCAAGGACATCTCGGCCCGCGAGCTGCTCCACCTGCACACGGACCGGATCACGCAGGTGAATCCGACGGTCAACGCGCTCGTCAGTCTCGACCTCGACCGCGCGCACGCCACCGCTGCCGCCGCGGACGCGCAGACTGCGGCCGGGACCCCGGTGGGGCCGCTGCACGGACTGCCGTTCGCGTTCAAGGACACTCACGACGTCGCCGGATTCCCGACGGTGGCGGGCTCACCGCTCCTCGTCGACAACGTGCCAGAGACCAGTGAGCTGATCGCCGAACGCGTCATCGCGGCCGGGGCCGTCACGATCGGCAAGACCAACGTCCCCGAATTCGCCGCAGGCTCGCACACGTTCAACCCCGTCTTCGGGACCACCACCAACCCGTACGACCCCACCAAGAGCGCGGGTGGCTCGAGCGGCGGCGCCGCGGCGGCGCTCGGTGCGGGACTCGTCCCGCTGGCCGACGGCAGCGACATGGGCGGTTCGCTGCGAAACCCGGCGTCGTTCTGCAACGTCGTCGGATTGCGCCCCACCCCCGGCCGTGTTCCGTGCTGGCCCAACAGCGCGCCCTGGGACTCACTCGTGACGCAGGGGCCGATGGCCCGGAACGTCGACGACCTGGAACTGTTGCTGTCGGTGATCTCCGGACCCGACGCGCGGATCCGCAGTTCTCTCAGCGCCGACGCCGTCGCGCCGCGTCTCGGTGTCGCCGGCCTGCAGGGTCTGCGCGTCGCGGTGTCCGCGGATCTGAACGGCATCTTCCCCGTGGACGCGCCGGTCCGCGAGATTCACGACCGGCAGTCGTCGATCTTCGCCGCCGCGGGTGCCGTGGTGGCCGAGGACGCGCCGTCGATTCCCGACGCCGAGTGGGTGTTCCGCACACTGCGGGCATGGCGGTTCAAGATCGACCTCGGTGACCGCGCCGACGCCACCCCCGAACTGCTGAAGCCGTCGCTGCTCGACAACATCCGGCAGGCAGACCGGCTCTCCGCCGACGATGTCGCGAAAGCCATGGTGGCGCAGGCGGAGATCCAGCAGCGCGCCGTCGAGTTCTTCACCCACCACGACATCCTGGTGATGCCCGTGTCGCAGGTGCTCCCGTTCGACGCCGAGCTCGAGTACCCGGCGGCGGTCGACGGCCGTCGCTGCGACGACTACCTCGACTGGATGACGTCCGCGTTGACCGTGACGGTGCTGGGTTGCCCCGCGATCTCGGTTCCCGCCGGCTTCAGCGCCGACGGTCTGCCCGTCGGCGTGCAGATCGTCGCCGCCCCGGGCAACGACCTGTTCCTGCTCGACGTGGCACGGGCCTACGAGCAGCTCAACCCCGTCGGGGCCACGCGTCCGCACCTTCTCCAGAGGGCGGCAGCGTCTACTTCGTGAAGTCGTCCTCGCCGACCCGGTGGACGTGGATGAGGTTGGTGGATCCGACGGTGTGTGGGGGTGAGCCGGCGACGATGACGACGAGGTCGCCGCGCCGGTAGCGGCCCAGTCGGAGGAGGGCGGTGTCGACCTGGCGGATCATCTCGTCGGTCGATTCGACCGGGTCGACGAGGAAGGTTTCGGTGCCCCAGGTGAGGGCGAGTTCGTTGCGCACCTGGGGTACCGGGGTGAATGCCAGCAGCGGCAGCGGGGTGTGGAGCCGGGCGAGTCGTCGCACGGTGTCCCCGGACTGGGTGAACGCCACCAGCGCTGCGGCGTCCAGGCGTTCGCCGATGTCGCGGGCGGCGAACGAGATCACCCCGCCGTGGGTGCGGGGAGTGTGGGTGAGGGCGGGGACGGTGGTGGACTGGTGTTCGACGGCGGAGAGGATCCGCGCCATCGTCGCGACCGTCTCGGTCGGGTAGGCGCCGACGGAGGTTTCACCGGACAGCATCACCGCGTCGGCGCCGTCGAGGACCGCGTTGGCGACATCCGACGCCTCGGCCCGGGTGGGGCGGGAGTTGTCGATCATCGACTCGAGCATCTGGGTGGCGACGATCACCGGTCGGGCGTTCTCCCGGGCGATCTGCACGATGCGTTTCTGCACCAACGGCACCTGTTCGAGGGGGAGTTCCACCCCGAGGTCGCCGCGCGCGACCATGACGGCGTCGAAGGCGCGCACGATCGCCTCGATGTCGTCGACGGCCTCGGGTTTCTCGATCTTCGCGATGACCGGCACCCGACGGCCGATCCGGTCCATCACGTCGTGGACCCGGTCGATGTCGGTGGGGGCGCGGACGAACGACAGGGCGATCAGGTCGACTCCGAGCCGCAGGGCGAATTCGAGGTCGTCGATGTCCTTGTCCGACAGCGCCGGGACGGACACGTCCATTCCGGGGAGGGAGACTCCCTTGTTGTTGCTGATCGGGCCGCCCTCGGTCACCCGGCACACGACGTCGTTGCCGTCGACGTCGAGGACGGTCAGCGCGATCTTGCCGTCGTCGACCAGCAGTCGGTCACCGGGCCGCGCGTCCTGGGTGAGGTGGGTGTAGGTGGTCGAGACCCGGTGGTGGGTGCCCGCGCAGTCCTCGACGGTGATCCGGACCTGTTCGCCGGTCGCCCATACCGCCCCGCCGTCGGCGAAGCGGCCGAGGCGGATCTTCGGTCCCTGTAGGTCCGCGAGGATTCCGACGGCTCGGCCGGTGTTGTCGGCTGCGGCGCGGACGCGCCGGTAGTTGGCTTCGTGGTCGGTGTGGTCGCCGTGACTGAAATTCAGTCGGGCGATGTCCATCCCGGTTTCGACGAGACTGCGGGTGCGCTCGTCCGTGGCGGTGGCCGGCCCGAGCGTGCAGACGATCTTCGCCCTCCGCGGCGACAGCAGCGACGCCGCGCCGACATCGGCGGCGAGTGGCGAGGGGATGTCAGTGAGAGTCATCGTGGTCCTTCGTTGTGGAGAAGTGAGCTGCGGCCGATGTCGCACCCGATACGGGTGAGGAGTTCGCCGGTCAGCTCCGGGTCGGTGGCCGTGTTCCGGTCGGTGTAGTCGCCGAGGGCATGGATGTATTCGAAACCGGTGGGTGCCCAACGGTTCCGGGAGAGCGTGTTGCGGCCGGCGACGGCGATCACCGGGACCGGGTGGGCGCGGCGGGCGAGGACGGCGAGGAGTTTGCCGTGTTCGGTCTGCTCGTCGATGCTGCCCTCGCCGGTGATCACCAGGTCCATTCCTGCGAGGTAGCCGTCGAAATCGAGCAGGTCGAGGAAGTACTCGGCACCCGAGACCATGCGTGCTCCGAGCATCATGGCGGCGAATCCGATGCCGCCGGCGCTGCCGGCGCCGGGGGAGTTCGCGACCGTACGCGCCTGCGGGTGGCCGCTGCGGGTGAACGCGTCGACGAGGTTGTCGAGGCCGGCGTCGAGTTCGCGCACGGTTGCGGGGTCGGCGCCCTTCTGGGGGCCGTACACGGCGGCGGCGCCGTTCGGTCCGGTCAGTGGGTTGGTGACGTCGCCGGCGATCACGATCTCGATTCCGGAGAGATTCATTGCGCGGGAGGAATCGACCGTGTGGACCTGGTGCAGGGTCCGGCCGCAGGCCCGCAGTTGCCGGCCGTCGGCGTCGGCGAACGTGAATCCCAACGCGGCGAGCATGCCCATTCCGCCGTCGGTGCCGGCGGACCCGCCCAGGGCGAGGACCAACCGGCGGGGTCGAAACCGCAACGCCTTCGAGATCGCTTGTCCCATACCGAGGCTGGAGGCGTCGAGCGGAGCGCGGCGGCCGCCTGGGAGGGTGGCCAGACCGCAGGTGTTGGCGACTTCGATCACCGCTGTGGTGCCGTTGACTGCGATACGACCGCGCTGGGGTGTTCCGGTGGCGCCTGCGACGGTGACCGGGTGTGGAGTGAACCCGACGGCCACCGCCGCGTCGACGCTGCCGTCGCCGCCGTCGGCGAGGGGAAGCTGTGTGCTCTCGATTCCCGCCGAAGAAAGTCCGGCAGAGAGGTGTTCGGCGACATCGGCTGCGGAGAGCGAGCCCTTGAACTTGTCCGGGGCAACCAGAACCCTCATCGGCCTTCCTTTCTCGCGTGCAGTGCGGAGTGCGGTCATCGCTGTGCGGAGTGCGCGGGCGCCGTCGCGGGGTCGAGCCTTTCGTGGTCGACGCGGACCGCGTCCGGTTCCTTGATCATGTGGTGGTGCTTGTCCCGTGGTTCCTGTTCCAGGATCTCCATGTCGAAGTCGTTCTCGACGTCACCGTCGGGCGGGGGAAGTACTTCGCCGGAGAAGACGCGGCGGGCGCGGTCGACGTCGAGTTCGTGGTTCCATTTGGCGACGAACAGGGTGGCGACGGCGTTGCCGATGAAGTTCACCAGGGCGCGGCATTCGGACATGAACTTGTCGATACCGAAGATGAGCATGATGCCGGCTGCGGGGATGGTGCCGAGTGTGCTCAATGTTGCTGTCAGCGCGATGAATCCGCCTCCGGCGACACCTGCGGCGCCCTTGGACGTCAACAACATGACGCCGAGGAGGCCGAGCTGCTGCGGAATCGACAGGTCGGTGTTGGTGGCCTGCGCGATGTACAGCGCCGCGAGAGAGAGGTAGATGGCTGCCCCGTCGAGGTTGAAACTGTAGCCGGTGGGCACCACGAGTCCCACCGTGGGCTTCTTGACGCCGGCGTACTCCAGCTTCCGCATCAGGCCGGGCAGCGCGGGCTCGGCGGTGGAGGTTCCGAGAATGAGCAGGAGTTCTTCCTTGAAGAAGCCGAGCATCCGGAAGATGTTGAGCCGCAAGTACGCCATGACCGATCCGAGGACCACGAAGACGAAGAACGCGGACGTGACGTAGAACAGCAGGATCAGGCTGCCGAGGCTGGTGAGGGTGGAGACACCGTACTTGCCGATGGCGAAGGCCATGGCACCGAACGCACCGAGGGGTGCGAGTTTCATGATGAAGCTCAGGACCTTGAACACCACCGCGGTCAGGCGTTCGACGGCGTCCCGGATCGGTGCGGCGATCTGTCCTACCGCGTTGATGGCGACACCGAAGATGACGGCGAGGAAGATGACCTGCAGGATGTCGCCCTCGACGAACGGGCCGAACACACTGTCCGGGACCAGGTGGGTGATGAACTCCCACCACTGTTTCTCTTCACCGGTCTGAATCAGCTTGTTGGCCGAGTCGGTCGTTTCCAGCGAGGCGGCGTCGGCGTTCACCCCGTCCCCGAGGCGGAAGAGGTTGATCGCGACGAGGCCGGTGAGCAGCGCAAGGATCGTTCCGACCTGGAAGTAGGTCAGCGCCTTGATTCCGGTCAGCCCGACCTTCTTCAGGTCCGCGACACTCGCGATGCCGCCGACGATCGTCAGGAACACGATCGGACAGATCAGCATCTTCATCGCGGTGATGAAGGTGGTGCCGATCGGCTCCATCGCCTCGCCGGTGTCCGGCCAGAGCCACCCGACCAGGATGCCGAGCACGATCGCGATGAGAACCCAGAAGTACAGTTGCCTGTACCACGGTTTCTTCACAGTCGCCGGTTGGTAAGTCGCTGCGCTGCTGGGTATTTCCATGACGTTCACCTCGGGTGAGAGTGTTCGGGTGTGAAGACGGGGTGGCCGAGAGTTACCGACCGTTCGAGGGGTGAGGGCCCGGCTCGGCAGATCCTGCCGAGCCGGGCCGGCTGTGCAGATGGAAGGCGGTCAGGCCGGGGTCAGCGCAGTCTGCAGCGCGTGCACGATCGCCTCGGTGACGGCGTCGGTGTCCGACGAGCCGCCGATGTCGCGGGTCAGTGCTCCGCTCGCGGTGGCGGCCTCGATGGCGGCTTCGACGCGGCGTGCCTCGTCGTGCAGTCCGAAGTGGTCGAGCATCAGGGCGGCGCTGGCGATCGCGCCGATCGGGTTGCTGATGCCCTGGCCCGCGATGTCGGGTGCGGAACCGTGCACGGGTTCGAACATGCTCGGGAAGCGTCGTTCCGGGTTGAGGTTCGCGCTCGCCGCGACACCGAGGCTTCCCGCCAGCGCGGAGCCGAGGTCGGAGAGGATGTCGGCGTTGAGATTCGACGCCACCACCACCGACAGGTCCTCCGGGTGCAGGATGAACTTGGCGCTCATGGCGTCGACGAGAACGCTTTCGGTCGCGACGTCGGGGTAGTCGAGGGCGACGCGGTTGAAGACCTCGTCCCACAGGACCATGCCGTACTGCTGGGCGTTGGACTTGGTGACGCTGGACACCTTCTTCACGGTGCGGGTGCGAGCCAGGTCGAACGCGAACCGCATGATGCGCTCGCAGCCCTTCTCGGTGAACAGCGCGGTCTGCAGTGCGACCTCGTTGCCCGGTCCGCGGCCGCTGAGGTTACGTCCGCCGAGGCCCGCGTACTCGCCCTCGCTGTTCTCCCGGACGACGACCCAGTCGAGTTCGGTGTCGTCGGCCTTGCGCAGCGGGGACTGCACGCCGGGGAGGAACTTCACGGGTCGCACGTTGGCCCACTGGTCGAAGTTCTGGGTGATGTTGAGCCGCAGCCCCCAGAGGCTGATGTGGTCGGGGACGTTCTCCCATCCGACCGCGCCGAAGTAGATGGCGTCGAATGCCTTCAGGGTGTCGAGGCCGTCGTCGGCCATCATCTTCCCGGTCTGCTCGTAGTACCCGCATCCCCAGGGAAATTCTTCCCACTCGAAGGCGAAACGCCCACCGGACTGTTCTGCGAGGACGTCGAGCACGCGCCGTCCGGCAGCGACGACCTCCTTGCCGACGCCGTCGGCGGGGATCGATGCAATCTTGAACGTCTGCGGTGCCATGTCGTTGCCTCCATCGTGTTGTGCTCGTCACAGTGTGTGATGCATTCATTAACCCGTCACAATCGCGCAGCGTCCATGACCAAGAGTCGATCCGGCTTATAGGTTTGACCTAATCGAGCCGTGTTTTCGCAGGTAGAGTGAGTGTCCACGCCGCGGTCGCACTCCAGGGTTCGGCGCGGCTCGACGGGAATGAGGGGTTCGGATGGACGCGCGTCAGTTGAGGTACTTCCTGGCTGTGGTCGATCAGGGAGGCATCAACCGTGCGGCGGAAACACTGCTGATCGCGCAGCCCTCGCTGTCCCAGTCGATATCCGCGCTGGAGCGTGAACTCGGGGTACCGCTCTTTCACCGCGTCGGACGCCGGCTGGTGCTCAGTGACGCCGGCGAAACGCTCGTCGGTCCCGCCCGCGTGGTGCTGCGCGATCTCGCGGACGCGAAGGCCTCCGTCGATGCACTGAAAGGGTTGCGCGCCGGGCGCGTGGACCTGATCACGATGCCGTCACCCGGGATCGAACCCCTCACCACGATCCTCACCAGGTTCAGCCGCACCTATCCTTCGGTCACCGTCAATGCCGAGGCGGCGTTCACTCCCGAAGAGGTGCTGCACGCCGTGCGCACCGGCGTCTGCGAGATCGGGATCCTGGGTTCACCCGCCGCGGTGCGTGCTCCCGAACTCGACGTCGTCGCGCTCGAAAGCCAGCCGCTGATCCTCATCTCCGGCCCGGGCGCCGAAACACCGGCCCGCCCGGAGATTCGGAGATCGGAACTGTCGGGCTTCCGCCTGATCGTCTCGCAGCGGGGGTCGTTGATGCGAACACTCGTCGACGAGGTCCTCGCCAGTGGCGTCGCCGCCACCATCGTCGCCGAGGTCGCCCACCGGACGTCGATCCTGCCGATGGTGCTCAGCGGATTCGGGCAGGCCGTCATGCCGTCGTCGTGGGCACCGTCGGCCCGGCAGGCAGGCGCCACCGTGCACCGCATCGTCCCCGAGTCCTATCTGCACGTCGCCGCCGTCTGCCGGCGAACCCACCTCACACCACCCGCGCGGGCGCTCATGGACGAAGCACGACAGTACGCCGGACGCACACCGGCCGCCTGGGAGGCCCCCGTCGCGGAGAGCCCGCAAAACTCCTGAACGACAGTCGTGCCCACGATCCGTGCGGTTTCGACGCGCGGGGGACTCAGCCCAGGTCTGTCCCTTCGCCGGAGTTCTGTGGTGTCGGGTCCGGTATGCGCCTCATGCGGAACGAATTGAACACCCCGATGAGCCCGGCGAGGATGGGGATGAGCAGGGCGATTTGAAGGGCGAGCGGTCGTGCGTCGGTGTTGATGCGGATGATCTCGTCCTGAATCTCCGGGGGCTGGTCGACGAGCAACTGTTCGAGCTGGGTGTTGCTCATGACTTCGGCGTCGTCCTCGAGCACCTGCGCCACCTGTTGCTGCTCGGCGGGCGGGAGCACGGTGCTCGACTCCGCCATCGAGGTGAAGGTGAAGGACAGCGTTGCCAGCATGATGGCGCCGGCGAACGCCAGCCCGAACGAGAGCCCGAACGATCCCGCCGCGGAATTGACGCTGGCGGCCTCGCTGATCCGCTCCTCCTCGATCGGTGCCAGCGTGTAGTTGTTGAGTTGAGACACCAGCAACCCCAACCCGGATCCGGCGATCACCAACGGGATCACCAGGCCCCAACCGAACTCGGCGCGCGGCACGATCGGGATCAGCGCCGCGATCCCGATCGTCAGAAGCACGAATCCCCACCGGATGATGCTGCTCGGGCGCCGGTCGCCCGCCTTCTTGCCCGCGAGCACCGCCACTGCGAACATGCTGAGCGAGAGAGGTGCGAGGGACAAGCCAGCCTGCATCGCGTTGTACTCGAGCACCATCTGCAGGTAGATCGGTAGCGCGATCATCGTGCCACCCAGGGCGATCTGCTGGAGCATCTGCCCGGAGATGCCCAGTCGGAAGACCTTGGAGCGGAACAGGTCCGGGTCCAGCAGTGCCGGCTTTCCTTGGCGTTTGCGCCGCACGAGCCAGTACGCCAGCACGGCCATCGCAATCGCACCGATCACCAGGAGCGCACCAACGGATTCGCCGCCCTCCTGCCACACCAGGATTCCGAGCACGATCCCGCCCATGCCCAGAACGGAGAGGGCCGCGCCCACCAGGTCGATGACGCGGGGTCCGGTGTAGGGCACATCGCGGACCAGTTTGATGCCGGACAGGACGACCGCGATGATGACGACTTCGAGCACGAACCCGACGCGCCACGAGAGGTAGGTGGTGATGAAACCGCCGAGCAGCGGTCCGACGGCAGCGGCGATCGCGGCCGCCGCCCCGACCAGGGCGTAGACCTTCTTCTGAGCGGCGCCTTCGAAGTTGCCGTGGATGAGGGACTGCATGGCGGGCAACAGGAGTGACGCGCCGATTCCACCGAGTATCGCCCAGAAGATGATGATCGCGGTCAGGCTCTGTGCGAGTGCCATCGCCGACGCACCGACTGCGTAGCCGAGCAGGCCCAGCACATACGCCCGTTTGCGCCCGATGAGATCGCCGACCTTGCCACCGATGAGGATGAACGCGGCGGATACCAGCGCCTCGAGTGCGATCGCCGCCTGGACGCCGCTGACGGTCGTGTCGAGGTCGCGAACCACCGAGGAGATCGACACGTTCATCAGTGATGTGTCGACGACGAGCACGAACATCGCCATCGCCAGCAGCAGTCCGAGCAGGCGTTGAGGGCCCGCTACCCGCTTCGAATCACTGGAAGTCGGTTCTTCGGTCATCGGAGGCCCACCGTCCGTCCATCGCGCGCTGCACCGAGTGTCCCATGTGTGGGGACGACGAAGCTACATCTTCACTTTGTTCTCGGTTCGATCCGGCCACCGGTCTCGCGACAGTTACGGTGATGAGACACTGCACCGAGGTGAGGAGTCGCCGTGCCCAAACTGGAGATCAAGAGGAAGTCCGAGCTCTCCCGGAAAGAGGTGTCCGACCGGCTCATCGCGCTCGGACAGGCACTCGCGAGCGGCTCCGAGGTGGAACTGGGCTCCGGTGGCGACTCGATTTCGGTCGTCGTCGGCGACCGTGTCCAGTGGGAGCTCGAGATCGAGGTCGACGGCGACGAGACCGAGATCGAGATCGAAATCAGTTGGCGCGACGATCCGTCCGAAGAATCCACCGCCGACGCGGAACCGGAATCGGAGAACCCGCCGGTTAAGACTGCGCCTCCGGCCAAGACCACCGCGCGTCGTGGGCGGCCCCGCAAGAGCACCGCCAAGTGAGCTGTGCGAAGTCAGGCCGGTGAGATCGGTTCGAAGGGCCGGATTTCGTCGTCGCCCGGACGGACCACGCCGGCGGAGGATTCCGGCACTTCGTTCCACGCGCCTTCGAGGTCGCGGAGGGGTTCGGAGACCACGAAGCGGGTCTCCCCGCCCAGGTTGTGCAGGACCTCGACCTCCGGGTGGAGTGCGCGCAGCTTCGCGACCTCGGTGGAGAAGAACAGCGACCTCGACTGCCGCTCACTCGAATAGCGGAAGATCCACAGCGATTCGCCGTCGGTGGTCGCGACGGTCATCTGCACCGGATGCTCGACCCCGTACGTCCGGCCGACGTCTTCGACGAAGCCGACCGCCCGGGCGACAGCGCCGAAGGGGTCGTCGGCGAGGCCGAACGTCAGTGCGAGGAAGAACAGGGCCTCGGAGTCCGTGGACCCCTCGATGTCGGAGAACAGCGTCGGGTCGACGGCCATCACCAGGTCGCGTCTGATCTCGTGGAAACCGCGGAGTGCGCCGTTGTGCACCCACAACCACCGGCCGTGCCGGAAGGGATGACAATTGCTGCGCTGCACCGGCGTCCCGGTCGAGGCCCGCACGTGCGCGAGCAACATCGGTGTTCGCACCTGACCGGCGATCTCCCGCAGATTGCTGTCGTTCCAGGCCGGTTCGATGCTCTTGTACACCGCCGGCTCACTGCCTTCGCCGTACCAGCCGATACCGAAGCCGTCACCATTCGTGGTGGTCGCCCCGAGCCGCGAGTGCAGACTCTGATCGATCAGCGAATGAACCGGTCGGAACAACAGCTCCTCGGCGAGGATCGGCTCACCCGAGTACGCCATCCACCGGCACATACATCAATTCAAGCAGAACGGCACCGCCGAGCCCACCCCTTTGCCGATGAACCTGCTGGTATTTGCCGCCAACGCCCTCCGGGCGGAGGAGAATGGGCAACCGACAAGCCATATCGCGTCGCTCGAGGAAGGCAGACAGCCATGTCCGAGGAATCTACGGCGGCCCGATGACGAACTCCGCGGAACGCGACGACCGGGTGGCACATCCGAGCCGGGCCGAGCGCGCACAACGAGGGACGGCCGCCCGTCGAGACACTCCGCCGTCCGCGCTGGCGGAGCACGGTGTGGCCGATCGGCGCGATCCGGTGGGCCTCCTCGAGAAGCAGGCGACGGAGAGAGTCGCGGAACTCGTTCCGATCCGGTACGGACGTATGGCGGCGACGGCCTTCGCCTTCTACCGCGGCGGCGCCGCGATCATGGCCGACGACCTGTCCCACTCGCCTACCACGGGCCTGCGCACGCAGCTCTGCGGTGACGCGCACCTGAGTAACTTCGGAATCTTCGCCACTCCGGAACGTCGGCTGGCATTCGACGTCAACGACTTCGACGAGACGCATCCCGGTCCCTTCGAATGGGATGTCAAACGCCTGGTCTCGAGCCTCGCGATCGCGGCGCAGGAGAACGGATTCAGCGGCAAGAAGACCAGGAAGATCACCCGCGCGTGCGCCGCCGAATACCGCGAAACCATCGCCAGACAGGCGCAACTGGGAAACCTGGGCGTCTGGTACTCCCACATCGAGCCCACAGCGGAACTCGTGGGACTTCGAGACGAGCTGGACAAGTCGCAGAGGAAACGCGCCAGCACAGCTCTGGAGAAGGCGCGGCGCCGGGACAGCGTCCAAGCGCTCTCCAAGCTGACCGCCGTCGTCGACGGGGAGAGGCGGATCATCAGCAACCCGCCTCTGCTGGTCCCGGTCGAGGAGTTGTACGCGGGCGAAGACCTCGAATCGCTGTACCGAGACCTACGGCATCGCCTGAACGCGTATGTGCAGTCTCTGCGGTGGGACCACCGCGTCCTCTACGACCAGTTCCGGATGGTGCAGATTGCCCGCAAGGTGGTCGGGGTCGGCAGTGTGGGCACCCGCACCTGGATCATTCTGATGCTGGGAGCAGACGACGACGATCCGCTGTTTCTGCAGGTGAAGGAGGCGGGTCCGTCCGTGCTGTCGAGTTACGTCGACGGCCCGTCGTTCGCTGCGGAGGGCGAGCGAGTGGTCAGCGGACAGCGGCTGATGCAGGCCGCGAGCGACATCTTCCTGGGCTGGGAACGTGGCGCGGGCCCCGACGGCGTCGAGCGGGACTTCTACGTGCGCCAACTGAGGGACGGCAAGGGTTCGGCGGTGGTCGAATCCCAGACACCCGCCACGATGATGTTGTACGGGCGATTGTGTGCACGGGTCCTCGCCTATGCGCACGCGCGGGCCGGCGACCGGATCGCGATCGCCGCTTATCTCGGGGACGACACCGAATTCGATCATGCGATAGCAGAATTCGCCGAAACGTACGCAGAGCAGAACACCCGAGACCATGCGGCGTTGCTCGAGGCCGTCGCCGGGGGCCGCATCGTCGCAGCCACCGGTTTCTGAAGCAGCGACGCCGGTCGACTGGATTCGGCTTCGACAGTTGGCGAGGCTCAGAAGATCTGCATGAAGCGGTACCAGTCGGATTCGATGTGCTGATATCCAATCTCACCATCACGCTGGGGGCGCCCGATCTTGTCGGTCCCGTCCGGCAGACGAGCGACTCCGACAAGGTTGACCAGGCCGCCTTCGAGGAAGAAGTGGCAGCCGGTGTCCAGCGGCTCGACGCGCCAGGTGTCGTACAGGCCTATCCGCTGGTCCTCGGACGATGGTGTGCACGCCTGCGCGTACGCGGTCAGTGCGCCGACCGACAGCCGCCACCCGAGGTCGGACGGCACACCGAAGAATACGAGGGTCGCGGTCAGCGCCACCATGGCAGGCGCAAGGCAGATGCGTCGATCCCACCGGAACCGCCAGAGCTGCACGCCGGCGAGGATCAGCCACACGGCACCGAGAATGAGCAGGGCGAAACCGGCGAGCACGACGTACGGGAAGACCGGATCGATCGGAATCGTGATCACCAGCGTCGCAGCGCAGGCGAACGCGACGAGGGCGGTGAGGACGATTCCGGTCGCCAACCGCCACCACCGCGGCGTGTCCGTCCGGCGGCGGGGCCCGTGCTGGGCTGACTGTGCGTCGCGGCCGTCCATCAGGGTCTCCGTTCGCCCGGCGCTCTCCGAGAGGTGGTCAGGTCGGTAACCTCCGGTCAGGCTCGCATGGGCGGTGGGCCGCCGAAGCCGCGGAGGTCGCGGGCGGTGGCACCGGGTTCGAATGTGCTGCCGCCGGGGCCGAATCGTCCGATCACGGTGTGCCGGCTGTCCCAGAGCACCCCGCGGGTGGGAAGTGCCCAGCGGGTCGAGAAGGTGGACGCGTCGTCCTCGTCGTCCGTGGACGGGTCGTGCGCCGCGGCGATGTGCGCGGCGTAGGCGCGCAGCGCGACCGCGAAGGCGTTGGGTTCGCGGCCGGCGTCGAGGAAGTGCGCTCGGTCGCCGCACTGCGGGCAGTGCCACGACGCGCGGTCGCATCCGCCGGCGAGGCCGACAGCCGGTGGTTCGTCTCCGGGCGGACCGGCGGTGCGATACGCGTCGAACGGGTCGGGCTGCTCGATCCGATCGGGCGCCTGCCGTGCCGCCGCAACCATGTCCCGCCAGGCGGCGTGCACGTCGAAACCCCCGAGCATCAGCACCTCTTCGGGCATCGGGCCGATGAACGCCGAGCCCGCGCACAGCACCCGGCTGTGATCGCGGGCGTGGCTGTATTTCGGGTCGAGTGCCCGGGCGTGCCGCATCTGCTGCATGCGCTCGGTGATCGCGAGCCCGTGCCATTCGCGTCCACAGTGCGGGCAAGGGTCCTGGTTCACATTCGAGTCGTGCCCGGATCGGTTGTCGTGGTTCGCGAGTTGGTCGTGTACGAGCCGGTCGATCCGGTCGACGAGGTCACGGTCGGTCATGGTGGATACCCACGGTAGCGGCGGCGGCCGCTCTGTGCGGTCAGTATCCCGCGTCGAAGTCGAACTCGTTGATCAGCGCAGCGTCACCCGACAGGTAGCGTCCGAGATTCTCGACGAACAGATCCACGATCTTCCCGTTCTCGGACGGCACGTTGGCGGCGCTGTGCGGGCTGAGGATGACGTTGTCGGCCGTCCACAACGGCGAGTCCTCGCGGAGCGGTTCGGTGGAGGTGACGTCCAGGACCGCCCCGCCCAGCCTGCCAGTTGACAGTGCTTCTGCGAGAGCGTCTTCGTCGATGATCGGTCCCCGGCCGAGGTTGACGACCAGTGCGCCGTCCGGGAGGGCGGCGAGTTCGCGGCGTCCGATCAGTCCGCGAGTGTCGTCGGTGAGGGCGCAGGAGATCACGAGGATGTCCGCGGCGGGCAGGTGCTCGGCGATCCGGTCGGTGGTGGTCATGCTGTCGAAAGGCGCGCCTGCGGGGCGGGGGGTGCGGGCGACCCCGCTTGCGGTGACGGAGAAACACCGGAGGAGTTCCGCTGTGCGCGAGCCGATCTTGCCGGCGCCCACGATCAGCGCGTGGCGTCCTGCGAGCTCGGTCGTTTCCTGCTTGCGCCAGGTCCGGGTCTGCCGGTCGGCGATCAGCCGGGGGAGGCCGCGCGTGAAATGCAGAATGCCGGCGAGCGCGAACTCCGCCAGCGGATCGGCGTGGACTCCCGCGGCGGTCGTCACCGTGAGCGGCACGCGCGACAGCCCGAATTTCTCGATCAGCTGCCCGGCGCCCGCGGACGTCGCCTGAATCCAACGCAGATTCGGCGACTGTTCGAGGGTGCGTTCGGGGTGCCGCCAGTCGAAGTCGAACATCACGTCGGCGGTCCGCAACATCGACGACCACCGGTCGTGCTCGCCGGCCGTCAGATCACGCGGCACCCCGACGTGGTCGCTGTGCCATCGAGGCCGGGGGAGCAGTTCGGGTGCGTACGACACCCGGATCCGTGGGTCGCAGGCTGCGATCCTGTCGACCAGGTCCTGCTCGAGATACGAGGCGATCAGCACGTCGACGCACGGGTCGGGCACGGTCACTCCTTCACAGCCGGCGGTTCGGACGTCGGTGCGCTCGGCTCGACCTCCGGCGCGGAGGCGGACTTCGGCATCGCCGCCGCGGCGACGACGAGTACGACGGCCGCGCCGAGGGCGGCCACGAACACCAGATGCAGGGCGCCGGCCAGGTCGCCGGGGGCGGGGTTGTCGGCGCCGCCCAGTCGCGCGTTGACGAGGGCGCCGAACAGGGCGACCCCCACGGCGCTGCCGATGGACCGGGCGAACATGTTGGTCGAGGTGACGACGCCGCGCTCCGACCAGTCGACGCTCGACTGCGCCGCTATGAGGGTGGGGCTCGCGACGAGACCCATGCCGCCGCCGATGACGAAGCAGCAGATCGCCACCTGCCACACCGCCGAGTCGATGGACAGGCTCAACGTGAGAGCGGTGCCCGCCACGACCAGCAGACTCCCCGCGGTGGCGGTGACACGGAAGCCGAAGCGCAGGTACACGCGCCCGGACTGCGACGCGGCGATCGGCCAGCCGATGGTCAGGGTGGCCAGCGCGAACCCGGCCACCAGTGCGCCCGTCCCGAGGACGCCCTGGGTGAAGGTAGGCACGTAGGTGGTCAGGCCCAGGACGATCGCCCCGACCAGCAGTGACACGAGGCTGCTCGCCGCGAGAACCCGCCGGGTGAACACCCACAGCGGCAGCACCGGTTCGGCGGCGCGGCGTTCCACGAGGACGAAGACGATCAGGAACACGAATCCTGCCGCGAAGATGCCGAGGCTGATCGGGGATCTCCACGCCCAGGCCTGCCCGCCTTCGAGGAGTCCGAGGATGAGCAGTGTCGCCCCGACCGCCAGGATTCCGGCGCCGGCGTAGTCGATGGACCGCTGGGTGCGCGCCCGCTTCTCGTCGAAGTTGCGGATCAGCATCACGGCCGCGAGCAGGCAGAGGGGAATGTTGACGAAGAAGATCCACCGCCACGACAGGTACTCGGAGAACACCCCGCCGAGGGTCGGGCCGATCACCGCCGACATGCCCCACACGCTGGCCAGATAGCCCTGGGCCTTGGCGCGTTCGGCGAGGGTGTAGATGTCTCCGGCGATGGTCATGCTCATCGGCTGGACGGCCCCGGCGCCGAGACCCTGTACCGCGCGGAACGCGATCAGCGCGGGCATGCTCCACGCGATCCCGCACAGCACCGAGCCGACGCCGAACAGGGCGATGCCCAGGAGCATCACGGGCCTGCGGCCGAAGATGTCGGCCAGCTTGCCGTAGATCGGCACCGACACGGCCTGGGTGAGCAGGTAGATCGAGAACAGCCACGGGAACTGCGAGAAGCCGCCGAGGTCCCCGACGATGGTGAAGACGGCGGTGGAGATGATGGTCGCATCGAGCGCGACCAGTGACGTCGTGAGCATCAGTGACACGAGAATCGGTCCGCGTTCCGAACGGAACCCGACGTCGACCGGGGTCGTGTCCGTCGCCATTACCCACCTTCTCCGGTTACCGCGATCACAAGAGTTCCTGACCAACGGTAACGACAACGGGAGACGAAGTGTTCCGCGGCTGTGCCCCCGACGCCGTTACGCGGTCGCCGAGGATCCCCGGAACGCCGCGCGGTACGAATGGGGGCTGGTGCCGACTACGCGCTTGAACCGGTCGCGGAACGCCGTCGGCGACCCGAAGCCCACCTGCGCGGCGATGCGGTCGACGGAGTGCGTGGTGGTCTCCAGGAGGTACTGCGCCTGATGAATCCGGACGCGGTGAAGCCACTGCAACGGTGTGGTGCCGGTCTGCTCGCGGAATCTCCGATTGAGGGTGCGGGTGCTCGTCCCGGCTCGCCGGGCGAGGTCGTCGAGCGTCAGATCGTCGCGGCTGTTCTCGTGCATCCACCTCAGCAGCGGGTCGAGGCTCGTCATTTCCGCGGACGGTGGTCGTTCGTGAACGATGAACTGCGCCTGCCCGCCTTCGCGTTCCAACGGCATGACCGACAACCGGGCAGCGTCGGCGGCGACCGCCGACCCGTGATCCGAGCGGATCATGTGCAGACACAGATCGAGGCCTGCCGCGGCACCGGCCGAGGTCAGGAACTGGCCGTTGTCGACGTAGAGCACGGCCGGATCCACGTCCACCAGTGGGTGACGCGCGGCGAGGAGTTCGGCGGCCGCCCAATGCGTCGTCGCCCGTTTGCCGTCGAGTAGTCCGGTGGCGGCCAAGGTGAACGCCCCCACGCAGATCGACGCGATTCGGGTGCCACTGTCGGCGGCCCGGCGCAGCGCCTCGAGAATTTCGGGTGCAAGCGGAGCGGTGGGGTCGGCGAGCCCCGGCAGAATGATCGTGTCGGCCGCGTCCAGAATGCTCAGATCCCACGGCGCGCGGAGTGTGAATGCGCCGGCATCCACGTCACCGCCGAGGGCACACACCTTCACCCGGTAGGCCGCGCGCCCGTCCGGCAGCCTGGTGCGGCCGAAGACCTCGATCGGGGTGGCGAGATCGAACGCGATGACACCGTCGAGTGCCAGGACTGCCACGGTGTGCATGGCTACAACCTACGCAGTCGATCGATTTCCGCCAAGGGCGAATAACGGCGGTAAATGGCGATGCGAAATGCAGAAATCTGCGCAGATGGCGTGGCGACAATCTGTTGGTATGTGGCGAAAATGCCAGTTCTCCGGTCTCGATCGGCTGGCTAACGTCACTAGCGCCTCGTGTACTCGGCACGAGGCGGACAGGGAAAGGCACCACGGATGCATGTCCAGATCGCGCTGTTCGACGGGTTCGATCCGCTCGACGTCATCGCTCCCTTCGAGGTACTGCACGCGGGTGGCCTGTACGCCGACGGCGCGCTGACCGTCGAATTGGCCTCCGCCGAGGGCGTGCGTGAGGTCCCGAGCGGAACGGCGCCGCTGAGTCTGCGGGCCGCCGCCACGCTCGACGCGGGCCGGGCCGATGTGATCGTCGTGCCGGGTGCGTCGGGGCGCGTGGAGGAGCGCACCGAGGGCGACGACACCATCCCGAGAATTCTCGGACGGACCCTCGAGACACGGCTCCCCGAAGTACTGCGGGAGGCCTGTGCCGACCCGGACCTGATCGTCGCCACCGTCTGCGGTGGGTCGCTCGTGCTCGCGATGGCAGGACTCGTCGAAGGCCGCCACGCCGTCACCCATCACCTGGGGATGGATCTGCTCGACGCCACCGGGGTGGTCGCCGTGGACGCCCGCGTCGTCGACGACGGTGACCTCGTCACCGCGGCCGGCGTCACCTCAGGTCTGGACCTCGGACTGTATTTACTCGAACGGGAACTGGGACCGCGCATCGCGCACGCGGTCGAGACATTGTTCGCCTACGAGCGCCGCGGCACCGTCTGGCGTGCCCGTGGGCTCGAACCCACCACCATCTGAGGAGCAGAGCCATGTCTGTCGACGGCACCTGGAACGTCGTGATCGCCACGCCCATCGGAAAGCAACGAGTCGAACTGACCTTCGTCACGCAGGACGGGGAACTTCGCGGCATCGCTCGCGGAGCCGCCGAGGAAGTCCCGCTCACCGACCTGACACTCGACGGGAACCGGCTTACCTGGTCTCAGTCCATCACCAAGCCGCTGCGCCTCCACTTGCAGTTCGATGTCCTCGTCGAGGGCGACGAGATGACGGGGAAGTCTACGGCGGGACGTCTGCCCAGCTCGAAGGTCAGCGGCCGCCGGTCGGTGCCCGACCGATAGGCTGGGTCACCGTGCGCCCCTCACTCGATTCATACGCCCATCTGGCCGGTGGCAAGGTCCGCGACCTCTACACGATCGACGACGAGCACCTTCTGTTGGTCGCGAGCGACCGGATCTCCGCCTACGACCACGTCCTGAGCACCCCGATCCCGGACAAGGGGCGGGTGCTCACCGCGATGAGCGTCTTCTTCTTCGGCGTCCTCGGCGGCAACAACCATCTGGCCGGTGAACCCGACGACAGCCGGATCCCCGAAGAGGTCCTCGGCCGCGCGCTGGTGGTCCGGAAGCTGGACATGGTCCCCGTCGAGTGCGTGGCCCGCGGCTACCTCACGGGGTCGGGGCTGATCGACTACAACGAGACCGGCGCGGTGTGCGGCGTCGCACTGCCCGAGGGCCTGGTGGAGGCGAGCCAGCTTCCCGACCCGATCTTCACGCCCGCCAGCAAGGCCGAGCTGGGCGAGCACGACGAGAACATCAGTTTCGAGGCCGTGGTCGAGAAGGTGGGCCAGGACCTGGCCGTGAAGCTGCGCGACGACACCCTCGACATCTACGGCCGGGCGTCCAACTTCGCCGCGGACCGGGGCATCATCCTCGCGGACACCAAGCTCGAGTTCGGACTGGACCCGCAGGGCAACCTGGTTCTCGCCGACGAGGTCCTCACCCCCGACTCGTCCCGGTACTGGCCGGCCGACGGGTACGAGGCCGGGAAGGTGCAGCCGAGCTTCGACAAGCAGTTCGTCCGCAACTGGCTCACCGGCCCCGAATCCGGCTGGGACCGCGCGTCCGACACTCCGCCGCCGCCGCTGCCCGCCGAGATCGTGGAAGCGACCCGCGAGCGGTACATCGAAGCGTACGAGCGGATCTCGGGTCTGTCGTTCGCGGACTGGGTGGGCTGAGACATGACCTCCGAAGGCGCGAAACTGACCCCGCCGGTCGCGAAGACGGTGCCCACCGAACGCGTCCACCACGGTCACACGTTCGTCGACGAGTACGAGTGGCTGCGCGACAAGGAAGACGCCGAAGTCGTCGCGTATCTCGAGGCCGAGAACGCGTACACCGAGCAGGAGACCGCGCATCTCGCGCCGCTGCGGGACCAGATCTTCCAGGAGATCAAGTCGCGCACGCAGGAGACCGACATGTCGGTTCCCACCCGGATGGGCGACTGGTGGTACTACGCCCGCACCATCGAGGGCAAGCAGTACGGCGTCCAGTGCCGGGCACCGATCGCCGGACCCGACGACTGGACCCCGCCGGAACTGGCTCCCGGTGTCGAACTGCCCGGTGAGCAGGTGCTGCTCGACGGCAACGCCGAGGCCGAGGGACACGACTTCTTCTCCATCGGCGCCTTCTCCCTCAGCCACGACGGCACGCTCCTCGCGTACTCGGTCGACGTGGTCGGCGACGAGCGCTACACGCTGCGCTTCAAGAACCTCGTGACCGGCGAACTGCTGCCCGACGAAATCCCCGAGACCGCACCCGGCGCCACCTGGGCCATCGACCACAGTCACGTCTTCTATCTCACCGTCGACGAGTCCTGGCGCCCCGACACCGTGTGGCGGCACAAGCTCGGCACCGACCGCGCGCAGGACGTCACCGTGTTCCACGAGCCGGACGAGCGGTTCTGGGTGTCGGTCGGGTCCACCCGGAGCGAGAAGTACCTCATGATCTGGGTGGGGTCGAAGATCACCAGCGAAGGCTGGGTGCTCGAATCGGAGAACCCCGAGGGCGAGTTCCGGGTGGTGCTGCCGCGACGCGAGGGCGTCGAATACGGCGTGGAGCACGCGGTGGTCGCAGGGGAAGACCGCTTCCTGATCATGCACAACGACGTCGTCGACGGTGAGAAGGCCGAGAACTTCGTGCTCGCCGACGCGCCGGTGTCCGACCCGACGTCGCAAACCATCCTCATTCCGCACCGCTCCGACGTGCGGTTGGAGGAGGTCGACGCGTTCGCCGACCACCTCGTGCTCGGCTACCGCCGGGAGGCGTTGACCCGGCTGGCGATCTGGCCGCTCGGTGAGGACGGCTACGGCGAGTTCACGGAGATCGAATTCGACGAGGAACTCTTCAGCGTCGGGCTCGGGGCCAACCCGGAATGGCGGCAGCCGACACTGCGGATGGCGTTCACCTCGTTCATCACGCCCGGCCAGGTCTACGACTACGTGCTGTCGACGGGCGAACTCGCCCTGCGCAAGTCGCAACCCGTGCTCGGGGAATTCGATGCCGGCAACTACGAGCAGCAACGCGACTGGGCCGTCGCCGAGGACGGGACGCGCATCCCGCTCTCGATCGTCCGGCGCAAGACGAACGGCGTCGACGACCCCGCCCCGACCCTCCTCTACGGGTACGGATCGTACGAGGCCAGCATGGATCCCGCGTTCTCCGTCGCGCGGCTGTCCCTGCTCGACCGCGGAGTGGTGTTCGTGGTCGCGCACGTGCGCGGCGGCGGCGAGATGGGCCGGCACTGGTACGAGACCGGCAAGACGCTCACGAAGAAGAACACCTTCACCGACTTCGTCTCGAGCGCACAGCATTTGATCGACACTGGACGCACCACGCCGCAGCAGATGATCGCCGACGGCGGCAGCGCGGGCGGCCTGCTGATGGGTGCGGTGGCCAACCTGGCACCCGAACTGTTCGCCGGAATCCTCGCCAACGTTCCCTTCGTGGACCCGCTGACGTCGATCCTCGACCCCTCACTGCCGCTGACCGTCATCGAATGGGACGAGTGGGGCAACCCGCTCGAAAACCCCGAGGTCTACGAATACATGCGCTCGTACAGTCCGTACGAGAACGTCGAGGCCAAGGACTACCCGGCGATCCTCGCGATCACCAGCATCAACGACACCAGGGTGCTCTACGTCGAACCGGCGAAGTGGGTCGCCAAACTGCGCGCCACCAAGACCGGCGACTCGCCGCTCCTCCTCAAGACGGAGATGAGCGCCGGGCACGGCGGCGTCAGCGGACGCTACGAGAAGTGGAAGGAAGTAGCGTTCGAATTCGCGTGGGTGCTCGACACGATCGGCGATTAGGTACTGCGGCACGCGCGCCGAGGATGCGATACCTCGGCGTGTGAAAAGCATGGCGGGCGAGGCGGAAGTCGGCTTGTCAGGGGACTTTCCGCCTCGCAGGGCTCAAATGCAGAAGCTGATGCTGGCCGACCCCAGTGGCAGGTTGAGGCAGACCGAGATCGAACCGGCTGCCGGGGTCGGTGCGGGAGCGAGCGGTGCGGCGACAGCTGCGGGGGCGGCGAGAGCGCCGAGTGACAGGGTCATTGCGATTGCGGCGAGTGTGGTGGCAATTCTGCTAGACATGTGAAGGTCCTTGACTGAGTTACTGCGAGCCGGAGGTGACTCCTCTCCAATCGTCCACCGATGTGATGCAGGTCACAACCTCTGGCAGAGCTTTTCTCGACCGTCTCCGGTGGCGCCTTCCGTGTCATGTCAATTCCGTTGCGCCGCAATGGTAGTCGGATGTCATTTGTAGGAGTCGAGCATCTCCTTCGGTAGCGGCTGCTCCATTACGACCCTGGACCCGTCCCAGGAGTAGGTGATCACCGCGGGTCCGCCCGACGGGCAGCAATTGGCGTCCTGCTCGCCGAGCCACCTGTACTGCACCGAGACGGAGTCGTCGGTGGACCCGACCACCCGCGTGTAGGCATACGATTCGGCTGTCGCGGTGCCCAGATACGTGCCGTCGTGGAAGAACAGCACCTGGGTCGGTGAACTCACCGTCCCCATGGGTGTCTCCGCCGTGGCCCACAGCAGCGCGGGGCAGTCCTCGCCGGCGGCATCGGACGCGGCTCCGGGTACCCACGGATCGCCACCTGGTGCGTTGCCGAGCGTCGCGAACGCGTCGGTGACCAGTGTGGAATCGAGGTCGAGGCACGGTCCGCTGCGTACTTCTGCGGCAGAAGCGGCCTGTGGGACCGGGGAGGCGGCGGATTCTGCCGCGTCGTCGCTTCCGGTGCACCCGGTGAGCGCGGTCGCGGCCGCGACGGTCAGAAATGCTGCCACGTGAGTCTTCATGTGCTCTCCCTGCATCGTCCCCGACAGGAATTACTTCGCCTCACTCACTGTCTCGCGTGGCGTGGCCGGTTCGTTACGGGGTCAGCGCAGCGCGTACCGAATCTGCGGGCGCCCCGCCCGGCCGTACTCGGTGTGCCGGGCGAGCACCCCGTCGTCGGCGAGGCGTTCGAGATACCGCCAGGCCGTGACCCGCGAGACCCCGATGCTGGCCGCCACCTCGGCCGCCGTCAGCGGTCCCGCAGCGTCACGGACGCAGGCGGAGACGTGGTCGAGTGTCTGTGGTGCAACGCCTTTCGGGGACGCCGCGCGCTCGTCGGAGGTGCGCAGCGCCGACATCGCCCGATCGATGTCGTGCTGACTCAACGCGTTGCTTCCGGCGGGCAGGGCGTCGCGGAATTCCCGGTACCGCTCGAGTTTGTCGCGGAACGCCGCGAACGTGAACGGCTTCAGGAGATACAACGCGATTCCGCGCGCAACGGCGGTGCGGACCATCTCGAGGTCGCGGGCCGAGGTCACCGCGATCACGTCGGGGCTCGGTCGCACGCCGCTCAGTGCCGCCGCCACGTCGAGTCCGCTGGCATCCGGCAGGCCGATGTCGAGGAGGACGAGGTCGATGGGGTCGTCGCTGCCGTTCGCGGCGGCGACCGCGCGCATGGCGCCGTTGCCGTCGTGAACGACGGTGTGGACCGAAAAACCCGGAATGCGTTCCACATACGCCCGATGCGCCTCGGCGATGAGCGGTTCGTCCTCGACGATCATCACGCGGATCACGAGGCGGCCTCGTCGATCGGGATCTCGACGACGATCATCGATCCGAGCGACGGCTCCGTGTGGATCGCCCCGCCGTGCCGCGCCACCACCTGGGCCACCAACGCCAGCCCGAGTCCGCGCTGGCCCGACTTGGTGGAATAGCCGCGCGTGACCGCCTTGTCGAGTTCGTCGGCGGGAATACCGGGGCCGCTGTCGGCCACGCGCACCACCATCATCGAATTATCCTGACGGACGGTCACTTCCACCCACGCATCCTCTCCGGGGGATTCCGTCGCACCGCGGGCGGCGTCGATCGCGTTGTCCACGAGATTACCCACCAGCGTGACGAGTTCACGCGCACTGAGCGGCGCGACGGGTCCGAGAGCGGTGTCTTCGGTGACGGTCAGGTCGACTCCCCGTTCGGCGGCCACACCCACCTTGCCGAGCAGCAGTGCGGCCAGCGCGGGTTCGTGCACCGCCGTCATCAGGCGGTCGATCAATTCCTGCGACAACCGTAGATCCTCGGTGGCGAACGCGATCGCGTCGTCGTAGCGGCCCAGTTCGACCATCGTGATGATCGTGTGCAGACGGTTCGCCGATTCGTGCGCCTGCGACCGCAGCGATTCCGCGAATCCGCGCACGGAGTCGAGTTCGCCCATGACGCTTTGCAATTCGGTGCGATCGCGAAGGGTCAGCACCGTCCCGAGACGCTGTCCCTCCCACGTCACGGGCTCCCGGCTGACTAGCAGCACGCGGTCGGGGGTCACGTGTACCTCGTCCCGGGAATCGTCGTCCTGCGACTGCCGCAACGACTCCGGCAGCGCGGCCACCGGGACGGGGCCCTCCGGGAGATCGAGGAGGCGGCGCGCTTCGTCGTTCACCACCTCGGCCTTCGCGGTGTCACCGCTGTCGCGGCCGAGCACCACCAGGCCCTCGCCGATCGAGTGCAGGACGGCGTCGTGATGCTCGTACATCTGCCGCAGCTCGTCCGGCGCCATCCCCAGTGTCTGACGGCGCAGGCGCCTGCTCAGCAGGAACGAGCCGGCCGCCGACACCGCCAGACCGATCGCGGCGACCGCGAAGATGGTCGGCAAACTTGCGGCGAACTGGTCGCCGATCTTCTCACGCGTGACGCCGACGGACACGAGACCCGCGATCCGGTCGCCGTCGTACACCGGGGCCACGGCCCGGATCGACGGTCCCAGCGAGCCGGCATACGTCTCCGTGAACGTCTCCCCGCGGAGCGCGCGCTCGATGTTGCCGGAGAACACCCCGCCGATCAGCTCCGGATTGGTGTGGGTGAAGCGGATGCCGGCGGGCGTCATCACGACGATGAAATCGGTGCCGGTCGCGGCACGGATCCGCTCGGTCTGAGGCTGGAGAACCGCCGTTGGGTCGGGGGACCGCAAAGCCTCGACGGTGCCGTCCGACATCGCGAGCGTGGTCGCGACGGCCGTGACGGCACGTCGGGTGGTCTCGTCGCTGTCGCGACGCTGATCGACGATGGCCAGCGCGGTCCCGGCGCCGATGACCAGCACCAACACGACGAGCTGCAGGAGGAAGAGCTGCCTCGCGACGCTCATGGGCCGTCTCGGCGGATGGTGCGGCAATGCATTTCTCCTGAACGTAATGAACACAAACTTCTCCAGCCAAGCGATCGCTTAGAAGATTCTTCCAAGACGTGATCGCGGTCACTAACCGGCCTCACCGATCAGCTTGCCACTCGAATTGGAGGACAACCCCATGAGTACTGCGACAGGGAAGACCAAGAAGCGCGACCGGACACACTGGTTGTACATGGGGGTCATCGTCGCCGTCGTCGCGGGCGTCCTCGTCGGATGGCTGGCTCCGGGAGTCGGCAAATCGCTCGGCGTGCTCGGCACGATGTTCGTCGACCTCATCAAGATGATGATCAGCCCGGTCATCTTCTGCACGATCGTCCTCGGCATCGGATCGGTGAAGGCCGCCGCCAAGGTCGGCAAGGTCGGCGGACTCGCGCTCACCTACTTCATCGGCATGTCGACGGTCGCGCTCGGCATCGGCCTGCTGGTGGGCAACCTGCTCAACCCGGGCTCCGGCCTGAACATCAGCGCCGACACCGCGGGAACCGGAGCGGCGCTCGCCGAGAAGGCCCACGGCGCCGGCGGCACCATGGACTTCCTCCAGTCGATCATCCCCACGTCGCTGATGTCGGCGCTGACCGAGGGAAGCGTGCTGCAGACCCTGTTCGTCGCGCTGCTCGTCGGCTTCGGACTGCAGGCCCTGGGCAAGCAGGGTGAGCCGATCCTGCGCGCTGTCGGCTCCGTGCAGAAGCTCGTCTTCAAGATTCTGTCGATGATCCTGTGGCTCGCACCGATCGGTGCCTTCGGTGCCATCGCGAACGTCGTCGGCCAGACCGGTCTCGGCGCCGTCGTCCAGCTCGCCACGCTCATGCTCGGCTTCTACCTGACCTGCCTGATCTTCGTGTTCGGTGTCCTCGGATCCGTGCTCCGCGTGGTCGCAGGCGTCTCCATCTTCAAGCTGGTCCGGTACCTGGCCCGCGAGTACCTGCTGATCTTCGCCACGTCCTCGTCCGAGTCGGCCCTGCCCCGTCTGATCGCGAAGATGGAGCACGTCGGCGTCGAGCGCACCACCGTCGGTGTCGTCGTCCCCACCGGCTACTCGTTCAACCTCGACGGCACGGCGATCTACCTGACCATGGCGTCGATCTTCATCGCCGACGCAATGGGCCAGCCGCTGTCCTTCCCCGAGCAGTTGTCGCTGCTGGTGTTCATGATCATCGCGTCCAAGGGTGCTGCCGGAGTCAGCGGCGCCGGGCTCGCCACCCTCGCGGGCGGCCTGCAGAGCCACCGTCCCGAACTGCTCGACGGCGTCGGCCTCATCGTCGGTATCGACCGGTTCATGTCCGAGGCCCGCGCGGTCACGAACTTCTCCGGCAACGCCGTCGCCACCCTGCTCGTCGGTTCCTGGACCAACACGATCGACAACGAGCGCGTCCGCACCGTCCTCGACGGCAAGCTCCCGTTCGACGAGTCGACGATGGTCGACGACGGCCACGGCGAGGTCGTCGAAGAGCAGGCCACCGAGACCCCTGCCGCCGACGAGCCGCGGGTCCTCGTGAAGAGCTGACACCCACTCCGAAGTAAACCTCTGTGCGCCCGGGCGATTCGAAGCCTGGGCGCACAGAGGTTTGTTGGCTACGTTGGTGCGCATGACGACACCTGTTCAGAACATCGGCATCAACACACTCGGCGGCACCCCGACCTCGCTCGGCGAATACGACGGTCGCGCCGTCCTCGTGGTGAACGTCGCCTCGAAGTGTGGACTGACCCCGCAGTACAAGGGCCTCGAGAAGCTCGCCACCGACTACGCCGACCGCGGACTGACCGTGATCGGC
>NZ_JASHKX010000016.1:0-138963 GCF_030058635.1 Rhodococcus sp. IEGM 1305
TGCAGGAGAAGCAGAAGGCTCGCTTCACCTACGGCGTCATGGAGAAGCAGTTCCGCCTGTACTACAAGGAGGCGAACAACCGCCCCGGTAAGACCGGTGAGAACCTGCTCCGCATCCTGGAGTCGCGTCTCGACAACGTCGTGTACCGCGCCGGACTGGCTCGCACCCGCCGCCAGGCCCGTCAGCTGGTCACCCACGGCCACCTCCTTGTGAACAACAAGAAGGTCGACATCCCCAGCTACCGCGTCTCCCAGTACGACATCATCGATGTCAAGGACAAGTCGCTGTCCACGCTTCCCTTCCAGGTTGCGCGCGAGACCCAGGGCGATCGCCCGATCCCGGGTTGGCTGCAGGTTGTCGGTGGACGTCTCCGGGTTCTGGTTCACCAGCTTCCCGAGCGTGCGCAGATCGACGTTCCTCTGCAGGAACAGCTCATCGTCGAGTACTACTCGAAGTAGGCCTGACGGCTCGTGCGCCTTTCCGGTAGTTCCGACTACCGGAAAGGCGCACGGGCACGAAGTGCCTTTCCCATCGTGGGCGTCAAATAGCGGACGCCCGTACAGGAGGAAATCCAATGCTCATTTCTCAGCGACCCACGCTGACCGAAGAGGTCATCGCTGACAACCGCTCGAAGTTCGTCATCGAGCCCCTCGAGCCAGGCTTCGGGTACACCCTCGGCAACTCGCTCCGCCGCACGCTGCTCTCGTCGATTCCCGGCGCTGCTGTCACCAGCATCCGCATCGACGGCGTTCTGCACGAGTTCACCACAGTTCCCGGTGTGAAGGAAGATGTCACCGACATCATCCTGAACCTCAAGGGCCTCGTCGTGAGCTCCGAAGAGGACGAGCCGGTCACCATGTACGTCCGCAAGCAGGGCCCCGGCGCTGTGACCGCAGGCGACATCGTGCCCCCGGCCGGCGTCACCGTGAACAACCCGGATCTGCACATCGCCACCCTGAACGACAAGGGAAAGCTGGAGATCGAGCTCGTCGTCGAGCGCGGTCGCGGCTACGTCCCCGCCGTCCAGAACAAGGCGTCCGGCGCCGAGATCGGCCGTATCCCGGTCGACTCGATCTACTCGCCGGTGCTCAAGGTCACCTACAAGGTGGAGGCCACCCGCGTCGAGCAGCGCACCGACTTCGATCGGCTCGTGCTCGATGTGGAAACCAAGAACTCCATCACCGCTCGGGACGCGCTCGCTTCGGCGGGCAAGACCCTGGTTGAGCTCTTCGGCCTGGCCCGTGAGCTGAACGTCGAAGCAGAAGGCATCGAGATCGGCCCCTCGCCCGCCGAGGCCGATCACATTGCTTCGTTCGGACTGCCCATCGAGGACCTGGACCTGACGGTCCGTTCCTACAACTGCCTCAAGCGCGAAGGTGTTCACACCGTCGGTGAGCTTGTCGGCCGTACCGAGTCCGATCTGCTCGACATCCGCAACTTCGGACAGAAGTCCATCGACGAGGTGAAGGTCAAGCTGCATTCGCTCGGCCTGGCCCTCAAGGACAGCCCCGCGTCCTTCGATCCCACCACCGTTGCCGGCTACGACGCCGCCACCGGGACGTGGAGCGACACGGACGCCGGTTCCTTCGGTGATGCCGAGGGCACCGAGGACTACGCCGAGACCGAACAGCTGTAGCTCACGGTCCTTTACTAGGAGATCATCATGCCCAAGCCCAA
Source organism: Rhodococcus sp. IEGM 1305 (assembly GCF_030058635.1). NCBI lineage: Bacteria > Bacillati > Actinomycetota > Actinomycetes > Mycobacteriales > Nocardiaceae > Rhodococcus > Rhodococcus sp. IEGM 1305. The sequence goes on from NZ_JASHKX010000016.1 coordinate 1,678, forward strand.
GAAGGGTGCCCGCTTCGGCGGGTCGGCTTCGCACCAGAAGGCGATCTTCGCCAATCTGGCTACCGCGCTCTTCGAGCACGGCCGCATCACCACCACGGAGTCCAAGGCCAAGGCCCTGCGCCCGTACGCCGAGAAGCTCGTCACGCACGCCAAGGCCGGAACCCTGGCTCACCGTCGCGAGGTTCTGAAGGTCATCCGCAACAAGGATGTCGTGCACACCCTGTTCGCGGAGATCGGCCCGTTCTACGCCGATCGTGACGGCGGCTACACCCGCATCATCAAGACGGTCCCCCGCAAGGGCGACAACGCGCCGATGGCGATCATCGAGCTCGTCAAGGAGAAGACCGTCACCTCCGAGGCCGACCGCGCTCGTCGCGTGAAGGCATCGAAGGATGCGCCGGCTGCTGCTCCCGCCGAGGAGAACGTCGTCGAGGCCGTCGAGGCCGAGGCAACCGACGCCGAGGTCGAGAACGCTGACGCCGTTGTCGAGGCCATCGAGGACGAGACCGCCACCGCGGCCGACGCCCCCGAGGCCGAAGAGGCCAAGAAGGACTAGTCCACTTGGTTTCGGCACACGCTGAATCGAACGGGCCCGTCGTCCCCCCGAGGGACGGCGGGCCCGTTTCGTATGGGACCCGTCGCTTGCGCCTGGACATCGCGTACGACGGAACCGATTTCTCCGGGTGGGCCCGCCAGAACGGGCTGCGCACGGTGTGCGGGGAGATCGAGGAGAAGCTCGGCGCCGTCCTGCGTACACCGTTGCAACTCACGGTGGCGGGGCGCACCGACGCCGGGGTCCACGCCACCGGACAGGTGGCGCACGTCGATGTTCCGGTCGACGCCCTCCCTGACGACCCATCCCGGCTGGTCCGCAGGCTCGCGCGGTTCCTGCCGAAGGACGTGCGGATCAAGCGGATCGCCTTCGCGCCCGAACACTTCGATGCGCGGTTCTCCGCGATGCGCAGGCACTACGAATACCGGCTGACGTCGGCGGCCTACGGCGCCGATCCGCTCCGAGCCCGGGACACCGTGTCGTATCCGAAGGTTCTCGACCTCGAACTCATGCGCTCGGCGTCCGCGACACTGCTGGGTCTGCACGACTTCGCGGCGTTCTGCAAACGCCGGGAAGGCGCCACGACCGTCCGCGATCTCCAACGTTTCGACTGGGAGCGCGACGGCGACGTGTTCACGGCCTTCGTCAGCGCCGACGCCTTCTGCTGGTCGATGGTGCGCAGTCTTGTCGGTGCGGTTCTCGCCGTGGGGGAGGGGCGCCGCGACCTCGGCTGGATCGAAGGACTCCTCCAGGAGAAGTCGCGGTCGAGTTCGATCCTGGTGGCCCCGGCGCACGGACTGACCCTGGTGCGCGTCGACTACCCGGACGACGCGGATCTGGCGGCACGCAACAAGATCACCCGGGACGTCAGGACCGTGCCGGGCGGCTGCTGCGGCGACTGACCGGAACCTGCGGAGTCGATCACCACCGCGGTAGCCGAGGCGCCAGCACCTACGATGGCTCCGGAAGAGAAGGAGCCTGTTCATGACCGCAGTCGCACCCGTCCGGATCGAGATCATCATCGGATCCGTCAGAGTGGGCCGGATCGCTCCCGTCGTCGCCGGCTGGTTCGCCGAACGTGCTCGCGCCTACCCGGGGCTGGACGTGGGCATCATCGATCTCGCCGACACGCCGTTGCCGCAGGATCTCGGCGCATCCCCCGCGACGGACGAATTCCGGGAGCGAGTGGGCAGAGCCGACGGGTTCGTGGCCGTCACCTCCGAGTACAACCATGGTTACCCTGCAGCGCTGAAGACCGCGTTCGACAGCGTCAAACACGAATGGCGCTCGAAGCCCATCGGTTTCGTGTCGTACGGCGGGTTGGCCGGCGGGCTCCGGGCAACCGAACAGCTGCGCCAGGTGGTTGCCGAATTGCACATGGTGTCGGTGCGGCAGAGCGTGAGTTTCCACCAGGTGCGCAAGCGATTCGACGACCAGGGGCAGACGACCGACGGCGCCGCCATCGACTCGGCGGACCGCATGCTGGCGCAGCTGGCATGGTGGGCCGCCGCGGTCCGCGTACAGCGCGGAACCACCCCGTACCCCGGCTAGTAGGCCCAGGAAGAGTCGTTGCCCGGCAAACGAATTCCGCGCGGACAGCGGTCACATTCACAGGTGAATGCGATCAACCCGGGCACACAACGATTGGGAAGAAACCCAGGAACGCTACCGCAAAGGTCTTCAACCGAGACTCCTCGCCGCGCAGAGCATTCGGCGCGTAGCTCAGATCCCCGGACCAATTCCGAGTTCCGGCACCCAGCGCCGCGTTCACCGATGAGCGGCCAGCACTGCCGCCAGGCCTTCTTGCAGGTCCTTGACGAAATACTCGGGAACCTCCAGCGACGGGAAATGTCCCCCGATTTCGGGCGACCTCCATCGGACGATTTGTCGGTACCGCTCCTGTGCCCAGGGACGCGGACACTTCTCGATGTCGCGGGGATACATACTGATTGCTGACGGGACGTCGACCCGAAGTTCGGGGTCCAGCGAGTTGTGGCTTTCGTAATAGATGCGGGCCGACGATGCGCCGGTCCGCGTCAGCCAATACAGGGTGACGTTGTCGAGAACGCGGTCTCTGGAAATCGTCTCGAACGGGCTGTCTTCGGTATCTGTCCACTCGGCGAACTTGTCCAGGATCCAGGCAAGAAGCCCGACCGGTGAGTCGACGAGCGAGTAGCCGATGGTCTGCGGTCGGGTCGCCTGCTGCTTCGCGTACGCCGCGTGGTGGCGCCAGAAATCGCGGGTTTCCTCGGTCCATTTGCGCTCGGCCGCCGTCAGCCCGTCCGTTGTCAACCCGGGCGGTGCCTCCGCGAACGTTGTGTGGATGCCGAGAACGTGCGCCGGGAACCTGCCGCCGAGAACCGTGGTGATATTGCCTCCCCAGTCGCCGCCGTGGGCTGCGAACTTGCTGTAGCCGAGCCTTCCCATCAGTTCCACCCATGCGGCTGCGATCTTTTCGGTTCCCCACCCGGTGGTGGCCGGCTTGTCGCTGTATCCAAAGCCCGGCAGCGATGGAACCACGACGTGGAACGCCGGCGCGTCTGCATCTTGCGGATCTGCCAGCTCGTCTACGACATCGACGAACTCGGCAATGCTGCCTGGCCAGCCGTGCGTCACGATCAGAGGAGTGGCATCTGCGCGCGCGGATCGGCGGTGCAGGAAGTGGATTCCCAGATCATCAATGGTCGTGCGGAACTGGCCGATACGGTTGAGGCGCTCTTCGAACGACCGCCAGTTGTACCCGGTGCGCCAGTAGTTCACGACATCGACGAGGTCGGCGAGCGGAACGCCCTGTTCCCATCGGCGAGGGTCGGGCGCGGCGTGATGGACCGTCTCGGCCTCCGGTAGCCGCGCCGCGGCTAATCGCGTGCGCAGATCGTCGAGTTCAGCGTCTGTTGCGTGGGCTTCAAATGCTTGCACGTCGCTGGTTGGACGGGGCATGAGACCTCCTGGCAATCGTGGAACCGGATACAACCTTTCGCGAACCGTCTAAGACGGTTCTAGCATGTCCGATCACAGGGTGCAACCTGCTAAGGTGGTTCCATGCGAGCCGAGTTTCCTGACTTTCGCCTCGGAAACGTGCTAGCGACCAGCTTTACGGCGACTCTGACGGAGCGGCGCGGCAACGCTCTAGAGCGCATTCCCACGCCGCAGCGACTCGTCGACTGGCTGGCAGTGAACGGCCTCGCCGTGGAGTCCTGCACCACCGCCCAGCTCGAACTCGCTCGGGAACTGAGGGAGTCAATTCACGCCGCCGCGACAGCGGCCGCGATCCAGGACTCTCTCCCTGCGTCTGCTGTCCAAGTCATCAATGACTGCAGCGCTCAGGGTCGGGCCGCGGCTATCCTGACGCCGGAGGGTAAGCGGCGATGGCGACTCAGCTCGGCTTCCTGCGTGGAAGATGCCCTCAGCGTGATCGCCGCCGACGCGATCAGCATCATCGCAGGCGAACGAGACGGAAAATTGGCCCTGTGCGCATCGCCAACGTGCCAAGCCGCCTTCTTCGATACCAGTCAAAGTCGCACCCGCAAATGGTGTGACATGAACACGTGCGGGAATCGTCAGAAGAAGGCGCGCTTCCACGCCAACCAGCGCAAGGACGGGACTGCCGCACGGACGGGTGGCATCTGATCTGGATTGCCCGGGAGGGCGGGCCTGGAGGGAGGGAATCGGATTCCGGGGCCTAGTGCTGGTGGACCGGCACGTACTCGTCCACCGCGCGAGGCCGGCCGATGAACGCCGTCTCGGACGAGATCGTGACCAGCATCAGTTCGATGCTCGTCCCTCCGGTCGACAGAAGAATGCGATCGCCCAGAGCATTCGGCTGGACTATCGACAAGTCCGGTTCGGCACCGGGCCACTGGCTCGGTTCTCCGTAGAGATAGATCGCGGTGACCCCGGCGCGGGGCGGCAGCGCGTTGACGCCGTCGAACACGACCGTGTTGAACCTGTTGTCGGACTGCGGATTGTGGCCGGCGATCCGCAACCGGTCGGCTGTGGCGATGGAGTCGATCAACGACGACCACGCGTCGGGCCGATCGGTGTGGATGAGCACCCGGGCGCCGGTCGCGACGGCGCGGAACACCAGTTGCTGGGCGAGATACAACTCGCCCGCCACGTAGACCATGCCGACGCCGGGACCTGCGATGCGGGCGGTGATTCCGTGCCCGTGGTCGTCGGAGCCGATGAGCTGGCCGCACCCCGCAGGCGGCAACTGCAGCGCACGCAGGTCCTCGACGGACATGTCGGTCAACGGCATCACGTCGTCGAGATCCGGCATCGCGACGGGGAGATTGGACAGCAGTCCGTCCCGGTGCCTGCCCCGCATCGAGACGAGCCCGGGAATCGTGAGCGACTCGGGCATCGTCCGGGTGGTGACCCGGCAGGCCGCGCCGACCTTCACCTGACCGTCGTGTCCGCTGGGGCGCAGCCGGATCGTCACGGTCGTGCCGAGGCTCGACGGAACCCAGAGCTTCGCGAGCAGGTCTCGTGTCAGGTAGCGCGGATCGACACCGTAGCCGGTGTTGCACACTCCGGGCAGCGGTGCATGCTGCCACGTCTCCGTGAAGGTCTTCGGATCGACGCCCCGACTGATCTGCAGCGCTGCGGATTCGATTTCCGGTGCGGTGAGAATGCGCGCGCGGCAGCCGGAATCGGCCAGTGCACGCACGACGCGGCTTGCCGCGATCGTGATCGCGCGCGACGCGCCTTCTTCGCCGCCGCCGCGCCGCGCCGCTGCGACAACACTCTGGGTGGCGTCGAATCGCAGGGCGACCCAGACCATCCGGGTCGCGGTCGCCGGGAGCGGACCGACCAGCCTGTCGTACACATCGGTGGCGGGGGAGCCGGCCGCGGCACGATAACCGTGGCTGACGATGTCGATCCCGCTCAGCGAGATGTCGTGCTGCACGAGACACGCGGCGAGCGCGTCGGTGGGAAGTTCGTGCGTCGTCTGGAATCCGTCCCGGGTGATCTGCGTGAGGCTCCCCGCAGGAGGAAGGACCTCGACGACGGCGACCACGCCGCCGCCGTCCCAGCGGAGCCCGACGGATTGGCCTGTCGGTGCCTGGAAGCTGACGGTGCGAGACTGCGTCCGACCGGGTTTGGTGCAATATCGCCAGCACGTCCGGGCCCAATCCACGCTCGACCAGCCACCCACGCGGACGAGCGCAGCAAGAACGAGGACGACCGCGACGACGACGGCGCCCCACCACACCAGCCCGCACAGCGAGGCCGCGACCCCGCCGGCCACCCCCAGAAGTTGCGCCACGATCATCTCGGTCGCCGAGAACCGAAGAGACGACGGCCGGCGTGTGACGTGCGAACGGTCCATGGTTCCTCCCCCGAATACCTGAACCCAGCAGACCCGTACCCGTCCGCCGTGAAGATTGTCGATGGAACTGTACTGTGTCACCCCGAGCGCTGTGCAGCACGGGGGAGGAACAATGGCTGTAACACCCACCACGCGGTGGCAGGTCAACGGGTATCGCTTTCTGGTCAGACGGATGGAGCACGCCCTGGTGCGTCGCGACGTCCGAATGTTGCACGACCCCATGCGGTCGCAGTCGCGCGCACTCGCGGTGGGGGTCGTGATTGCGTCGCTCGGACTCGCCGGCTGCGCCGCGCTGGCACTGTTCCGTCCGCAGGACAAGATCGGCGACGCGTCGATCGTCGTCGGTAAGGATTCGGGCGCGATGTTCGTCGTCATGGGCGACACCCTCCGTCCCGTGCTGAATCTCGCGTCTGCCCGGCTCATCGTCGGAAAGCCCGAGAATCCCGTGATCGTCAAGGAATCCGAACTCGACACCCGCCCCCGCGGTGCCCTCGTCGGGATCCCCGGCGCGCCCTCTGCGCTGCCGGCGGGAGACCCCGCCGCGATGACGCCGTGGACGGTGTGCGACTCGATCGGGGCCGACGGAAATCGCTCCGTCACAACATCGGTCATCGTCGGCGAGACGGAGAGCTCCGAGGGTGGCGGGACCCTCACTGGAGATCAGGCGCTGCTCGCGTCGACCCCTGATGCGTCGTACCTGATCTATGACGGCAAGCGGGCCAGGATCGACCTCGACGATCCGGCGGTCACCCGCGCGCTGGGCCTCGAAGGCGCCCGGCCACGCCCGGTGAGCAAGGGTTTCGTCAACGCCGTCCCCGAAGTGCCGCCGCTCGCCGCGCCCGTCGTCCCGGGGGCCGGGAGCAGCCCACGGTATCCGTTGCAGGACAAGGTCGTGGGATCCGTCTTCCAGGTGCTGATCGGCTCCGAGACCACGCATTACGTCGTCCTCCGCGACGGAATCCAGAAGATCAGCTCGGCTGTCGCGAACCTGATCTTCCTGTCGGACTCGCACGGCGACACCGAGATGTCCGGCATCACGCCCGACGCGATGAATCGGATCCCCTCCGTGGAGCGGATTGCGGTGGACAGCTTCCCGGAGTCGGCGCCGAAAATCGTCGATGCGTCGGAAAGCCCCGTGAGCTGCCTGTCGTGGCAGCCACTCCGTGCACCGGACGAGTCGAGCGCGAGCGGTCCGGCGGCCGAGCTGTCCTTGGTAGCGGGTCGCACCCTTCCGATTCCCGGCGACGCTCGCGCGGTCGAGTTGGCCCAGGCGGACGACGCGGGCGACAACGCGGATTCGGTGTACGCGCAGCCGGGTACGAGCGGTTTCGTGCAGTCGACCGGCATCGAGCCTACGAGCACGCGACGCGACAGCAGCTTCTTCGTCGCGGACACGGGAGTCCGGTTCGGTATCCCGGATGGCGACTCCGCCAAGGCGTTGGGTGTCGACGGCGCTCGCCCTCTCGCACCGTGGCAGATTCTCGGCCTCCTGGCGCAGGGCCCGGCGCTCGGGAAGTCGTCGGCGCTCGTCGCGCACGACGGAATCGCCCCGGACGCAGCCCCGGCCGCTGTCGCGTCGGGGTCCAACTGAGCAGGTTCGGTCAGCGCCGACCGGTCGCCGACTGGAACCGGCGGCGGAGGGGGAACGACGCCAGGACGCCGAGCACGAGCAGCGCGCCCAGCGTCGCTGTTGCCGCGACAGCGACGTTGCGCGGTCGATGATCCGGGGGAGCAGCCGCCGGGAGCGCCTCGACCGCGACGGAAGTCGACTGATCGACGGTGGCACCGTCGAGGGGAACGTCAGCGGTGACTGCGGCCAGCGGATCGATGATCCCGTGCCCGACAGACGTATTCCACCCCTCCGCCGGCGCATGCGCTGTGGCCTCGATCCGGGCCATGACCTGTTGTGCGGACAGTTGCGGGAACCGTGAGCGGACCAGCGCGACGGTCGCCGAGACGTACGGCGCTGCGAAACTCGTGCCCTTTACCGGCTCCGCGTTGCCTTGCACGCCGTACGTCGTATTCGTCAGGTCGCTGTTAGTCGGATGCAGCGAGGTCAGACCGGATCCCGGAGCTGCCACGTCGACCCACGGGCCGGCCAGGCTGAACTCGCTCGGTGATCCGTTCGCCTCGACGGAGCCGACGGTCAGCACGTAGTCGTCGTACCAGGCAGGACTGGCGATGGTGCTGACGGAGTCCCACAGATCGGCGCCGGGACGGAGGGGATCGTGTGCCGGATTCTGAAGCGTGCATTCTCCCGAACCGAAGTTCCCTGCTGCCGCGACCACCACGGCGTTGTGCACCGTGACGGCGTATTTCACGGCCGACCCCAGATACCGGTCGCCATCGCCGATTCCCTCGGCGGCGGTCTTGCACGCGACCTCGGAGATGTTGATGACCGTGGCGCCCGAGTCGGCTGCACGCCGGATCGCCGTCGCCATCGTGGCAACGTTCCCGTATCCGCCGACCGAGTTGCCCGCGTTGTCGACCTGATCGGCCTGGCCTGCGGCGTTGTACGCGCTACTCGTCTGCCGGATGGACAGGATCCGGGAATCCGGTGCACCACCGGCGAAACCGGAACCGGGAACCTGCGCGGCGCCGATCAGCCCGGCGACGAGCGTGCCGTGCGCGTCGCAGTCGACCGTGCCGGTCTCCGTCCCCACGAGGTCACCGCCGTCCATGAGGCCGGGAAGTCGCGGATGCGGGGAGACGCCGGTGTCGATCACCGCGACGATCTGACCGGCACCCCGGGTGATCGGCCAGACCGATTGAAAGTCGAGATCGCGCTGGGCAACCGGAATGTCGGGGCCGTCCGGCACGCGCACAGCGTCTTTGCACGGCCGGCGTTTCTCGACCTTCGTGCTGTCCTTCGGTGGAATGAGCCCGGCGTCCACGGGAGCGGGCACGACAGCAGAGGCGCCGCCCTGACCCACGGCGGCGGTGACCGCCACGACCGCGGTGGCCAGGACGACGCGGATGAGCCGGCGCCTCACAGTCCACGCATCAGCGAGTAGAGACCGGTCACCCAGCACACCAGCGGAACGATCGACGCGATCACCGCCAGATCGATGAGCTCGGCCACCCGTCGCATCACGGGGGAGAACGTCTGGCGAGGGGCGAGGATTCCCAGTACCAGCCCACCGACGGCGAACAGGATCGCGACGGCGAACGACGCGATCGCGAAGTCGGGCACGGCAACGGCTGCGGCGGTGAGCAGCAGAACCAGTATCGTCACCCCGCCCGCGATCAGCGGTACCGCCTGCTCGGCGCTGCTGTACGTGCGTCCGCGGAACATCAGCACGGCGGCGGTGGCGACGGCGAGAGAGAGCCCGGGCCAGAAGATTCCATCGGACACACCGGGTTGCGCCGCGATGAGGGCGCCGATCACGGCGAGTGCTGTCATCGCGCCGACCAGACCGGTGAGGTACTTGCGGGCGCGTGCCGCACGCTGTGCCAGAGAGTCGAACGACGGCATCGTCACCTCGTCGTCCGGGTCGTCCTCGGACGGATCGACCGAGGTGCCCGGCGCCGGGACGGGAGGCAGTGGAAGTTTCGCCAGGAGTATCGCCACCCGGGCCGAGAAGGCGAGTCCGATCAGCGCCGCCGCCACGACACCCGCGCCGACAGCGGAAACCGGATTGCCGAACAGAGTTGCCACGAGGGCGGCGAGCGAACCGAACAGGGACGACACCGACAGGGCCGTGAACAGTCGTAATCCGACACCGCCCAGTCGCAGCGCAAGAATGGCGGTGGTGCCCGCCAGCACGAGTCCGAGGAGCAGGTGCGGAGCGCCGAGATCGCCGGGCACGAACAGCATCCCCGCCGCGAACGAGAGGGGAACGGCGCATCCGCTGAGGACGACAGAGCTTGCCGCGTCGCCGTAGAGGCGACCGGTGACCGCGCCGGCGATCAGGAAGAGTAAGGCCGTCGCGAGTGCACACCCCGCCCCCAGGAATCCTCCGGACCCCGCCCCGGACCACAGCAGCGCGAACGATCCGACGACGGTGCCGAGCACCGCGGCGACGGAGCCCACGACCCGTGCGGAACCCCGGGTCCACTCACGGTCGCCTTCCGCGTCGGCGACCGCCACGTTGTACATGATGTCGTCGAACAGCGGCGGCGGCGCACTGGCGTGCACGCTCTGCAGTACGAGGAGATCGCCGTCGCGGATTCCGTGCTCGTGCAACGTCAACGTGGTCGAGAGCGGCGAGTGCCCGATCTTCGCGAGCACCCACTCGCTGGGTTCGTACTGTTCGAGCGAGTCGTCGAAGTCGTTGGCACTGCGATGGGTGCGGATGGTGTCGACGATGCCCGGAACGAGGATGGCCAGCGGCACACCGAACGGCACGGCCATGTCGACCTGCGAATGCGTCGACAGGACGGTGATCCGGCAGAGATCTGCTGCGGCACCGGGACGGGTGGACGAGGCGGATCCCCGCGATTCGTCATGCGTGATGGACACTGCGATTTCCCCCAACTCTGCGACGCACAACCCCATCCGCGCCGTTACGACACCGATCGACGACCGGTCACAGATCGTCATCCGATTTGATCACCGGTGACCTTACGACACGGCGGACGCCGCCTCCAGTGTCCGGCAGGGCGCGGACCTTCCCTATGCCCGCTCGCCCCTCATGGGTTAGTGTCTGACTTCGCGGATCGAGCCCAGGGGGGCGACCCGGAGTTCCGGGATCGGATCGGGTGCACGGTTTTTTCGGGGCGGTTGTAGTCATGGGGGGCGAGTAGTGAGCACTATTCGGTTCGTGCGCAAGGCGCGACGGGAAGTCCCGCGCATTCCGGGCGGCGAAGTGAGCCTGCAGGCTCCGCCCGAGATTCCACGCCTGGTACCGGGAAACCTTCTGACCAAGCTCCTTCCCGTGGTCATGGTCGTCGCCATGGTCGGGATGATGGCCCTGATGTTCTCGTCGGGCATGGCTCGCAATCCGATGTCGATGCTCTTTCCCGTCATGATGATGGTGTCGATGCTCGGCATGCTGGCCGGTGGCGGCCGCGGCGGCCCGAAAGCGGCGGAGGCAAACGAAGACCGCAAGGACTACCTGCGCTACCTCGATCAGTTGCGCCGCGACGTCGACGAGACCGTCGAGCAGCAGCGAAAGGCGCTCGACTGGAGCCACCCCGAGCCCGGCCTGCTGTGGACCATCGCAGGCACGGCGCGTATGTGGGAGCGCCGCGTCACCGACCCCGATTACTGCCACGTGCGCGTCGGCCGGGGCAGTCAGCGCCTCGCAACCCGCCTGATCGCGCCGGAGACCGGACCGGTGGAGGATCTGGAACCGGTTGCCGCGGTGTCGCTTCGTCGCTTCGTCCGCGCGCACTCCGTCGTTCAGGATCTGCCGACCGCGGTGTCGCTGCGCGGCTTCGCGGCCATCTCCGTGGAAGGAGAACGCGGTACGGCACGGTCCCTGGTGCGGTCGATGCTCATGCAGTTGTGCGCATTCCACGGCCCGGACAATCTTCTGGTCGCCGTCGTGTGTGGCCCCGACACCGAGCACGAGTGGGACTGGGCCAAGTGGCTGCCGCACGCGCAGCATCCCGATTCGTCGGACGGTGTCGGTTCTTCCCGCATGATCTACGGCTCGATCCTCGAACTCGAATCTTCGCTCGGCCCCCAGCTGTCGATGCGTAACCGATTCTCGCGCAACGCTCCCGCCGCCCCCGGTGTCCCACAGTTCGTCATCGTCGTCGACGGGGGAATTCTCGAGGGCGAATCGGGGATGATCACCGACGGCGGGGTCGACTCGGTCTCCGTTCTCGACATCAGCGGCTTCTGCCCGCGACTGACGGCCACACGAGGACTCCAGTTGGTGGCGCAGGACGGATCCCTCGGCGCCCGCAGCGGAGCCGGCGTGGAGATATTCGCGACAGCTGACCTCGTCAGCGCTCATCAGGCCGAGACGCTGGCCCGGCGACTCGCGCCGTACCGGACGGCGTCGCAGACTGCGGTGGACGCGGGCGACGACGATCAGCCGGTGCAGACGTGGAGCCAGATGCTGGGAATCGGCGACGTCGGCCGTCTCAACCCGGATCACGCATGGCTGCCCCGCCAGGGCCGCGACCGGCTGCGGGTCCCGATCGGTGTCGGAGTGGACGGTCACCCGGTCGAGATCGACCTCAAGGAGTCGGCCGAGAACGGCATGGGGCCACACGGTCTGTGCATCGGGGCCACCGGTTCGGGGAAGTCGGAGTTCCTGCGGACACTGGTGCTCGGCCTGATCGCGACGCATTCGCCCGACGTGCTCAACCTCGTCCTCGTCGATTTCAAGGGCGGCGCCACGTTCCTCGGCCTCGAGGACGCGCCGCACGTCGCCGCGGTGATCACCAACCTGGCCGAGGAACTCGCAATGGTCGACCGGATGCGGGACGCACTCGCCGGTGAGATGAACCGACGTCAGGAACTTCTGCGCTCCTCCGGGAACTTCGCGAACGTCACCGAATACGAGAAGGCACGCCAGGCGGGCGCCGACCTCGACCCGCTGCCCGCACTGTTCATCGTCGTCGACGAATTCTCCGAACTACTCAGTCAGCAGCCCGAGTTCGCGGACCTCTTCGTCGCCATCGGCAGGCTCGGCCGATCGCTGCACATCCACCTGCTGTTGGCGAGTCAGAGGCTCGAGGAGGGCAAACTGCGGGGGCTCGACAGTCACCTGTCGTACCGCATCGGTCTCAAGACGTTCTCGGCCAACGAATCGCGCACTGTGCTCGGCGTTCCGGACGCCTACCACCTGCCCGCTACCCCGGGCGCCGGATACCTCAAATGCGATTCTGCGGAGATCGTCCGGTTCCAGGCCTCGTACGTGTCCGGTACCTACGAGGGTGGACGGGAAGACAGTGTCCGACGGCCGGGTGAGGCGGCTGTCGAGCTGCGGCCCAAGATCTTCACGGCCGCACCGGTCGCGCTCGATGTCGTCGAGATCCTCGACGAACCACAGTCGCTCCACCTGGCCGAGGAGCCGACGGAGATCCGCACCACCATGGAGGTGGTGGTCGAACGGATCACGGGTCGCGGACCGCGAGCTCACGAGGTGTGGCTCCGGCCGCTCGACGCCGCGCCTAGCCTCGACCAGATGCTGCCGAGGTCTGTTCTCACCGAACCGGTTCCCGCGCTGAGCTCGCTGCGTACACCGATCGGAATCATCGACAGGCCCTACGACCAAAGGCGCGACCCCCTGATCGTGGATCTGTCCGGGTCTACCGGCAACATGGCGGTGGTGGGTGGGCCGCAGTCGGGCAAGTCGACTGCGATTCGCACGCTCATCACGTCGTTGGCTGCCACCCACTCCGCGGAGCAGGTGCAGTTCTACTGCCTCGACTTCGGTGGCGGCACGCTCGCCGGACTGTCGGGGCTGCCGCACGTCGGTTCGGTAGCCAACCGCCTCGACGTCGATCGGGTGCGTCGCACCGTCGCTGAGATGAACACCATCGTCCGTCAGCGCGAGGAGCGTTTCCGCGAACTCGGGGTCGAGTCGATGGCCGAGTTCCGGCGACTGCGCGCCACCGATCCCGCCAGCGGCGGCGCGGCGGCCGGGGTCGCGCAGGATCCGTTCGGAGACGTCTTCCTGGTGATCGACGGTTTCGGCAGCATTCGTCAGGACTTCGAGGCTCTCGAACAGCAGATCACCAACCTTGCATCCCAGGGGTTGTCGTACGGGGTGCACGTCGTGCTCACCGCCTCACGGTGGGGCGAGGTCCGGCCGGCGCTCAAGGATCAGCTCGGCACGCGGATCGAGCTGCGCCTCGGTGATCCCTCGGATTCCGACCTCGGTCGCAAGACCGCGGCACTCGTTCCCGAAGGCCGACCGGGACGCGGCATGACCCGCGACAGCCTGCATCTGCTCGTCGGGTTGCCGAGGATCGACGGGAGCTCGGATACGACCGACCTGGCATCCGGTGTGGCGCAAGCGGTGTCGTCCATCGCCGCCGCGACACACGGCCGGCCCGCCCCGGCGGTGCGAATGCTGCCCGCACAGATCGCCCGCGACGACGTGCTCCATGCGGCCGGGGGGTGGCCGTCCTACCTCGATCCGGCGCAGGCATGTCTGCAGATTCCGATCGGTCTCGACGAGGCCGAGTTGGCTCCCACGTTCCTGAACTTCGCCGAGCAGCCCCACTTCCTGGTGTTCGGTGACACCGAATGCGGCAAGACGACGCTCCTGCGCAACATCTGCGAGGGCATCATGGCGTCGAACACGAGCAAACAGGCGAAGATCATTGTCGGCGACTACCGGCGCACGATGCTCGGCGTCGTCGAGACGGAGCACCTGGCGTCGTATGCGCCGTCCGAGGACGTGCTGACGACGAACATGAGGGACCTCGCGATCCTGCTGAAGGGACGCATGCCGGGCCCCGGGTTCAATCGCCAGCAGCAGCGCGACCGATCCTGGTGGTCGGGACCCGAAGTCTTCGTCGTCATCGACGACTACGACCTCGTCGTGACCTCGAGCGGCAACCCGGTCGCCGCGATCGTCGAATTCCTGCCGCACGCCCGTGACATCGGTTTCCACCTGATCATCGCGCGCCGCTCCGGCGGTGCGGCACGCGCAATGTACGAGCCGGTCATCGCGCGTTTGCGTGATCTGCAGTCGACTGGCCTCGTGATGAGTGGCAACCGGGAGGAGGGCAATCTCATCGGCACCGTTCGTCCGAGTGCGATGCCTCCCGGGCGCGGAACGCTGGTCAACCGTGCGGGTACCGGCCTGATCCAGCTCGCGTGGATGCCCCCGCTGTGATGTCGGCGGTCGCGATTCATCTCACTGAATCCGGCATGTGGTCCTGCGCGCGAGGCGTGACGACGGCAGCTCACGAGATGACGCCGCTCTGGTTCGTCGACGACGAGTACGTCGACGTCGACGGCGGAGTTCTCGCGGTATCCGACGCCCTAGCAGGGGTGTTCCGGTCTGCGATCGATAGTGCGGGGGAAGTTGTGCCGATCGCGACGGCCGTACTTTCACACCCGACGGAGTGGGGTTCCGCGAGGCGGAACGTGCTGTCCGCGGCGGGGTCGCGCGTTGCCGCCGACACGGTGCTGGTTCCCGTTGCCGTGGCGGCGGCCGAGGGTGCTGCGGTGTCAGGTGGCCGATGGATGGTGCTCGAAGGCCGGACCGTGGGGGCAACGGCCAGTTACGTGGTCGGCGAGGTCGGCGGATACCGGGTCGTCGAATGCGAGCACGACCCGTCGCTCTGCGCCGACGAGGGGATCGACGAGTGGGCGACAGCGATCGTGGAACTCGGTGCGCGAGCCCGCGGTGATCGGCCGGTCGACGGAATACTCCTGACGGGCGTCGGAGAGTCGCAGGAGCGCACATCGATGCGTGACGCCGTGGTCGCCCACGCGTCCCCGAATGCCGACGTCCGGATCGTCACCGGTGAAGAGATCGCGCGCGCACTCGCGTCCAGCGTGGTCGAGGCTGCAGACGAGCCGGCGGCGATGACTGTGCCGCAGGCGAACTGGCTCGAACCGGCGCTGCAGGGATCGGAGCGCGGTGACCGACGGAGCACGCGGCCGACGTTCTTCGCAGTGGCCGCGGTGCTGGCCGTCGTCGTCGGAGCTGTTCTCGTCTTCACTCTTCGCGAGCCCGACACCGGCACCGAATCCGTCCGCGCGCTCGACGCGAGTGCGACACCGGCGGCTCAGACCACGACGCGCAGTCGCGCGTCCGCCCCGACCACCACCACTACCGCCACTGCGGCAGTACTGGAGGTGGGCGGGTTTCGCGTGACACTGCCGAGCGGATGGAAGGAGCGCACTCCCACCGCGTCGTCGTCTTCCGGCGCCCGGGTGGAGCTGGTGCCTGCAGGCGGCGCCGACCGGCGAATCATCATCACGCAGAACGCGGTTCGAGAGGGAGCCGGATACGACGAGGTTGCGGCGACGCTCGCGGCGAAGATTGCGCAGCGCGGCCGTCCCGAGCTGTTCGGAGAACTCGAGCGCGACGTCGTGTTCGGCGGTCGACCCGGCATCGCGTACAGCGAGTTTCCCGACGAGAGTTCCGTGGTGCGTTGGCACGTTCTCGTCGAGCGTGACCTCCAGGTGAGCGTCGGCTGTCAGTTCCTGGCGGAGGAGTGGGAGTCGATCGAGAGCGTGTGCGAAGAGGTCGTGCGGTCGCTGGTGATCGTTCGGTGACCCCGTCCCTTTCGCCGAAGAATCTTCCACCGCGGTGGAACCGATTGGGCGGCTGATGCGTCCAATCTTGTGTAGGGGTGAATGCGGGCAGTCCAGAGGGGGCCGCCGCACCGAGAACAGAAGGAGTCACAATGGCGGGAGTTGTTACCGATGTCGGCCAGATGGAGGTCGCGGCCAATCACGTGCAGACGGTGAACAGCCAGCTGCAGGGCACGATCAACAGTCTCAAGGGCCGCTGCGAGGAGTCGTCTTCGGCCTGGCAGGGTGGGGCTCAGACGGCGTTCATGGAGCTGATGGCTCGGTACGGAGATGCTGCGCGCCGTATGCAGGACTCGCTGGACGAGATTGCGGTGAAGATCCGCGAGAACGGCAAGGGATACGACGCCGCCGAGCAGGCCAACCAGGATGCGATCCATGCGGCCGGAGCTTCGGGATCGCTCGACATCTGACGCCGGCGCCGAGAACAATTACCACGCTCGAGGGGAGCACCGAATGTCTTCATTGAAGTACGGATTTGCCGAGTTGCAGGCGCTGGCGAGCGACATCAAGTCGAACGAAGCGAAGCTGCGCGAGACGCACGACGAGCTCCGGGGCTACGTCAACGGGCTCGTGGCGCAGTGGGAGAGCGGTGCGCGGGAGAACTACCAAGCTGTGCAGGCAAAGTGGGACAACGCCCACGAGGATCTGCTCCAGGTTCTGCAGACGATCTCGAAGGTCGTCCAGGACGGCGCCGTCGACATGCAGACTGCAGAAGACCGGAACGCCACGGCGTGGCTCTGATCTTCGCGTGACACGTCGCGTGCCCCAGCAATCCACGATTGCTGGGGCACTGTGGTCTCCGGCAGTGGGTCAGTCGGCAGGTGGTATCAGCCGGCTGAGGACGACGCTGCTCTTGGTCTGAAGGACGGCCGGCTCCGACCGCAGATTCTCCAACGTGCGTTCGAGGTGTGCCGTGTCGGTGGTGCGGACGCGGAGGAGGGCGTTGGCATCGCCGGTGACGGTGTAGGCCTCCTGAACCTCGGTGTGACGGGACACGATCCGTGCGATCTCGACAGCCGAGGTGCGACCGCTGCAATACAACTCGACGAAGACCTCGACGCCGTGGCCGAGAGCACGCGGATCGAGCGCCGCATGGAAGCCGGTGATCACTCCGGACTCGACCAGTCGATCGACCCGACGCTTCACGGCGGGTGCGGAGAGCCCGACCTCGGCGCCGATGGTGGCGAAGCTGGACCGTGCGTTGCGTTCGAGCCGCGCAACGATCCGCCGATCGAGCCCGTCCAGACGCAACGAATCATCCATGCGATGGAACGCTAGCGCATTGATCAGCCCTTTTGGTGGGTGGATACTGATTTCACCGACACCGATCGAGGGGGAGTGGAGATGGCGCCCACTGCTGGTATCGAGTCCGAGAACCCCTACGAGGAGACGGCGGAGGTGCCGGGCGCCGCCGCCCGCGTCCCGCGGCATGCTCACTCGCGGAGCTACCTGATGTGCCCGCCCACGTATTTCGACGTCGTCTATGCCATCAACGACTGGATGCGTCCCGAGGAACCCGTGGACCGGGAGCGTGCGATGTCGCAGTGGTCGGCCCTCGCGGACACGTACCGGCGACTCGGGCACGAGGTCCTCACAATCGACCCGGTCGAGGGACTTCCGGACATGGTGTTCGTCACCGACAGCGGACTCGTCGTCGACGGGGTGGCGCTCGGCGCCCGCTACCGGTCGGCCGAGCGGCGGGCCGAGGCCGAACACGTGTTCCGGTGGTTCCGGGACAACGGGCTGATCAGGCCCACCCTGCCGCGGTACGTCAACGAGGGGGAGGGCGACTTCCTCGTCGTCGGCGACGTGATCCTCGCCGGAACCGGATTTCGGTCCGACCCGCGGTCACACGCCGAGGCCTCGGCGCACCTCGGCCGCCCGGTGATCACGTTGAACCTGGTGAATCCCCGCTACTACCACCTCAACACCGCGCTGGGTGTGCTCGACGACTCGACCATCGCCTACCTGCCCGCGGCGTTCTCGCCGGACAGTCGCGCTCTGCTCGAGCAGATGTACCCCGACGCGGTGATCGCGGCCGAGACGGACACCGACTGGCTCGGACTGAACCTGGTCAGCGACGGTGCCAATGTGGTGCTACCCGTCCAGGCTTCGCACCTTGCCGGCCAGTTGTCCGCCCGCGGGTACGAGCCCGTGCCGGTCGACTATTCGGAGTTCCTCAAATCCGGTGGCGGAATCAAGTGCAGCACTTTGGAGCTCCGCGGCTTCCGTGGGCTCCGGGTCGTAGAAGATCAGGGGTGACCAGCAATGTCGGACGGTGTCGTTTCCGTGTCGGATGCCACGCGTGAGCAGCTGAGCAGGGCCGACGAGCACAGCGCACACAACTACTCGCCGCTGCCGGTCGTGATCGAGTCGGGCGCGGGCTCGTGGGTGAAGGGAATCGACGGCGTCGACTACCTGGACGTCCTCGCCGGATACTCGGCGCTCAATTTCGGCCACGCACACCCCACTCTCGTCCGGGTGGCACGCGAACAACTCGGCCGGCTCACCCTGACCAGCCGCGCCTTCCAGCACGATCGGTTCGCGTCCTTCTGCGAGGACCTGAGCCGGCTGTGCCGGAAGGACGCCGTACTGCCGATGAACACGGGCGCCGAAGCCGTGGAGACCGCGCTGAAACTGGCCCGCAAATGGGGCTACGACGTCAAGGGAGTGCCACCGGGGCGTGCCGAGGTGATCACGTGCGCCGGGAACTTCCACGGTCGCACCATCTCGATCGTCGGGTTCTCGTCCGATCCGGACGCGTACACCGGATTCGGTCCGTTCCCGGCGGGCTTCGCGTCCGTCGAATACGGGAACGCGAACGCGCTCGAGGCCGCGATCACCGAGAACACCGTGGCGGTGCTCCTCGAACCGATCCAGGGGGAGGCCGGGGTGCTGGTGCCACCGCCCGGCTACCTCGCGGCGGTCCGGGACATCTGCACTCGTCGCGGGATCCTGATGATCGCCGACGAGATCCAAAGCGGGCTCGGGCGGACCGGCGACACGTTTGCGTGCGACCACGAGAACGTGACCCCCGACGTGTACGTCCTGGGCAAGGCGCTCGGGGGTGGTCTGATGCCGGTTTCCGCCGTCGTCGCCGACTGGCCGGTGATGGCGGTGATCGGCCCCGGACAACACGGGAGCACGTTCGGGGGCAACCCCCTCGCCTGCGCGGTCGGAAGCGCGGTCGTCGACCTGCTCGAGACCGGCGAATATCAGCGGCGAAGCCGTGAGCTGGGCGCCTACCTGCACAGCATGCTGTCGCAACTACCCCCCGACCACGTGTCGGAGGTGCGTGGGCGCGGACTGTGGGCCGGTGTGCAACTGGCCGGCGGTATGCCGTCCGCTCGAACGATCTGTGAAAGACTTCTGGCACGCAGGGTCCTCGCGAAGGACGCGCACGAGGGAACGATCCGCATCGCCCCGCCGCTGGTGATCGAACGGGACGAGCTGACGTGGGCGGTCGAACAGCTCGCCGATGCGCTCGCCGAGTGAGTTTTGACCCTGGGCCTCACCGACCGGTATTGTTCTCCGTTGGCGTGCCGTGCGCCGCTGCGTCCTCGTGTCGCAGTGGCTGGCGGTTCTCGGGTCTCAACTGGCCGCCGGGAATCGCTCGACGATACGCAATGGCCAGCAGCGGATTGAACAAGACGAGGAAGTTCTGTGTCTACGTACACCCCGAAGGCCGGAGATGTGACCCGCACGTGGCACGTCATCGACGCCACTGACGTGGTGCTCGGCCGCCTTGCCGTCCAGGCAGCCAACTTGCTGCGCGGCAAGCACAAGCCCACCTTTGCACCGCACGTTGACGGCGGCGACTTCGTCGTCATCATCAACGCCGAGAAGGTTGCCATCAGCGGCAACAAGCGCGAGGGCAAGTTCCTCTACCACCACTCCGGACACCCCGGTGGTCTGAAGTCCCGCTCCGTCGGTGAGGTTCTCGACAAGAACCCCGACCGCCTCGTGGAGAAGGCCATCGTCGGCATGCTCCCCAAGAACAAGCTGGGTCGCGCCATCAGCAGCAAGCTGAAGGTCTACGCGGGCCCGAACCACCCCCACGCCGCGCAGCAGCCGGTGCCATTCGAGATCAAGCAGGTGGCCCAGTGACGGCGCCGGAGGAGCAGAACGTGTCCAACCCCGAAGAGATCACCGAGGCTGTCGAGGTCGCGGCGGACGAGTACGTGTCCGTCGAGGAGCCCGAGGTCGCCGAGGACATCGAGGCCGCTGCTGCGCCGCAGGCCCCGATCGTGATCGATCGCCCCATCCAGACCGTCGGTCGTCGTAAGGAAGCGGTTGTCCGCGTCCGTCTGACCCCCGGTTCGGGCGACTTCAAGCTCAACGGCCGCACCATCGAGGACTACTTCCCGAACAAGGTGCACCAGCAGCTGATCAAGGCTCCGCTGGTCACGGTCGAGCGTGCCGAGTCCTTCGACATCGTGGCGCTGCTGCACGGTGGCGGACCGTCCGGACAGGCCGGCGCACTGCGTCTCGCCATCGCCCGCGCGCTCATCGAGGTCACCCCCGAGGACCGTCCGGCTCTCAAGAGCGCCGGCTTCCTCACGCGTGACGCCCGCGCCGTCGAGCGCAAGAAGTACGGCCTGAAGAAGGCCCGCAAGGCATCTCAGTACTCGAAGCGCTGATGTGTCGCCGAAGCCGCCCTCCGGGGTCGGCTTCGGCACCTGTTCTTCCCGAGAGCAGGCGTCCATCGTTACCGGACGCCTGCTCTCGTGCTTTATCCGAGATGTAGTGGGTTTTCCTAATTGCGAGGGGTCTGGTCTATGGGTCGATTGTTCGGGACGGATGGGGTTCGTGGTCTCGCGAATACCGAGCTGACCGCCGAGTTGGCGTTGCAGGTGGCCTCCGCCGCCGCGACGGTGCTGGCGTCGCCGGGGTCGGGGGGACGCAAGACGGCTGTGGTCGGCCGTGACCCGAGAGCCAGCGGTGAAATGCTCGAGGCGGCGGTCGTCGCGGGCCTGACGTCGGCGGGTGTCGACGTTCTGAACGTCGGGGTGCTGCCGACACCCGCGGTGGCCTACCTGACCGCGGAGCTGGACGCAGCTCTCGGTGTCATGATCTCCGCCTCGCACAATCCCATGCCCGACAACGGCATCAAGATCTTCGCGGCCGGCGGACACAAACTCGACGACGAGGTGGAAGACCGGATCGAGTCCGTCGCCGCCGGAACCACGACACGGCGGGCGCCGACCGGTGCGGGGATCGGACGTGTTCGCACGGTGCCGGACGCCGCGGAACGGTATCTGCAGCACCTGGCCACCGCACTCCCGAACAGCCTCGACGGGCTGACCGTCGTGGTGGACTGTGCGCACGGCGCGGCATCGGGCGTCGCTCCCGCCGCCTACCGGGCCGCAGGCGCCACCGTCGTCGCGATCAACGCCGAACCCGACGGACTCAACATCAACGAGAACTGCGGGTCGACGCACCTCGAAAGCCTGCAGAAGGCGGTCGTCGAGCACAGCGCCGATCTGGGGCTGGCGCACGACGGGGATGCGGATCGGTGCCTCGCCGTCGATGCCGCCGGTTCCCTCATCGACGGCGACGCCATCATGACCGTGCTCGCCCTCGGCATGCGCGACGCGGGTGAACTGGTGGACAACACCCTCGTCGCGACGGTCATGAGCAATCTCGGTTTGCACATCGCGATGCGGGAGGCCGGGATCACACTGGTCACCACTGCCGTCGGTGATCGCTACGTCCTCGAAGGACTCCGGTCCGGTGGCTTCAGCCTGGGCGGCGAACAGTCCGGACACGTCGTGTTCCCCGCCTTCGGCACCACCGGCGACGGAGTGCTGACAGGACTGCGTCTGATGGGCCGGATGGCGGAGACCGGACAAGCGATCGCAGATCTGGCGTCGGCGATGACGACGCTCCCGCAGGTTCTGGTCAACGTGAGGGTCGCCGACAAGCGCGCCGTCGCCGCGTCCCCGGTCGTGCTGGACGCGGTCGTGGCCGCCGAGCGCAGCCTGGGCGACAACGGCCGGGTGCTGCTGCGGCCGTCGGGAACCGAACAACTCGTCCGCGTGATGGTCGAGGCGTCGGACATCGAAGTAGCCCGGAAACTCGCCGACGAACTGGCGGGCACCGTCGCCTCCGTGTGAGCGGACACAACGCACCGATCGGCCGGGGGAACCGATCGGTGCGCTGTCGCGTCTAATGCAGTAGGTCGCGAAGAGAGGGTGGGGCAATGAGCGATGGGCTCGAGGTGGACGTCGCGGTGGTGACTGACGCGGGTACGAGACTGCTGCGGTCGGCGGAGGTCCTGAGACAGCAGGCCGCCGAGACTGCCCGGCTGGAATTCAGTGGAATACACGCGGGCCGGGACTACGCCGCGAAGGGTGACGCGGTGCGTGACGCCCTCGGCGTCGTAGGGGTCGCGCTCGGGCAGTGGGCCGCGGACGTGGAATCGTTCGGGCACGCGTTCCGGGCCGCCGCGGCGCGTTACTCGGGAACGGACGCGAACGTCACCGCCGACGTGAACGGGGTGCAGTGGTGACCGCGGATCCGAGAGCGCTGATCGACGACCCGAACCTGAGCCGCGACTACAAGGAGCAACTCCTCCAGTCCTGGGCGGCCTCCCGCGAGGAGGACGAGTCATCCTGGCAGCCGTACTTCGACGAGTACGGGCTCGACAAGCGTGACCGGACTCCCTCCGCTGACCAGCGGTACGCCGCATTGCTGGAGCAGGGCAGCGACTGCCAGACCGCGAACGCATCCCGGATCGCGCTGGGGGAGCACCTTCGCCCGAATGCCCTCAACGTTCCCGACGACATGCTCGATCTCGGCGCGCGGGGCCTCGAATTCTTCGAGTTGTTCCTCCCCGCCGCGACACGACTGGGGTACGAATCCCGCGAACTCGCCGACTACTACGCGAGGTTCGACGCGGAACGGGGGATGCGCCTGCACACACTCGCCCACGACGTCGACACCCTCCGGCGCAGCCTCGACACGGCCCGCACCGAACTCGACGAGAACGAGAGATGCGTCGCCGCAGTGCGAACCGGGTGGAGCGGAGTCGCCGCCGCGGCAGCGATCGACGCCGCCGACCGACAGAACGTCCAGGCGGACGCCACCATCGGTCGGCTCCACGATCTCGCCGAGGTGCTGTTCGAGGCGAACCTCACGCTGAGCGCCGCGGTGACGAACAAGGCGTACAAGGTGGTGTCTCTGTATCAGCCGACAGTGGGCGGGTACAGCGCAGCCCAGATCGACGTTCTCGCGCGGATCTACGCCGAGGGCAAGGACGGCGACAACTCCGCCGCGAAGGACTGCATGGAAGATGCGTCGTACTGGTTCCCCGAACTCGCCGACGACGACTACCGGCACGTCAACGGCCTGTACAAGGACGGGGGCGGCGGTGCGCTCCGCCGACTCGACAGGGACGACGTGGTGCGGCGGGCCGCCGGAATCACCAAGGACTGGCTCGACGCGAACTTCCGGCACGTGTACGAGGAGAAGCAGCAGGAGTTCACCGCCGCGTGTGCAGACTGCGCCGAAGCGGTGCACGCCGCCTATGACGCCGTCTTCGCCGAGGCGCGGTCGATCGAGGTGCAGCCCGGTTTTCGTCCCGAGGACACTCCCGATCCGGCACCCGCGCCGAGGGCGCCCGAGGTGCACGACGCCGACACCGTCCCCGCCGCTGCGCCCGCTCCCGCACCCGCTGCGCCGACGGCGCCCGCCACCTCACCCGCGACGAACGGACCGGCGTATGTCCCGCCTCGATCCGGTGGTGGAGACGCGGCAACCATTCCGACGGCCGCCGCACCACCGCCAACCGCACCACCGACAACCGCGCCACCGATGGCCGCTGCGCCACTGACAACCGCGCCACCGCCGATGGCTGCGGCGCCTCCGATGACCGCTGCGCCGCCGATGGCCGCCGTGCCGCCGATGGCCGTCGTGCCTCCGATGACTACCGCCCCGGGCCTCGGGAGCATTCCCGGTCCGGGTGATCTGGTACGTCAAGGTCTCGCGGGAGGTCTGGCGGATCTCGGTTCGATCCTTCGCCCGTTGATCGAGGACACCGTCTCGGCCCTCACCCACAGGGACGACGAAGAACGGAACACCGAGGACCTCGGCGACGGACACGCCGATCCGCGGGAGGACGGCGGCGAGCCGGCCGACGGCGTCCCACACGACAAGAGCCTCGAACTGAACCTCGACGGACAGTCGTGGACCCTCGCCGTCGATGCGGACGGTCAGGGAATTCATCTCGAGCTGAACGACGGACAGGGCGGGACGGCCAGGTTCGGAGTCGAGATCGGGCCCAATGGTCTGCCGCAGATCACAGCGGACACCGATGCGGGCGAAGGAGACTCTGCAGATGCCGACTGCGCACCCGCCTCGCCGACCCCGGAATCACAGGTCAGCGATGATGCCGAGGCCGCCCCGGATGCGACATCCGAAGAACAGCCGGCGCCCGGCCGACCGGCCGTGGACGCCGTGCCGGACAACGAGACCACACCGGCCCTTGCGCCGGCCGGAGACGCCGCAGCCGACCCGCAACCACAGGTGATGTCAGTGCAGCAGCAGCCGGCTCCCGAGACGCCCGCCGAGGCCCCGCCGCTGGGCGAACCGCGATCCGCGCCCGAACTGGCGACAGGTCCCGTGGGCGGATTCGACAGCGGCGCCGAGTTGGCCGAGGCCGGGCCGCTGTGAGCCACCGAGCCGCACAGTTGCGTGCGCAACGGGCACAGATGCGGGCCGACCTCGAAATGTTCCGGGAACGGATCGACGAGCGCAGAGCCCGAGACGAGGAAGCCGCGGCGAACCGGTCCGGCCGCAGCGGGACCGAGCCTGCAGCGGCACCACCCGCGGCTGCGCAACCGGAAACACTCGACGACGACGAGTTCTATCGGCCGCGCAGCTGGCTGGTGTGACCGGAGAACTCAGATGTGCGGGAGCACACCCTCGAAGCCGGCGTCGGTGTGCTCCTCATGCGGATCGACGAGCGTGGTGTGGGGAAGTTCGGCGTCCGCCTTCGCGAACACCTCGTACTTCTTGTCCTCGGTGAGGTGATAGAGCAGGAAGCCGGTGAGCAGCGCGCGTGTGATCTGCTGGGTCTTCCGCTCGGAACCGCCGATGCCGAGTGCACCCAGGAGGCGGCGTCCCTCGGTGAGCCCGGACTCCTTGGCGCCGTTGACGGCGCGCAGGACGTGTTCCCCGCCCCACGCCTCGGCCAGCGCCTTGGCGTTGCTGTTCATGGTGTCGATGTCGGCACCGGCGACGACGAGCCCCGGCGCTGTGATCTTGGACGCATACTTCTCGGCCTTCGGCGCGGTCGGTGCCGGGAACAAGGCGGCGACCGCCGATACGTCCCGTTGCGCGGCGGCGAGCACCGCCACACCCGCACCCATCCCGTGTCCTGCGAACGCGACGCGATCGGGCTGCACGCTGATCTGGCCGGGACCGAGACGCACACCCACACAGATGTCGAGGGTGGCCCGCAGGTCGGTGGCGAGGCCCAGGTGGGAAGGCACGGGTCCGCGCTCGCTGTTGGGAGCGGCCACGACGATTCCCCACGACGCCAGATGCTCGAGCGTCTTCCGGTAGTGGTCGGCACCTGCCATCCAACTGTGCGCGAACGCGACGGCGGGCAGGTTGAAGCCTGATTCGGGCGTGTATACGACGCCCGGCTGTCCGGCGAGTGCGAGGTCACCCCGCAGCACGCGGTGCGGTCCTCGCTTGGACAGTTCACGGGCCAGGGTCTTCGGTTTCGGCGCCACGGGGAGAACGTTATCCGATTCGCGGGCCGGCGAGAGAGCCGATGCGGCCCACACTCCGACTTCGCCGCGTCGCCCGGTCCAAGTACCCTGATGAACCATGTGCGGAATCGTGGGATACGTCGGCCACCGGCAGGCTCTGACTGTTGTGGTGGAGGCCTTGCGGCGAATGGAATACCGCGGATACGACTCCGCCGGTATCGCCGTGCTCGACGGCCACGGCGGCATGGCGGTCGAGCGGAAGGCGGGTCGTCTCGCGAATCTCGAGGCCGAACTCGACGAGGTCGGGGCCGAGCACTTCACCGGGAGCACCGGGATCGGTCACACGCGGTGGGCCACGCACGGCAGGCCGACCGACCGCAACGCGCACCCGCACCGTGATGCGGGTAACACGGTTGCCGTCGTGCACAACGGCATCATCGAGAACTTCGCCCCGCTGCGGGCCGAACTCGAGCACGACGGAGTCGACTTCGCCAGCGACACCGACACCGAGGTCGCGGTGCACCTCGTCGCGCGGGCCTACGCCTCGGGCGAGACGGCCGGTGACTTCGTCGCGAGTGCGCTGAGCGTGCTGCGCAGGCTCGAGGGCGCGTTCACGCTCGTCTTCACGCATTCGGACCACCCGGACACCATCGTCGCGGCGCGTCGCTCGACGCCCCTCGTCATCGGTGTCGGCGAGGGAGAGACGTTCCTCGGATCCGATGTCGCGGCGTTCATCGAGCACACCCGTGATGCGGTCGAGCTGGGGCAGGACCAGGTGGTGGTGATCACCGCGGACGGGTACTCGATTCTGAACTTCGACGGATCCGAGGCGCAGGGCCGTCCGTTCCGCATCGACTGGGACCTCGCCGCCGCCGAGAAGGGCGGCCACGACTACTTCATGCTCAAGGAGATCGAGGAGCAGCCGGCCGCGGTCGCGGACACTCTCCTGGGGCATTTCCAGGACGGGAAGATCGTTCTCGACGAGCAGCGACTGTCGGATCAGGAACTGCGCGACGTCGACAAGGTCTTCGTCGTCGCCTGCGGCAGCGCCTACCACTCGGGGCTGCTCGCGAAGTACGCGATCGAGCACTGGACTCGGCTGCCCGTCGAGGTCGAGCTCGCCAGCGAGTTCCGCTACCGCGACCCGGTCCTGGACCGGTCGACGCTGGTCGTGGCCATCTCGCAGTCCGGTGAGACGGCCGACACCCTCGAGGCCGTGCGCCACGCCAAGGACCAGAAGGCGCGGGTGCTGGCGGTGTGCAACACGAACGGCGCCCAGATTCCGCGAGAGGCGGACGCCGTCCTTTACACCCGGGCAGGTCCGGAGATCGGTGTCGCGTCGACCAAGGCGTTCCTCGCGCAGGTCACGGCGAACTACCTGGTCGGTCTGGCCCTCGCCCAGGCCCGCGGCACCAAGTACCCGGACGAGGTCGCACGCGAGTACGCCGATCTCGAGGCGATGCCCGACCTGGTGAGCCGGGTACTCGAGACGGTCGAGCCGGTGCGGGCGCTGGCGCGGGAGCTGGCGTCGTCGTCGACGGTGCTGTTCCTGGGCCGCCACGTGGGCTACCCCGTGGCGCTCGAGGGTGCGCTCAAGCTCAAGGAGCTGGCGTACATGCACGCCGAGGGCTTCGCGGCCGGCGAGCTCAAGCACGGGCCGATCGCGTTGATCGAGGACGGGTTGCCGGTGATCATCGTGATGCCGTCGCCGAAGGGGCGCGCGGTGCTGCACTCGAAGCTGCTGAGCAACATCCGGGAGATCCAGGCCCGCGGTGCGCGGACCGTGGTGATCGCGGAGGAGGGCGACGAGGCCGTGCGCCCGTTCGCCGATCACCTGATCGAGATCCCGGCGGCGCCGACGCTCCTGCAGCCGCTGCTGTCGACGGTGCCGTTGCAGGTGTTCGCGGCGGAGGTCGCGCAGACGCGCGGTTACGACGTCGACAAGCCGCGTAACCTCGCGAAGTCCGTCACCGTCGAATAACAACCACCGTAGGGGCGTGGCCGGGCCGGCTGCGCCCTACGGGGTGACGACGACGGTGCCCGTCATCTCGGGGTGCAGCGAACACGTGTATTCGTAGGTCCCCGGTTCGGTGAACGTGTAGGTGAACGTGCCGGTCTGCATCAGACGGCTTCGCAGCACACTTTTCGCGGCGCCGACACCCACCACGTCGTGGGTGACACCCCGGTCGTCGAAATTCCAGGTGACGGTGTCGCCCGCCTTGACGGTGAGTGTCGCGGGCGCATACGCCATGTTCGCGACCTGCACGACGGGTCCGGTCGGCGCCTCGGGCGCCGTGCTGTCGGGCGAACCGCATCCGGACACGACGCCCGCCATCGAAATGCTTGCGGCGAGAGCCACTCCGGCGATCCACGAGCTTCCACGTCCACGCATGACGTCGAGCGTAGTCTGGCCCGGTACCGACCCTTCTCGACGAGGAGTTCCCATGCGGGGCTACTACACCGCTGACGAGGTTCGAGCCGCGGAGGCGCCATTGCTGGCGTCTCTTCCCGACGGCGCGCTGATGCGACGCGCAGCGCATGGGCTCGCCACGGTGGTGGCGGCGGAGCTGCGAGCGCGGACCGGGGGCGTCGCGGGTCGAACGATCACGGTGCTGGTGGGGTCCGGCGACAACGGCGGGGACGCGTTGTGGGCGGCGTCGATGCTGCGGGGGCGTGGTGTTGCGGCCACCGCGGTCCTGCTGAAACCGGAGAAGGCGCACGAGGCGGGGCTGGCGGCGTTCACTGCGGCCGGCGGCCGAGTGGCCGCCCCGTCCGACGAGCTGGGCATGCCCGATCTGGTGATCGACGGGATCGTCGGAATCTCCGGCAGGGGGTCGCTGCGGCCCGATGCTGCCGCGCTGGTCGACCGGATCGAGGCTCCGATCGTGTCGGCCGACCTGCCGAGCGGTGTGGACCCGGACACGGGAGCGGTCGACGGCCCCGCCGTGCGCGCCGCCGTCACCGTCGCATTCGGCGCCCTCAAACCGGTCCACGCGCTCGGTGTGGCGCACTGCGGCCGGGTCGAGCTCGTGGACATCGGACTGTCGCTCGGCGACCCGGGGATCACCGCCCTCGACGCCGCCGACGTCGGTGCTGCGTGGCCGGTGCCGGGAGCGGACGACGACAAGTACTCGCAGGGCGTGGTGGGGGTGGTCGCGGGCAGCGACGGTTACCCGGGTGCCGGTGTGCTGTGCACGGGCGCCGCGGTCACGGCCACGTCGGGGCTCGTCCGCTACGCCGGGCCGTGCACGAACGAAGTGCTCGCGCACTCGCCGGAGGTGATCGCGACCACCGATCTCGCCAAGGCGGGACGCGTCCAGTCGTGGGTGGTCGGGCCGGGCATGGGAACCGACGACGCCGCCCGTCGCACGCTGCGGACGGTGCTCGACTCCGACGTGCCCGTGCTGGTCGACGCGGACGGTCTGACCCTGCTCGCCGAGGACCCGGACCTGGTGCGGTCTCGGACCGCAGCGACACTACTGACCCCCCACGCCGGGGAGTTCGCCCGGCTGACGGGGACGGATCCGGGTCCGGACCGGGTGTCGTCGGCACGCGCTCTCGCTGCCGACTGGAACGTTCACCTGCTGCTCAAGGGGCGGGCCACGGTGATCGCGGAACCCGGTGGCCGGATCTACGTCAACGAGGCGGGCGGGTCGTGGTCCGCCACCGCGGGGGCCGGGGACGTGCTCGCCGGGATCATCGGCTCACTCATGGCCGCGGGTATCGGCCCGGCCCGGGCCGCGGCGGTGGGTGCGCGAGCGCACTCGCTGGCCGCGAACCTGGCTGCCCGAGGCGGTGGCGCGGACCTCTCCGCAGGCCGCGGAACAGCACCGATCTCCGCCGGGACGCTGCTCGCGCACCTCCGGGAGTCGATCAGAGTTCTCCGTGCGGGGGTGTCACCCGAAGAAATGCCGGCCTCATCGTGAATGGCAGGATCGAGCATATGACGCTTGCTGAAGCAGTACCGGCCGACGACCACGGACACCGCGAACCCGCAGCGCCCTCGGAGGCGCCGGCACCGCAGGCCGAGGCCGTCGTCGATCTGGACGCGATTGCGCACAACGTCCGCATCCTGCGCGACAGCGCCCGGGACGCGGCGATGATGGCCGTCGTGAAGGCGGACGGCTACAACCACGGCGCCGTACCCGTGGCACGCGCGGCGCTGGCCGCCGGAGCGTCGGAACTGGGCGTGACGACGGTGTCGGAGGCGCTGACTCTGCGCCGCGCGGGCATCGACGCCCCCGTCCTCGCCTGGCTGCACACCGTCGACGCCGACTTCGCCCCCGCGATCGCGGCCGGTGTCGAACTCGGCGTCTCCTCGCCCCGTCACCTCGCCGCGGTGGTCGCTGCCGCCCGGAGCGTCGGCACCACGGCGATCGTCACGATCAAGGTCGACACCGGACTGAACCGCAACGGGGTGGCACCCGACGAGCTGGCGCAGGTCCTCGTCGATCTGGCGCGCGCACAGGCCGAGGGCTCGGTGCGGCTGCGCGGCATCTTCTCGCATCTCGCCCACGCCGACGAGCCGCATCACGCCTGGATCGATTCCCAGCGCGATCGACTGGTCAGCGCGATCGCGGATGCCAAGCGGCAGGGCCTGGTCCCCGAAGTGGTGCACCTGTCCAATTCCGCGGCCACCCTGACCCGTCCCGACCTGCGGTTTGACATGGTTCGCCCGGGAATCGCGATATATGGGTTGTCGCCCGTACCCGAACTCGGTCAGTTCGGTTTGCGCCCGGCGATGACACTGCGATCGAGGGTGGCTCTGGTGAAGAAGGTAGCGGCAGGTGAAGGCGTGTCCTACGGGCACCAGTGGGTGGCCCCACGGGATACGACGGTGGCGCTGCTGCCGTTCGGCTACGCCGACGGGCTGCCGCGC
This sequence comes from Rhodococcus sp. IEGM 1305, assembly GCF_030058635.1. NCBI lineage: Bacteria > Bacillati > Actinomycetota > Actinomycetes > Mycobacteriales > Nocardiaceae > Rhodococcus > Rhodococcus sp. IEGM 1305. The sequence continues at coordinate 32,341 of NZ_JASHKX010000016.1, forward strand.
TCGCTCAGCGGCCGTTTCGAGGTCCAGCTGGGCGCGCAGCGACGGCCGGGCATCGGACGCGTCTGCATGGACCAGGTGGTCGTCGATCTCGGACCGGACGGCGGCGGAGTCCGGGAGGGGGACACCGCCGTGTTCTTCGGCAACGGAGACCTCGGCGAGCCCAACGCGCAAGCGTGGGCCGATGAACTCGACACCATTCACTACGAGGTGGTGACAGGGGTACGCGGCCGGACGGTGCGCAGTTACGTCGGCGGGACGGGCACCTAGATCATGGGGTTGTCGAAGCGTCTGGGGCTCGTCGGCGGCCTGCTGAGCGCGCTGGCGCTCGGTTCGGTCGCCGGTGTCAACGCGCTACGCAGCGCGACCCGGCCGGGCCGCGAGATCTACGGTGACGAGGACTTCACGCTGATGTCGCGGGACCGGCGCAGCGTCGTGGTCACCGAGGACGGCGTCGCGCTCGCGGTCCGCGAGGTCGGTCCCGAGGACGCGCCGGTGACGGCGGTGTTCGTGCACGGCTACTGCCTGGACATGACGTCGTGGCATTTCCAGCGCCGCCAGCTCGCCGAGCGGTGGGGCGACGACGTGCGGATGGTGTTCTACGACCAACGCGGGCATGGCGATTCGGGTGTGCCGTCCACGGCGACCTGCACCATCGCTCAACTGGGGGCCGATCTCGCGACCGTGATCGAGGCGAAGGCCCCCACCGGACCGGTTGTGCTCGTGGGGCATTCGATGGGCGGAATGACGGTCCTGGCCTTCGCCGGGCAGCGGCCCGAACTGGTGGCGTCGCGGGTGGTCGGTGTGGGCCTGGTGGCCACGGCCGCCGCCGGTCTCAGCGAGACCGGATTGACGCGGAACCTGCAGAACCCGGTCATCGACGGCTTCCGGATGGCAGTCCGGACCTCACCCGAACTCGTCCAGCACGCGCGCGGCGCGGCCCGCGTGCTGATCACCCCGATTCTGCGGGCGGCGTCGTACGGCACGGACGTGAGTCCGCGGCTGCACAAGTTCTCCGACTCCATGCTGGACCGGACGTCGGTGGTGACCATCGTGAACTTTCTGCGCACACTCGAATTGCACGACGAGTCCGCGTCACTCGAGGCGATCGAGCGCACCCCGTCCGTCGTGGTGTGCGGCGACAGCGACATGATCATCCCGTTCGGCAGCTCACGGAAACTGGCAGCGGACCTTCCGGAGTCCGAACTGGTACGGGTGCGCGGTGCCGGCCATCTGGTGCAGCTCGAATTCCCGTCCGTGGTGTCGGACGCCGTCGACCGGGTCCTGCATCGTGGCCTGGCGACGTACGAGTCGCGTGAGCAGTCCGATGTCGGCTGAAGAGGGAGTGTTGCCCGTGAGCGGGACCGTGGTGTTGCCGACGGCGGAGGACACCGAGCAGTTCGGCCGAGATCTCGCCCGGGGCCTCGTCGCCGGGGATCTCGTGGTCCTCGACGGACCCCTCGGTGCGGGGAAGACCGCACTGACGAAGGGGATCGGAGCCGGGCTCGGCGTGCAGGGGCGGGTGACTTCGCCCACATTCGTGATCGCGCGGGAGCACCGGGCGGGCACGCGGCCCGGCGGGGGCACCCCGGTCGGGATGGTGCACGTGGACGCGTACCGACTGGGTGGAAGCGGCCCCCACGCGCTGGACGAACTCGACGCGCTCGACCTCGACACCGACCTGACTGCAGCGGTTGTCGTCGTCGAATGGGGCGAGGGCATCGCGGAGCAGCTGGCCGATCGTCATCTGCGGGTACGCCTGCGCCGCGAACCGGAGACGGACGTCCGCACTGCCCACTGGGAGTGGATTTCCTGACGGGGTCGGGTGTCGGGAGCGGTTCTGACGTGCGAGTACCCTCAGTTACCGTGCTTGTTCTCGCCATCGACACGTCCACGCCTGCCGTGACCGCCGGAGTCGTCCGGGTTTCGGCCGATTCCGCATCGGTGGAGGCGGTGCACACCCTCGCGGTGCGCGTGACGGTCAACCCGCGCGCCCACGCGGAAGTGCTCACCCCGCACATCCTCGAATGCCTCACCGAGTCGGGGCACGTCGCCGCGGACCTCGACGCAGTGGTGGTCGGCGCCGGACCCGGGCCGTTCACCGGACTGCGCGTGGGGATGGCCACGGCCGCCGCGTTCGCCGACGCCCTCGGCATTCCGGCCCACGGCGTGTGCAGCCTCGACGCCATCGCCGCGCAGGTGGACGGCGACCGGAATCTGCTCGTCGTCACGGATGCACGGCGGCGTGAGGTGTACTGGGCGCGCTATTCGGCAGGGGTGCGGGTAGAAGGTCCCGCGGTGGTGAAGCCGCGCGAACTCGAGCCGATGCCGTCCGAGGTGGTGGCGGGATCGCCGTCACACGTCGACTTCTTCGATCTCCCTGTCGAGCCCGTGGAAACACCATCGCCCGCAGGACTGGTCGCGGTGGCCGCGGAGGCCCTGTTCAGTGATGCGGCCCCGGCGGCGCTCGTACCGCTCTACCTGCGGCGCCCGGACGCGGTCGAACTGGCGGACCGGAAGAAATGACTTTCCGCATCGAACCGATGGCGGCCGCCGACGCCGAACGGTGCGCGGAGCTCGAGACACTCCTCTTCGCCGGTGACGGACCCTGGAGCGCACGCGCATTCAGGGCGGAACTGGCCGCCCCGCACGTGCACTACACCGTGGCGCGGGACGACACCGGCCACGTCGTCGGGTACGCCGGAATCGCCCTGCTGGGTGACGGTTCACATCCCGAATCCGAGATACACACGATCGGAACGGATCCGGCGTGTCAGCGCCGGGGGATCGGCGGCGCTCTCCTCGACGAGCTCCTCCGAGTAGCCGACACCCGGGGTGGCCCGGTGTTTCTCGAAGTGCGCACCGACAACGACGCGGCGATCGCCCTCTACCGACGTGAAGGATTCGAGATCGTGGGAACCCGTAAGAAGTACTACCAACCGAGCGGTGCGGACGCCTTCACGATGCGTCGCCCCGGATCGGGTGAGGAGCCGGTGCAATGATCGTCATGGGGATCGAAAGCTCTTGTGACGAGACCGGAGTCGGCATCGTCCGGTGGAACGGTGACGGAACGTGCGAACTCCTCGCGGACGAGGTCGCATCCAGCGTCGAAGAGCATGCACGGTACGGCGGGGTGGTGCCGGAGGTCGCGTCCCGTGCGCACCTCGAGGCGATCGTCCCGACGATGCGGCGGGCCCTCGCCGCTGCCGGGATCGCCAAGCCGGACGCTCTCGCCGTCACCATCGGACCCGGTCTGGCCGGCGCCCTGCTCGTCGGTGTCGCGGCCGCGAAAGCCTATGCGGCGGCGTGGGACGTCCCGTTCTACGCGGTGAACCACCTCGGCGGTCACGTCTCGGTCGACACCCTCGAACACGGACCGATGCCGCCATGCGTGGCACTGCTCGTGTCCGGTGGGCACACCCACCTCCTGCACGTCGAGGATCTTGCGAAGCCCATCGTCGAACTCGGCACCACCGTGGACGACGCCGCCGGCGAAGCCTTCGACAAGGTGGCCCGCCTCCTCGGCCTCGGATTCCCCGGTGGCCCCGCTCTCGACGCCGCGGCGCAGGACGGCGACCGCAACGCCATCCCCTTCCCGCGCGGTATGACCGGGCCCCGGGACGCCCGGCACGACTTCTCGTTCTCCGGGCTGAAAACGGCTGTCGCACGGTACGTGGAGTCCAAGGAGCGGGCAGGGGAGGTGTGCTCGGTGCCGGATATCGCCGCGAGCTTCCAGGAGGCGGTGGCGGACGTGCTGACGATGAAAGCGGTGCGGGCAGCCCGCGACGTCGGCGTGGACACGCTGGTTCTCGGTGGCGGCGCCACGGCCAACTCCCGCATCCGCGCACTCGCCGAGGAACGTTGCGCCGACGCCGGACTGACCCTGCGGGTACCGAAACCGCGCCTGTGCACCGACAACGGAGTGATGATCGCCTCGCTCGGCGCGCATCTGATCGCCGGCGGCGCCGCGCCGTCCCTGCTGACCGTGGCCAGCGACCCCGGACTGTCGGTGGCGACCAGTCAGGTGTTCAGCTGACCGGAATCGTGACGGTCTGCGTGGCCGGGGGAGTGAGCGCCTCACCGGGCTGAGCACCACTCGGTTGCGACGCATCGGGACTCGGAGCGACCGTGCCCGGCGCCGGCACCATCGGGAAGAGTCCCTCGGGTGTCGCGGGTGTACTGGGTTCCGCGGGAGCGGCGGGCGTCTCCGCAGGCGGCGGTGCCACCTCGGGAACGTCGGGTGCGGGCGCGACGGGGCTCGGTTCGTTCGGCGTGGATTCCCCCGGAACCTGCGGCCACAGCGGCTGAATCGCGGGCCATTCGATGTGCGGCCACGAGGGCTGCGGCGGGTTCGTTCCCGGCAGCGTCGGACGCGGCGGCGCCGTGGGTGTCGGCACCGGGGTGGTGGTGCGCGGTGTCGTGGTCTCGCTCGTCGAATCGGGCGTCTGCTCGGAGGTCCGGTCCGTTTGCGGTTCGGACGTGGGCGGCGCAACCTGATTCGGGTAGAACTCCGACGTCGGCGTCGGATCGTACGACGGAATCCGCGTGGCGGGAGGTTCGTCCGTTGTCGTTGTCGTGACCTGCTCGGTGGTCTGGAACATGTCGGTCCCCGCGGGGGAGACATTGGGATCCGGCGCGGGCGCGAGTTCCTTGACGCCGTAACCGAGAACGAGACCTCCGACCACGAGGGCGCCGACGAGTGCCCCCGACACCTTGGCAGCCGAACCGGGGCGGTTCGACTCGGTGGCCGGGTAGTCGCGGATGGCCGAGGAGACGGCGAGCAACGCCGCACCTTTCGCGGTCGCCGTGTCGGGTTCGGGCATCACGACAACCCGTGCGGCGAACGCGTCGGCGACGGCGGAAGTGATCGCGGGAATGTTCGCGCCACCACCGACGAGGGCAAAGGCGTCCGGTTGACGTGGGGAGTCGGCGACGGTGGCGCGGATGAACTCCACCGCGACCCGGACAGTGGGTGCGGCGATCTCGTCGAACCTGGTGCGGCTGATCTCGATCGGGCGGATGCCCTGCAGGTCGATGTCGACGTGTGCGTTCGGCTCCGAGGACAACTGCTCTTTGGCGACGCGGCACCGCGCCGAGAGCAGGTCGCGGTCCAGGTGCCGCAGGGGATGCGGGGTCGAGAGGCTGCCGACGACGTGGTGGAAGACGAGGTCGTCGATTCCGGTGCCGCTCACGCGGCTCGTGCGGTCGGTGTGCAGAACGGTGCCGTCGACCTGATCGACGACGGCGACGGACAGTCCGGACTCGCCGAAGTCGACGATCGCGACCGTGGCATGCTGGGCGACCTCGCCGGTGTGCCGCAGGTAGGTGAGCGTGGCGGCGGTCTCGGGCACGAGATGCACGCGGTGCCGCTGCCTGCTGACGGCGCTGCGGATCGAATGCGCCTGTTCCGCCGTGCGGTACGCGACGGCGAACGCGTCGGGAGTGGTGGGGTCGGCAGGGACCTGGGTGGTCATCAGCGAGATCGACGAGCGGACCAGGTCACCGAGGTCGGTGTGCGCCTGATCGGCGGACAGGTAACGGAACTCGACGTTCTGCGAACCGTTCGAGGCCGTGGTGACGAGGGCGGAACCCACACCGGACGCACCGGTGGACATCCCCAAGGACATCCCCATCACACACCCCCTCACGTTTTCGACGCGTGACCTGCCATCTCTGTCGGAACGCCCTGTTCAGCGGGGAATCCCTGCCCGTTGAATCGGCGACTGTTATCTGAACGTTACAGAAAACAAACGGATTTCGCTCCCGACTTTCGGCCGCAGAAGACGAGGATGGCGCTCGATATCCGGTCTCACCTGCACAGTTGTCCAAAGGAATCTCATGCGACGCGCCAGCGATTTTCGCAACCTCACGAGACGCGAGCGCCGACGGCTTCTGCTGCGTGCACTTCTGCGCCCATTGGTCACTGTCGTCCTGTGCCTCGTGGTCTACTTCGCCCTGCCGTGGACCTCGTTCGGGGACATGTCGGGTGTGTTCTTCCTGGCCGGCGGTTTGCTCGCGGTCGCGGCGGTCGCGGTCTGGCAGATCCGCCGGATCGTCCGGTCCGACGTACCGGCGCTCCAGGCGATCGAGGCACTGGCCCTGATCCTGCCGCTGTACCTGCTCGGATTCTCGGCAGGATATTGCCTGATGTCCGAAAGCGATCCGGGTTACTTCTCCGAACCCCTCACACGCATGGGTGCGTTGTACTTCTCGCTCACCGTCTTCTCGACCGTCGGGTTCGGCGACATCGCCGCGACGACCGATCCGTCGCGAGCCGTCGTGAGTGTGCAGATCATCGGAAACCTGATCCTTCTCGGCGTCGGCATCCGCGCGGTCGTCGCGGCCGTCGACTGGGCCCGCAGGCGCCGGACCTAGCGACCCGACGCCAGTACCAGTTCGACGTTCCGGTCGGGTGTCCCGCCGAGCAGGTCGGGGTCGGCGTGAATGTCGTTGAACGACAATTCCCGGTACAGCGACGCCAACCCGAGCGGTGAGAGATCGGTGTGGTCGACGGAGTAGGGGCTGTCGGCCTCGAACAGCGTCGTGAGCAGCGACACGGTTCCGTCGACGTTGTCGACCACCTCGACGATCCGTCCGTGCTGGGGGAAGTCGATGTGCGAGGCCGTGTTGATCTCCCAGAACGATTGTTCCGGAGTCGATCCGGGCCACGGTGTGATCCGGTTCTCGTGGGTGTGTCCGTTGACCCAGGCGAGGACGTTCGGGAATCGGTGCAGCAGATCCACCAGTCGCGAACCCCGGATCCGGGGTTCCGCCGGGGCGGAGGGGTCGGGGACGACGTTGTCCATGCTGCCGCTGGTGTGGTGGCTGAACAGGACGAACCAGGTGTCGCTGCGTGCCTGCGTCACCGGATTGCCGGCCGTGTCGAAGTACCGGCTGCTGCCGGCCACCAGAGTGTCCTCGATCCACCGGAACTGCGCCGCACCGAGCGAGCCGTCGACGAACCCCGCCCGGTTGGTGGAATCCATGCTGATGCCGACCACGCCGGGTGCGATCTCGAACGAGTAGTAGCCGATCCCGGTCTCGCCGGCGTCCGGTGCGAAACCGTGGCCGACCGGTCCGGGGCCGGTGTTGGCCGGGTCCAGGTGGGCGGCGATGAACTGGCGGGGAGTGAACGGGGCGCGTGCGGGGTCGGGTGTGACGACCCGCGCTGGGGTCGTGATCGCGGACAGGGCGGCGGGAATGGCGCCGGGATCGAACCTGGTCGCGATGTCGACCGCCTTCGCCTCTTCCGGCGATCCCGGGACCTCGAACTTCAGAGAACCGGTGTACATCGCTTCGAGCGGTGGGATGCCGCTCGGGACGGTGCCCTGCACCGAGTCGTCGTGATTGCCGAAGACGCAGTACCAGGGGGTGCGCAGGCCGGGGCTCGTGACGGGGGCGATCGCCGCGCCGAGCAGGCCGGGTATCTCGGGGAACCCGGCCTTCTTGTACATGTCCTGGAGGGAGGACTCCGGGTTCCAGTACAGTTCCGCACCCGAGTTCTGCACGCCTTCGTAGCGGTCGGGTGCGCCCGTGTTGGGGACGATGGTGCCGCCGTTGAGTGCGGTGAGGAACCAGCCGAGTTCGGCGAACTCCTTGTTGTCGGTGTTGTCGCCGGTACTCACGACCGCGTCGAACGGGCGCTGGGTGTGCGGGCCGGACGCGAGCGCGTTGACGCGTGCGACCAGGGCGACGAGGCCCTGTGCGGTGAGTGTCTCGTGCGGGCGGAACGCGGAACCGGTGAAGGGGTGGACGTATTCGAAACGCATCGGGGACTGGGCGTCGACCAGGTGGACGTCCGTGAGCTGGACGAGGGAGGCGAGGGCGGTGCGCCGGTCCTCGCGCCCGCTGCGCGCCTCGGCGAGTTCGGTGCGGACGATCGTCGGCCACCCCGGTCCCGCGCCGAGCCTGCGGTAGCCGGAGCTGCCGAGGGGGACGGCCACCGCTTCGAGGGTGGTGCCGGCCCCGGACGTGGGAAGAGGCGCCGCGCCCGCGTACTGCAACCCCCACGGGCGTGCTCCGAATCCCACTGTCCCGATCGCCCCGAGTCCGGCAAATGTCAGGAATTTTCGCCGATTGATGTCAGACACCAGACGAACCTTAGGTGACGACCCGTGAGACAGGCCGACATTCGGTCGGCGCGGTTTACCACCCCCTTCTCCTTGAGCGTTGGCACTCTCACGTATAGAGTGCCAAGTGGCGCCGATCGAGCTCCGGCACCCGCGACGACGGGGCTGTGTGAAGTGCCGTAAACGGAACACTCAAACAGGAGTCCGGAGAAGTCTCCGGACCCGCATACCCCAAAGTGGAGGGCTCATCGTGGCGAGCGTCAACATCAAGCCGCTCGAGGACAAGATCCTCGTCCAGGCCAACGAGGCTGAGACGACGACTGCCTCCGGCCTGGTCATTCCCGACACGGCCAAGGAGAAGCCCCAGGAGGGCACCGTCGTCGCAGTCGGCGAAGGCCGCGTCAACGAGCAGGGCAACCGCATCCCGGTCGACGTCAAGGAGGGTGACACGGTCATCTACTCCAAGTACGGCGGAACCGAGATCAAGTACGCCGGCCAGGAGTACCTGATCCTGTCGGCACGCGACGTGCTGGCTGTCGTCTCCAAGTAAGCCATACGTGATCCGCCCCGGAGTCCCCACAGGATCCCGGGGCGGAGTGCGTTCACGCGCGTAACCCTGAGATCCAGGAGAAGACAGAACACATGTCCAAGCAGATTGAGTTCAACGAGGTCGCACGCCGGTCTCTCGAGCGTGGAGTCGACAAGCTTGCCGACGCGGTCAAGGTGACCTTGGGTCCGCGTGGCCGCCACGTAGTGCTGGCGAAGGCCTTCGGCGGCCCGACCGTCACCAACGACGGCGTCAGCATCGCCCGGGAAATCGAGCTCGAGGACCCGTTCGAGAACCTCGGCGCGCAGCTCGTCAAGAGCGTCGCCACCAAGACCAACGACGTCGCAGGCGACGGAACCACCACCGCGACCGTGCTGGCTCAGGCCATCGTGCGGGGCGGTCTGAAGAACATCGCCGCGGGTGCGAACCCGATGGCGCTCGGCATCGGGATCAACGCCGCGGCCGACAAGGTCGTCGAGGCACTCCTCGCCGCCGCGAAGCCGGTCGAGGGCAAGACGTCCATCGCCCAGGTCGCGACCGTGTCCTCGCGTGACGAGGAGATCGGCGAAATGGTCGGCGAGGCGCTCACCCGCGTCGGCACCGACGGCGTCGTGACGGTCGAGGAATCCTCGACCCTGGCGACCGAGCTCGTGATCACCGAGGGTGTCCAGTTCGACAAGGGATACCTGTCGCCGTACTTCGTCACGGACCTCGATGCACAGAAGGCCGTGTACGAGGACGCTCTCGTGCTGCTGTACCGCGAGAAGATCACGTCCCTGCCCGATTTCCTGCCGCTGCTGGAGAAGGTTGCCGAGAGCGGCAAGCCCCTCCTCATCATCGCGGAGGACGTCGAGGGCGAGGTGCTCTCGACGCTCGTGGTCAACTCCATCCGGAAGACCATCAAGGCCGTCGCCGTCAAGGCGCCGTTCTTCGGTGACCGCCGGAAGGCGTTCCTCGACGACCTCGCCGTCGTCACCGGTGGCACGGTCATCAACTCCGACGTCGGCCTCACGCTGAAGGACGCCGGGCTGGACCTGCTCGGCAGCGCACGCCGCGTCGTGGTCAGCAAGGACGAGACCACGATCGTCGACGGCGCCGGAACCGACGACGACATCAAGGGTCGCGTCGCGCAGCTGCGCCGCGAGATCGAGAACACCGACTCCGACTGGGATCGCGAGAAGCTCGAAGAGCGTCTGGCGAAGCTGGCCGGTGGCGTCGCCGTCATCAAGGTCGGCGCGGCCACGGAGACGGACCTCAAGGAGCGCAAGTTCCGCGTCGAGGACGCCGTCAACGCCGCGAAGGCTGCTGTCGCCGAGGGCATCGTCCCCGGTGGCGGTTCCGCCCTCGTCCAGGCGAGCACCGAGCTGGCCGACAACCTCGGTCTGACCGGTGACGAGGCCACGGGCGTCAAGGTCGTGCGCGAAGCACTGCAGGCGCCGCTGTACTGGATCGCCAGCAATGCCGGTCTCGACGGTTCCGTCGTCACCAGCAAGGTTGCCGAGCAGCCCAAGGGCCACGGTTTCAACGCCGCGACCCTGACCTACGGCGACCTGCTCGCCGACGGTGTCGTCGACCCCGTGAAGGTCACCCGCTCCGCGGTCGTCAACGCGGCTTCGGTCGCGCGGATGATCCTCACCACGGAGAGCGCCGTGGTCGAGAAGCCGGCGGAAGAGGACGAGCAGCAGACCGGTCACGGGCACAGCCACTAGGCTCTGCCGTCGCGACCGATCGGCTCCGATCGTTCGAGCGAAGAAACCCCCGTGCGGATCACCGCGCGGGGGTTTCTTCTGCCGGCAGGCGCCGGCTCAGCTCAGTTGCAGCACCGCGAACGGTTCCGACGTCGGCTGGGGTGATCCTCCGGGCGGTTCGACGGTGACGGCCAGCTTCGACATCGACCCCACGTCGTCGAGGACGATCGTCGTGGTCGGCTGCACCTCTCCGGGAGAGAGGGTTCCCGCGGGCACGGGCGCGTCCCCGGACGCCGGCATCAGCCACAGCTGGTACACGGTGTCGGCGCTGGGCGGGGCGACACCGTCCAGCACGAACACCACCGCGTCCTGCGACTTCGAGTAGTTGGCGGTCGCGGACCCGCCGGCCGCGATCGCACTCGTCGACGAGTGCACGTCGGAGGCGTCGAGAACCTGCTCCGCCACGGTCGGCGCCGGACCTTCCGTGAGCTGCCGGACGATCACCGTTCCGCCGGCGAGCACCCCGACGGCGGCGGCGGCGGCGACGGCGACCTGCCAGCGGCGCCGGCGGGTGCGGCGTTCGGTGAGCGATGTCGGCCCGGACGCGGATTGCCTGACCTCGTCGAGGACTCGCGTCCGCACCCGGGGCGGGGGGTCGACGGCTCCCACTGCACTCACCACCGCGAACGCTTCGCGGATCCGCCGGACCTCGTCGGTGAACGTGGAGCGGGTGTCCTCGTCGGTGGTTGCGAGATCGGTGTCGAGTTCGCGGCGCTCACTGTCGTCCAGTGCATCGAGTGCGTACGGGTAGGCCATGCCCACGAGTTCGTCGTTCATGTCACAGACCCCCCAGGCACCCGCGAAGACGCGTCAGTCCGTCACGGATGCGCGTCTTCACCGTGGACAGGGCGACCCCCAGCTGGGAGGCGACCTCCCGGTAGGTGCGGCCGTCGTAGTACGCCATCGCGACGGACTCACGCTGCGTGTCCGTGAGCGAGTCCAGGCAGGCGAGCACCGATTGATGCTCGAGCCGGCGGGTCACCTCCTCGGTGACGTGGTCGAACGGCCCGGCGATGTTGGTGGTCTCGTAGAGCGTCTCGCGGTCGGTGCCCGCCTGCTCCGACCGCACGCGGTCGACCGCCCGGCGGTGCGCGAGCGTCATCAGCCAGGACAGTACGGAGCCGCGGGCCGGATCGAAGTTCGATGCGGTGCGCCACGCCTGGAGGAAGACCTCCTGTGTCGTCTCCTCCGCGTACCCGGGGTCGCGCAGGACCCGCAGAACCATGCCGTGTACCCGGGCGCTCGTCCGGTCGTAGAGTTCGGCGAACGCGTCGGCGTCCCCGTTCGCGACGCGGGCCATGGTGTCGTGGAGCTCGGTGGATTCGGTGGTTCGGGCCCGGTGTGCCCCGGCTGCGTCCGCCGAGCACACGTCGGCCGCTGGAGTGTTGCCCTCGGGGTTCGTCACCGGAGGTCGTCTCGCTTCATCGAGAACCACGGTAGCGTGCACATCCACTCATCTCCTCCAGCCGGTAGGCATTCGGAGACCGCGTCGCGGTGGATGGGTGTCGAGGGTGTCGATGTGACGCGGGGAACCCCCGCGCGGCGACGAGGGTTCCCCGGTGAGTGTGGTGAAGCGGTCAGACGGCTATCCGGCCGCGTCTGTGCCGGGCGTGCATCTCGCGTTCCGTTTCGGACATTCCGCCCCAGATCCCGTACGGCTCGGACACGCTCAGCGCGTGATTGCGGCACTGGGCGAGGACCGGGCAGCGTCTGCACATCTCCTTCGCGCGGGTCTCCCGCTGCGCGCGCGCCCGGCCACGCTCTCCGTCGGGATGGAAGAACATCGAGGAGTCGACCCCGCGGCACAGTCCGTGCATCTGCCAATCCCAGATATCGGCGTTCGGGCCGGGCAGGTGGTTGGGTGCAGGCATGTGGACTCCTTAGCTGCAAGCTCGCCTCGGGCGACGAGCGGACCGTGGGCTCGTAGGTACGTTCAAGCCACTAATCATTCACGTCGCTAACCGTAGAGTCGGTTGTGAAATCGCGTCAATAGTTGTTCACAGTGGCGATTTACATATCCCACGAGCTGAAAGTTAACCTGGAAAATATTTACTTTCCCGCGGTTCCGTGATTCCGTTTCGGGTTGAAAGACCCCCGGTCACGGGCGACGATGTGCGGGTGCCCCAGCCCGCGGAGCCTCACACCCAGCCCCCTTCCGGACCCCCGGACGAGGGACCGACGATCTCGGTATCCGCCCTGGCCAGAAAGCTCGGGGTCGCTCCGTCGACGCTCCGCACCTGGGACCGCAGATACGGCATCGGACCCTCCGTGCACGCGCAGGGAAGTCACCGGCGATACACGCCGCGCGACGTCGCCCGGCTCGAATGCATGCAACACGCTCTGGACGGTGGTGCAAACTCCGCGGAGGCCGCGAGATATGCGATTAACGCAATGGCTACATATTCGTCAGAAAGCGACCACCGACCGGGTGTGAAAAATCTGGGTGACAACTCGGTGAACGGGACGGAAACAGACCCGTCGAACCTTTTGTCATCCTTTTCCGGCCTCGGCGGCGCCGAGGCGTCCGTCCGGAATTTATCGGGTGCGTTGCTGGCGCGAGACGTCGTGACAATCCGGCGGATCGTCGTGCGGGCCGTCGCGGAGCGGGGATTCAGCTCCATGTGGACGACCCTGGTCGTTCCGGTGCTCGAATGGGCGGACGAGGGCAGGAATTCGGAGGCTGCGGCTGCGAGTGTCCGCGTATTCGCCGAGTGCGTCGCAGGAATCCTGTCCACGATGACGCTGGACGCGCCGATCGGCGGTGGTGGCCGTGTCCTGCTCGTGCACGTGCCGGCGGATCTATCGGACTCAGTTCCCGCTGACCCGTACAGCCTCGAATTCCGGGCCCTGGGCGCCGCCCTGGCCACGGCCGCGGTGGACACGCGGATCGCGCTGCCCCTGTGCCGGTCGGCGCTTCTCGCTGCCGTGACCAACGCCGAGCCGGACGCGATCGTCCTGTGGTTTCCCGCCGCCGGATGCGACCTCCCGCCTCTCCTGCGGGCGATCCGCCGCAGGCGCACCGGGTTGACGATGCTCGCGGGCGGCCCTGGATGCCGGACGCAGTCGCTGCCCCGATCGATCGCGGTGCTGGGCACGCTGGACGAGGCCGTGGACGCCGTCACCGCGGTCACCTGACCGCGGGGCGGCCGGACGATGCGATGATCTCGGCGTGCCCGACTCCAGTCTCCGTTCCGACGCCACGAATTCGTTGATCCGCGCGGCTTTCGGCGCCGACCCGGGCGCGTGCCCGCTGCCGGCGTCCGACGTTCCCGTCGAGCGCTGGATGCGAGCGGTGGCGTGGGGTGCCCGGGGGCACTACGCCCGATCCCGCGCAGAGCTGGACGCACTGACGCGGGGCGGGGTGGCCGAGCCTGCGGTCGTCTCGCTCGCCTGGAGCACGCAGGCGTCGTTGCTGAGGCAGCTCGGCTGGCACGGTGTGGCGTCCGGGTTCGACGGCCGGGCTCTCGCCGCCGTCGGGACGCGTCCGGGCGACGAGGACGGCGTCCTGGTTCGCGAAGCGCGGTGCGACGCGCTGACGGGGCTGGCCGCCGACGCGCTGGGGTGCGGCCGGCTGGCACTGGGCCGGCGGCTTCTCGGCAGGTGCTCCGAGCATCTGGACGAGCGTGCTCCCGACGAGCTGTGGCGCCAGCGCGTCCGCAGGCACTGGGTGAGTGCGGAGTTGTTTCTCGCGGGCGGAGACTTCGCCTCGGCGCGCCGCCACGCCGAGACCGCTGCGGAAATTTCGGAGGCCGCCGGATCTGCGCGACACCGCGTCAAATCGGATCTGCTGCGGAGCGCGTCCATGACGGGGGAGCCCGATTCGGGTCCGGCGGCGCGGCTTGCCGCGGATGTGCTCGACCGGTGCGATCGGTACGGCTTGATACCTCTGAAGTGGGCAGCTGCGATGTTGCTGAGTGGTGTGACATCCGACTCACCTGCGGAGGCCGTGCGTACGGAGTGCGAAGCCGTCATCAGGGCGCGAGGTGGGCGCTTCCGAATCTGACTCCGCTGGTCGAGCCCCGTGCGGCCCGGTTGCGCGCGAATCGCTGCGAATCCGGGCGAATACCGTTCGGTCCGCACCGTTACTCTTGGAGTGTTCCGCTGAGAGCGGGAGCACACCCATCGGGGGAGGTGCCACTGTAACGCCAGGATATTCAGCAACGATGACTAATACGAGCGAGGAGTTGGACTCCGCAGTCGCCGCTGCAACGCAGGGTGACCGGGCCGCTTTAGCTCTGGTCCTGGAAAACATTCGGCCCTTGGTTGTGCGTTACTGCAGAGCCAGGGTCGGTGCTGCGGAGAGGGGACAACTCTCCGCGGACGACGTGGCACAAGAAGTGTGCCTCGCCGTGATGACGGCCTTGCCTCGTTACGAGGATCAAGGCCGGCCGTTCATGGCATTCGTCTACGGGATCGCCGCGCACAAGGTCGCCGACGCGCATCGGAACTCCGCCCGTAACAAGTCGGAGCCCGTCGCCGAAGTACCGGATGTCGTAGCCAACGATGACGGACCCGAACAGAGGGCGCTGGACTCGGAAGCAAGCAGGCAGATGAACGAACTGCTGAGCACGCTGCCGGAGAAGCACCGGGAGATCTTGATCCTCCGCCTCGTGGTCGGTATGTCAGCCGAGGAGACGGCCGCGGCCGTGGGTAGTACTGCGGGAGCTGTCCGCGTGGCTCAACACCGAGCCATCGCGAAACTGAAAAAAGAAGTGACGAGGGCAGGTGAGAGGTTTGGCTAGGGGCATCAAGCGCAACGGCAATCCCGATGCCGATCTCCCAGGAGACGACGCACCGGTGGACGTCGCGGCAGTGCGCCGCGACGACGCTTTGATCGACGCGATCGCCGGCGGCGGTCCCGTCGCAACGGATTCGCCGGAGCAGTACGAGCTCGCGCTTCTGCTGACCAATTGGCGCGCCGACATCGTGGCGACGCCGATGCCGACCGGGCCGCTGCTGGACGACGTGATCGCGGCGATCGACGCCTCGGACGCCCGTTCCGCACGCAGCGCTGCCCGCAGCAAGCTCCGCTTGTTGCGACCCATCGCAGGCGCTGCCGCCGCGATCGCGGTCGTCATGGGTGGCGCGACCATCTTCTCGTACAACGCCGCACCCGGCGATCCGCTGTGGAGCGTCAAGTCGGTCGTGTTCAGCCAGCAGGCCGATTCGACCGTCGCACAGATCGACACCACGTCGCAGCTGCAGGAGGCCGAGCGGCTGATCGCCTCGGGCGACGCGGAGGCGGCGAAGAACCTGCTCGAGGGCGCCGCCGACCGTTCCGGCGGGGTACGCGACGCCGACATGCGCAACGAACTCGACGTGTGGCGGGCGAAGCTCGCCGCGGAGGTCGAGAAGATCGCTCCCACCACGCCGCCTGCGACGACGACGCCCGGTACCACCACGACGGATGCGCCGACGCAGGCCACCGAGTTGCCGGCCACCGTGCCGGGCACACCCGGTTCGACGACACTGCCGGGAATCGAGCAGTTGCCGGGAACCCTGCCGACGGATCTGCAGATTCCGGGACTGCCGCCCATCCCGCTGCCACAGCTGCCCACGCTGCCGCCGCCTCCGCCCGAAACGGTGCCGCCCATGAGCCCGGATCCCACGATCATGTTGGTTCCGACGCTGCCCTCGGACACTCCGGCGACGGAGCCGTCCACCCAGCAGCCGCCGCAGGAGCCCTCGACGGTGCCGCTGCCCACCACCACGACCCCGGTCCCGGTGCTACCGCCCACCAGCTAGCGGTTCGGCGGCCCTCCCGCACAGACCACTGTGGCCCGACACTTCGCGTGTCGGGCCACAGTGGTCTGTATCGGGTTGTGCCGGATCAGGCGTCGAAACCGTCTCCGTGCAGAGCGTCGTTCATCGAGGCGTCCGCGTAGCCGCGGCAGTAGTCCCAGGTGACGTATGCCTCGGGTGTCGGGTCGTAGGCGGGCTCGTGCGGGCGCACGGTGCCGTCGACCAGAAGCTGGAGGAGGTTGGCACGAAGCATGTCCCAATCGTGGTAGTGATCTTGCTGGCAGTCTTCGCAGCAGACGACGAGACCGCGGATCCCGCGATGTGCCAGCAGCGCCTCGTACACGGCGAGGTCGGCCAGATCTTCCTCCACGGCGAGACGCTCGTGGGGGTCGAGTGGTTGGCCCGGTTCGATCGCGTCGAGAGCTGCGGACGGGTCGGCGGGGTCGCCGGCGAAGGGGTCCGGGGGCAGACCTGGAGGCAGTTGATCGCGCACAGCACCACGGTACGCAGGTCAGCCCGGTCTGCGCCAGCCGTTCGGCGTACGCCCAGCGTGGGTGGGCTCCGTGGTGATCGCGTCGAGCCGATATCATGGTTTGTGGAGCTGGGAATATCGATCGTCGCTCCGGCCTTTTTCTTGTATCCGTGTTCCCGAAAGTTTCCACCAGATCGAAGATCTGAATGTCCACAGACGGCGCCACCGGCGCCGCACCTATGTTCCATGGAGGGCCCGAACCGCATGACAAGTTCAGCAGGGCATGTACACACCGGCGGTGACGACCCGAACAAGGTCGCGATGCTGGGTCTCACGTACGACGACGTCCTGCTCTTGCCGGCGGCGTCGAATGTCATCCCCGGCCAGGTCGACACGTCCAGCCAGCTGACCAGGGACATCCGGCTGCGAGTGCCGCTCGTCAGCTCCGCGATGGACACCGTCACCGAGGCGCGGATGGCCATCGCCATGGCCCGCGCCGGTGGCATGGGCGTCCTGCACCGCAACCTGTCGGTGGAGGCCCAGGCCGGGCAGGTGGAGACGGTCAAGCGGTCCGAGGCGGGAATGGTCACCGACCCGGTCACCTGCAAGCCGTCCGACACTCTCGCCGAGGTCGACGCCAAGTGCGCCCGCTTCCGGATCTCCGGACTTCCGGTCACCGACGAGGCGGGGCAGCTCGTCGGCATCATCACCAACCGCGACATGCGCTTCGAGGTCGACCAGAACCGCGCCGTGTCCGAGGTCATGACGAAGGCCCCGCTGATCACCGCGCAGGAGGGTGTCACCGCGGAGGTGGCGCTGGGTCTGCTCCGCCGCCACAAGATCGAGAAGCTGCCGATCGTGGACGGTCAGGGCAAGCTCACCGGCCTCATCACGGTCAAGGACTTCGTGAAGACCGAGCAGCACCCGGACGCCACCAAGGACCGCGACGGCCGGCTCCTCGTCGGTGCCGCCGTGGGTGTGGGTGACGAGGCGTGGAGCCGCGCAATGGCTCTCACCGACGCCGGAGTGGACGTGCTCGTCGTCGACAGCGCCCACGGTCATTCGGCCGGCGTGCTGGACATGATCTCGAAGCTCAAGGCCGAGGTTGACGAGCGCGTGCAGATCATCGGCGGCAACGTCGCCACCCGCGGCGGTGCGGCCGCTCTCATCGAGGCAGGTGTGGACGCGGTCAAGGTCGGTGTCGGCCCCGGCTCCATCTGCACCACCCGCGTCATCGCCGGTGTCGGCGCCCCGCAGATCACTGCGATCCTCGAAGCGGTCGCCGCAGCCAAGCCGCACGGTGTGCCGGTGATCGCCGACGGTGGACTGCAGTTCTCCGGCGACATCGCGAAGGCCCTGGCGGCAGGCGCGTCGACGGCCATGCTCGGTTCGCTGCTCGCGGGCACCGCGGAGTCGCCGGGCGAGCTGATCCTCGTGAACGGCAAGCAGTACAAGAGCTACCGCGGCATGGGTTCCCTCGGCGCGATGCAGAGCCGTGGCGCCGCGAAGTCGTATTCCAAGGACCGCTACTTCCAGGACGACGTGCTGTCCGAGGACAAGCTGGTTCCGGAGGGCATCGAGGGCCGGGTCGCGTTCCGCGGTCCGCTGTCCCAGGTCACCCATCAGCTCACGGGCGGTCTGCGGGCCGCCATGGGCTACACGGGAGCGTCGTCGATCGAGGAACTGCAGAACGCGCAGTTCGTGCAGATCACAGCTGCGGGTCTGAAGGAGAGCCACCCGCACGACATCACGATGACGGTCGAAGCTCCCAACTACACCGCTCGCTAGCAACCAGTCACGATTCACGAGAAAGGGGCGCGCGTGCGCGACCTCGTTGAGATCGGCATGGGCCGAACAGCCCGACGAACCTATGAGCTGGACGACATCGACATCGTCCCCTCCCGCCGGACCCGCTCCTCCAAGGAGGTGTCGACGTCCTGGCAGCTCGACGCATACCGGTTCGACATTCCTGTGCTGGCGCATCCGACCGACGCGCTCGTGTCGCCGTCGTTCGCGATCGAACTCGGCAAGCGTGGTGGCCTCGGGGTCATCAACGGTGAGGGTCTGTGGGGCCGGCATGCGGACGTCGAGGCGAAGCTCGCCGAACTCGTTGCGCTGGCCGAGTCGGACGTCGACGTCGAGGCGCCGATCAAGAAGCTGCAGGAACTGCACGCCGCGCCGTTGCAGCCGGGGCTTCTGGCTGCTGCCGTGGCCCAGGTCCGCGACGCAGGTGTCACGACCGCGGTTCGGGTCAGCCCGCAGAACGCCCGGGCGCTCACCCCGCAGCTGCTCGAGGCGGGCATCGACCTGCTGGTCGTGCACGGCACGATCATCTCCGCCGAGCACGTCGCGCACGGCGACAGCGAGCCGCTGAACCTCAAGACGTTCATCTCCGAGCTCGACGTCCCCGTCGTGGCCGGTGGGGTGAGCGATCACCGCACCGCGCTGCACCTGATGCGTACGGGCGCGGCCGGTGTGATCGTCGGATACGGCTCCACCGAGGGCGCCACGACCACCGGTGAGGTGCTGGGCATCGGTCTCCCGATGGCCACGGCCATCGCGGACGCCGCTGCTGCTCGCCGTGACTACCTCGACGAGACGGGTGGACGCTACGTCCACGTTATCGCGGACGGCGACATCACCTCCTCGGGCGACCTCGCCAAGGCGATCGCCTGTGGCGCGGACGCCGCAGTCCTGGGCGCACCGCTGGCCGTCGCGGCGGAGGCTCCCGGCGGCGGCTGGTATTGGCCGTCGGCCGCGGCGCATCCCTCGGTTCCGCGCGGCACGATGCTGCCGGTCTCGTTCGGTGACCGTCCGTCGCTCGACCGCGTCCTCACGGGTCCGTCCGACGACCCGTTCGGTTCGCTGAACTTCGTCGGCGGGCTGCGCCGCTCGATGGCGAAGTCGGGGTACTCGGATCTGAAGGAATTTCAGAAGGTCGGCCTGACCGTCCGCGCCTGAGGCGTCCGTTCGCCGCCGCTTCTCTCGTCGCCCAATGTCACATCGGTGCAGTTCAACTGCACTGGTGAGGCATTGGGCGACGTGCGTATGCGGTATCGCGACCGTTCCTGATACCTCTCGTTACAGTTAGGTGACCCTTGTGGCAGCTGTCACAGCCGCGGGGTGCATACTGGCGAGTAATAACTCAGGTGTCGTTGGAGGTCGAGTGATGAGCAAGCAGCGCGCAACGGAGTACGACGTCCTCATCGTCGGATCCGGATTCGGTGGCAGTGTCACCGCACTCCGATTGGTCGAGAAGGGCTACAAGGTCGGCATCCTCGAGGCGGGCCGTCGCTACGCCGACGCGGACTTCGCGAAGACCAGCTGGGATCTCAAGAAGTTCCTCTGGGCGCCCGCCCTCGGTTTCTTCGGCATCCAGCGCGTCCACCTGCTGCGCGACTGCCTCATCCTCGCCGGCGCCGGCGTCGGTGGCGGTTCGCTCAACTACGCGAACACGCTCTACAAGCCGCCCGCCTCCTTCTTCCAGGACAAGCAGTGGTCGCACATCACCGACTGGCACGACGAGCTCACGCCGTACTACGAGCAGGCCCGGAAGATGCTGGGCGTGGTCCAGAACCCGCACATGACCCCCGCCGACGAGATCATCAAGTCGGTCGCGGAGGACATGGGGGTGGGCGATACGTTCATCCAGACCCCGGTCGGTGTCTTCTTCGGTGAAGCGGGCAAGACCGTGCCCGACCCGTACTTCGGCGGCGTCGGCCCCGACCGCACCGGATGCATCGAGTGCGGCGAATGCATGACCGGATGCCGGCACGGCGCCAAGAACACCCTGCTCAAGAACTACCTGGGTCTCGCGGAGAAGGCGGGCGCCGAGATCATCCCGATGACCACGGTCACCGGTCTGCGCGAGGCGTCCGACGGCACCTGGGACGTCTTCACCCGGCGCAGCGGGCCGCGGAAGAACCGGAACCGCAAGACATACACCGCCGCGAACGTCGTCCTGGCCGCGGGCACATGGGGCACCCAGCATCTGCTGTTCGACCAGAAGGAGACGGGCGCGCTGCCCAAGATCTCCGACCGGCTGGGCGTGCTCACCCGCACCAATTCGGAGTCGATCCTCGGCGCCGCCAAGAACAAGGTGGACCCCGCGCTCGAGCTCACGAAGGGCGTCGCCATCACGTCGTCGTTCCACCCGACGTCCGACACCCACGTCGAGCCGGTGCGCTACGGCAAGGGGTCGAACTCGATGGCGCTGCTGCAGACGCTGCTGACCGACGGCGGCGGCCGGCGGTGGATGACGTTCCTCAAGGAACTCGCGAAGGATCCGAAAGCTCTGAAGGTCCTCACCCCGTACAAGTGGAGCGAGCGCACCATCATCGCGCTGGTGATGCAGAACCTCGACAACTCCATCACCACGTACACGAAGAAGGGCCTGTTCGGTCGGCGCAAGGTCACCAGCAAGCAGGGCCACGGCCAGCCGAACCCCAGCTGGATCCCGGCAGGCAATGAGGCGACCCGCCGGATCGCGGAGAAGATCGACGGTCGCGCGGGCGGCACCTGGGGCGACGTGTTCAACATCCCGCTCACCGCGCACTTCCTCGGTGGCTGCACGATCGCGTCGGAACCGTCGAAGGGCGTCATCGACCCGTACCACCGCGTGTGGGGTTACCCGACGCTGAGCGTGGTCGACGGGTCGGCCGTGTCCGCGAACCTGGGCGTCAACCCGTCGCTGACGATCTCGGCGCAGGCCGAGCGTGCGGCCTCGTTGTGGCCGAACAAGGGCGAGGAGGACCTGCGTCCGGCGCAGGGCGAGGGATACCGGCGCCTGAACCCGGTCGCCCCGGTCGCACCGGTCGTCCCGGCGGGGGCGCCCGCCGCGCTGGTGCTGCCGATCGTCGAGATCCGCAACAGCTCCGTGGTGCCCGACGCGCAGAAGCACGGCGTTGCATAGGGCGCGAGAGGGCCGGGTCATGGGGTCGCGCAGACCACAGAGCTGCGCCGATTAGACTGACCCGGTGGCAGATATCGAGCAACAGAGACCGGTCCTCGTCGTCGACTTCGGCGCGCAGTACGCGCAGCTGATCGCCCGGCGGGTGCGTGAGGCCAAGGTCTATTCCGAGGTGGTTCCGCACACCGCGACCGTCGAGGAGATCGCGGCCAAGAATCCCCTTGCCGTGGTGCTGTCGGGCGGGCCGTCGAGCGTCTACGCGGACGGTGCGCCGCAACTCGATCCGGCACTGTTCGATCTGGACATTCCGGTGTTCGGCATCTGCTACGGATTCCAGGCCATGGCGGGCGCACTCGGCGGGACGGTGGCACACACCGGCACCCGTGAGTATGGCCGCACCGACCTGAAGGTGCAGGGCGGTCTGCTGCACGAGGGGCTGCCGTCCAGTCAGCCCGTGTGGATGAGCCACGGCGACGCGGTCACCGAGGCCCCGGCCGGCTTCGAGGTGACGGCCACGAGCGAGGGCGCACCCGTCGCCGCGTTCGAGGACCGGGCCCGCAAGCTCGCGGGTGTGCAGTACCACCCGGAGGTGCTGCACTCGCCGCACGGCCAGCAGGTGCTCAGCCGGTTCCTCCACGAGATCGCCGGCATTCCTCCCGCATGGACGGCCGCGAACATCGCCGACGCCCTCGTCGAGCAGGTCCGCGAGCAGGTCGGCGACGGCAAGGCGATCTGCGGGCTCTCCGGCGGTGTCGACTCCGCTGTCGCGGCGGCGCTCGTGCAGCGCGCCATCGGCGACAACCTGACGTGTGTGTTCGTCGATCACGGTCTGATGCGGGCGGGCGAGCGTGCCCAGGTCGAACAGGATTTCGTTGCCGCGACCGGCGCCAAGCTGATCACGGTCGACGCCGCCGACACCTTCATCGGTGAGCTGGCGGGGGTGTCCGACCCGGAGACCAAACGTAAGATCATCGGCCGCGAGTTCATCCGCAGCTTCGAGGGCGCAGTCAGCGACGTGCTGGGCGAGAACGCCGCGCACGGCGACACGGTCGAATTCCTCGTGCAGGGCACGCTGTACCCGGACGTCGTGGAATCCGGCGGCGGCACCGGCACGGCCAACATCAAGAGCCACCACAACGTCGGCGGACTGCCGGAAGACCTGCAGTTCACGCTCGTGGAGCCGCTCCGCCTGCTGTTCAAGGACGAGGTCCGGGCGGTGGGACGCGAGTTGGGTCTGCCCGAGGAAATCGTGGGACGCCAGCCGTTCCCCGGCCCCGGGCTGGGCATCCGCATCATCGGCGAGGTCACGCAGGAGCGGCTCGACATCCTGCGTCACGCGGATTCCATTGCGCGCGAAGAGCTGACGGCCGCCGGGCTCGACGGTCAGATCTGGCAGTGCCCCGTGGTGCTGCTCGCCGACGTCCGCAGCGTCGGCGTGCAGGGTGACGGACGCACCTACGGTCACCCGATCGTGCTCCGCCCCGTGTCCAGTGAGGACGCGATGACCGCGGACTGGACGCGACTGCCCTACGACGTTCTCGAGCGGATCTCCACCCGGATCACCAACGAGGTGCACGACGTCAACCGTGTCGTGCTGGACATCACGAGCAAGCCGCCGGGCACCATCGAGTGGGAGTGACGCACTGTGCGCGGTGAGTGAGTCCGAGGACTCGCTCACCGCGCACGTGCGGTTGCGTCTCTACTTCCGCCGGTTGGGTGCGAACACGAGCACCACGCCGACCAGCACCGCGATCACCACGAACAGCCAGCGGAACCCGACGTTCGCGAGCGGTTCCAGCGAGAACGGCCCCGCGAGCGCCCAGCCGCTCACCAGGAGTGCTGCCAATCCTGCGAGGATCAGTAGTGGCGACGGGCGCTTCCGCGTCCGGGTCTGTTCGCTGCCCTGAGTGTCGTCGATGTCATCCACGGCGCACCTCCACACTTCCGAATCGGACATCGGCATTGAGGGTCAGGACGTGACCGTCCGTGCCGTCGACGCCACCGTCGAGGCCCTCCGGGAGACACTGCGCGTCGCCGAACTGCGCGGTGCAGTGGTTCTCGACGTTCATACCGGGCGGCAGGAGCACCACGACCTCACCGAACTGCCCACTGACGTCGACCGTCTTGTCCTCGGTGAGAGTGACGTTCCGGAGGTCGAGCGTGAAGCTGCCGAATCCGCCGGAGTAGGCGGGCTCGATGGCGGCCGCCGTCGCCGGGTTCCAGATCCGATCGCCCATGTTCTCGCTGTTCAGGTCGAGTGAACCGACGATCGAGGCGAGGATCACGAAACCGATCAGCGGGCCGGCGACGACGAGAAGTCCGTAGCCCTTGCGCAGAAATCCGCCGATCAGCAACCCCACTCCGATGACGGCGAGCGCAACGGCGCCGATGCGACCGGGGTTCAACCAGTCGGATCCGGTGGCGACCGACAACGCGGTCGCCGCCGCGGCCGCGAGGATCGCCAACCCGATCACCATCGTCGTCAGGCGGGAGTGGGTGCGGTCCGGTTGTACTGCGGGAGCGGTGGTCCTGGCCGGTTCGGGCAGATCCCATGCGAACGGGGCGACCCCGAGCGGGTCCCACGCCGGCGGTCGCGGTTCGAGCGGCGCGAACGGGGCCGAGGGTGCGTCGACCTGCGGACCCGGGGGTGGGGACTTCTCGAACGACACCGGATCGGATTGGGCGGCAGCAGCTTCGGGCTTCAGTGCCTCCGTGGGTGCGTCGGCCGGCTTCTCGCCGGAGGCCGGCGGCGTGCTCGGCGTGTAGGAGTCGGGAAGTTTCGTGTACGGACCGTACGCACCCGGACCGTAGGCACTCGGACCGTACGTGCCGGGGCCGAACGGGTTGGCGCCGAACTGACCGGGCGAGAAACTCGTCCCGGGATACCCGGTCCCGACACCCGGGGCAACGGCGCCGGCGGGCAACGGTGGGGGTATCGGCTGCCGCTGATACAGCAGCCACAGGCCGCCGAGCATCAACGCCATGCTGACCAGGCCGGAGCCGCCGAGGCCGACACCGAAGGGGCCGACGGTGCTCAGCGCGATGGCCAGTGCGGCGAGAAGGACGATGGTCTTGGTGCCCGAGTCGGAGCTGTGACCGCGTCCCACCAGCGACTCCGCGGGGGAGGCCGGGTCGCCCGATTTCGTGAGGGCGAGCCAGCACGCCAGGTAGAGGAGCACGCCGGCGCCACCGAAGATGGTGGACACGACGAAGGCGACTCGTATCAGTACGGGATCGACGCCGTAGCGGTAGCCGATTCCCGCACAGACACCGGCGACGTGACCACGGCCCGGCAACCGCACCGGCCGGGTCCGCCACAGATCCTGTATCTGCTCTTGGAAGCTCCCATTGCTCATACGACCATCGTTCCGGTCGGCGCGGCGCGCGTACATCGGGAACTACCCTGATCTTTCCGGTCGAGGTGGGCCGGAACGCGGGCCGAAGTCAGGGTTGGACCCTGATGCCGTGGCCAGGGGATCGTGCCAGTATCGAACATGTGCAACCTGTGTCGAACACGTCCGCGGGCGGTGCCCAGTACGCGGGCGCCGTGACCGCGCCTGCCCCGCCCGACGGCATTCCCATGCCGCGGCTCGAACGCCGGACCGGTGGTCGCATCGTCGGCGGCGTCGCGGGTGGTATCGCCGATCAGCTGGGCGTCGACGTGATGAAGGTGCGGGTCGCGTTCGCGTGTCTCGCCGCGCTCGCCGGCGCCGGCATCGTCGGCTACGGACTGTTGTGGATCTTCACGGCCGCAGGTTCCGACACCGAGAAGCCCAGTGCCTCCGAGCGGCGGAGAGCGTACGGACTGATCGCGATCGGCCTTGCCGGTGCGTCCGCGTTGTCGTGGTTGTTCAGTGGCCGGGTCGGTTCGGTGATCGCGCCGATCATCGTGGTGGCGGTCGGCGCGGCTCTGGTGTGGCGCGAATTCGATTCGGAAGGTCCGCGCACCGTCATCGGGCTGCCGCAGCGTCCCACCGTCCTCACCTGGGCGCGGGTCCTCGGTGGCGTGACGTTGATCGTGTCGGGTCTCGGTGTGGTGATCCTCGCGCAGGTCGACTTGGCTGCGCTGCGTTCGTCGTTGCTGGCCGTGGTGGTCACCCTCGTCGGCGCCGGGCTGCTGACCGTGCCCCTGTGGTTGCGACTGTGGCGCGCGCTGGGCGCGGAGCGTGCCGCCAGGATCCGCAACGACGAGCGTGAGGAGATCGCGTCACACCTGCACGACTCCGTCCTGCAGACCCTGGCGCTGATCCAGAAGCAGGCCGACGATCCGCAGGAGGTCGCGCGGCTGGCCCGGGGGCAGGAACGAGAACTGCGGAAGTGGTTGTTCGGTGGGGGAGACACCGACCATTCGAGCCTCGCGGAGGCGTTGCGCATCATCGCAGGCGAGGTGGAGGACCATCACGGCGTCACGGTGCGGCCGGTGACGGTCGGCGATGTGGCGCTCGACGTCGAGGGCACGGGCGAGGGTCTGTCGAAGGAGAGTTTCACGGCGGTGCTCGGTGCGACGCGGGAGGCTCTGGTCAACGCGGCCAAGCATTCCGGGGAGACGGACATCAACCTGTTCGCCGAAGCCGAGCGCGAACAGGTCAGTGTGTTCGTCCGGGACCGCGGCGTCGGATTCGACGTCGACGAGGTGTTCCCGGACCGTCAGGGCCTGGCGAAGTCGATCCGTGGACGGATCGAGCGGCGCGGCGGGCACGTCGACGTGCGGTCCGCACCCGGCAAGGGCACCGAGGTGCGAATCCACATGCCGCGGAACGGCCGGACGTGGGCGACAGCGGGCGCCGCCGAGGACACGGACACTGCCGGCGTCGAGGACGTGCCGTTCAGTCAGGGTGCGTGAGCACCACTTTCGCCATGTCTGCTCGCAGGCTGTCCCGGTGAGGGGGTAATGTTCGCCGGCGACACGACTGTGGGGGTCGTGTGGTCGCACCGTGCTGCGGCGGGGTGGGACGCGAGATGTCAAGGGGGGATTTCATGTTCGACCGTGAGGGTCTGCGCGTGCGCGAGCACGAGTTGCAGGATCAGATCGACTCGATGCTGGCCACGCTCGACCGGCAGACGCAGGAACTGCATGCCGCTCAGCAGCAGGTGGCGCAGCTGCGGATGAGTGGGGCGTCCACCGACGGACTGGTGCAGGTGGTGGTGAACTCGGTGGGCGGCGTGGTGGACGTGCGCCTCGCACCGGACGCGTTCCGGCGGTCCACCCCCGAGTCGCTGGGACGTGCGATGACCGAAGCCGCCCGGCGTGCGGGCGAGGCCGCGCACACCGAGTCTATGCGCCTCATGGGATCGATCGTGGCCGCGACCGAGACCCTGCCGGATCTGCCGGACCTCGTTCCCGGTGCTCCGAGTCTTCGGGACTTCCTCCCGCGCCTCGAGCCCGACGTCGGTGGCGTCCCGGCCGAGCGGGAACCGGACCTCGATGATCCCGACGACGCGCGGTGGAATCGGCCGGTCCTACGGGACGGGTGGCAGTGAGCGCGCAGCTGTGGGTGGACCCGATGCATTTGCGTAGCGTCGCACCCCGATTCGACGCCCTGTCGCAGCGGATGGCAGAGGTCGCCGCCACACTGCACTCGACCCTCGAGGCCGAGGGGGAATGCTGGGGCGGCGACGGGACCGGGACGACGTTCGCGAGCGGGTATCTGCCGTCCGCGGACGCGGCCGGACAGTCGTTGGGGTTCGCCGTCGGGGCGCTGGCCGCGCTCGGATCCAGGCTCAGGAGCACCGCCGACTCGTTCGACGACACCGACCGCGGCACCACATCCAGCCTCGCCGGGCTGTTCTGATGGGCATCGAGGTTCCGGGCAGTGTCCGGTGGCTGGCGGAGAAGGTCGTCGGGGCGGACTGGCCCGACGCGGACGAAACGGCGATGGAGCGGCTCGGGCAGGGGTGGAAGGACGCCGGTGCCTCGCTCGACGACATCATCGAGGAGGCCGACGCTGCGATGCGGTCGGCCATGTCCGGGGTCAGTGGTGACGTCGACACCTCGATGGCGCAGCACTGGGTGCGGATCGGTGGGGACGGGGCGCTACGCGAGTTGTCGGGGTTGCTTCACGAACTCGGCGACATCCTCGACTGGTCGGCCGACGACATCCGGGTCGCGAAACTGTCGATCATCGCGGCCCTGGTGGCGCTGGCGGCCGAACTCGTCGCGGTAGCGGTGGCCAGCGCGATGACGTTCGGTGCGGCGAGCCCGGCCGCGTTCGCAGCGGAAGCGGCCACACAGGTTACCGTCCGGATGATCATCCGGCAGCTGATCACCTCGATACTCACCCGTGCGGCGACGGGTGCAGCGGCCGGCGCCGGAACCCAGGCGGTTCTCGAGGCTGCGTTTCAGGAGTACGAGATACACGTGGGTCGGCGCGACAGCATG
The DNA here is from genome assembly GCF_030058635.1 of Rhodococcus sp. IEGM 1305. Classification (NCBI taxonomy): domain Bacteria; kingdom Bacillati; phylum Actinomycetota; class Actinomycetes; order Mycobacteriales; family Nocardiaceae; genus Rhodococcus; species Rhodococcus sp. IEGM 1305. The sequence goes on from NZ_JASHKX010000016.1 coordinate 60,204, forward strand.
GATTGGGGCAATGTTGCAGAGGCGGGCGGCAAGGGTGCGGTTCAGGGAGGCGTGAAGGGGGCGGTCAACGGCGCGTTCGGGCTGAAGTTCACCGACCCTCGTTCTCGGTTCGGGGGCATGCTCGGCTCCTATGTGCAGGAGGAGACGGTCGGCACACCGAGATTCAGCGGCGCCGTCGTCGACGAGGTGCTGGACCGGACCGGACTCGATGACGACGTCCGGCGTGCCCGCGACGAGATCGACGGGCGTCTGCCGTGAACGTGGTCGACCGCCGGCAGCGGGTCCGGCCCGCCGGCCACCTCCGGCGTGGTGTCGCCCTGGTGCTGGACCTCGTGTTGCACGCACTCGTCGGGGCCGTGGTCGGAGTCGTCGTCTACGTCGTGCAGACGGCCGGACAGTCGGTGCCGCCGAACGCGGCGGAGGGAACGGCGGGGTTCGCGGTGATACCGGCGTGGCTCGTGTTCTCGTTCGTCCACCGGACCGCGATTCAGGCGCGATTCCATGCGACGTTCGGCAAGTGGATGACGGGTCTCTGCGTCGTGCGGCCGGAGGACGGAACGTGGCCGAGCTTCGGATATCTGGTGAAGGCCTGGTTCCGCAGTGCCGGAGCGGCTCTCCAATCGGATACCGCCACCGACGGGGAAGACGGGATGCCGGCGGTGGTGCGGCGACAGAGCGAATCATTCGACACGCTCTAGAGTGGGGTGACACTACCGCCCACGCGAGGAACAGCTGCAGTGACTTTGCCTGAAACACCCCCGTACCGTGTCTTTCTCGTCGATGATCATGCCGTTTTCCGTTCCGGTGTCCGCGCCGAGCTCGGCAGGGAAGCGGACATGGAGGTGGTGGGCGAGGCGGGCGGTGTCGCGGAGGCGGTGGCCGGGATCAACGCCACCTCACCGCACGTCGTGCTGCTCGACGTCCACATGCCCGACGGGGGCGGTGTCGCTGTGCTGCGGGGCATCGAGTCGGGTCCGGTGTGCCTGGCACTGAGCGTGTCCGACGCCGCCGAGGATGTGATCGCCGTGATCCGCGCCGGGGCACGCGGGTACGTCACCAAGACGATCTCGGGCGCGGAACTGGCCGACGGCGTGCGCCGGGTCGCAGGCGGTGACGCCGTGTTCAGCCCGAGGCTCGCGGGATTCGTGCTGGACTCCTTCACCGGGCGTTCCAATGCTCCTGAGCCGCAGCTGGATCCGGAGCTGGATTCGCTGACGCCGCGGGAGCTGGAAGTGCTGCGGCTGCTCGCGCGGGGGTACACGTACCGCGAGATCGCCGAGGAACTGGTGATCTCGGTGAAGACGGTCGAAACGCATGCGTCGAACGTGCTGCGGAAGACGCAGCAGTCCAACCGGAATGCGCTCACGAGGTGGGCGCACCGCCGGCGGATCGACTGACCTCCCGGGGTATCAGGGCTGGGCGAGGAGGACGATCACGGCCACGAGCACGGCCAGGATCAGGATCGCGACCATGACACCCATGGCGATCGGCGCCCACGCCACCACCTGATCGCGGACGGTCGGGGCCGGCGAACCGGGAGCGGGTTTCGTCGGGCGCGGCGGCCACTGCAATCGGCCGAGCGGACGCGGCACGTTCTTGAGCGGTGTGCTCTGAGGCACGGCGGGCAGACCGGCTTGGGTGGAACTCACCAGCTTGCTGCGCCGGCGTGAGTCGGGCAGCGGCGTCGAACGGTGTGCCCACGCCGGGATGGTGCCGTCTGCGGAATAGACGGGCGAACCGACGAGGTGCGCGACGTTCCCGTCGCCTGCCATGGCCACCCGGGCCAGGGCGTCGCGTGCCTCGGCCATCGTCGGACGACGCGCCGGGTCGGGCTCGAGCAGGTGCAGCAGCGTGTCGGTGAGCGGTCCGGCCTTACTGGGACGGTAGATCTCGGCCTTCGCGACCCGGTGCAGGAGTGCGATGGAATCGGAGTCGATCCCGAATGGCGGCTGGCCCTCGACGACGGTGTACAGCGTGGAACCGAGCGAGAAGACGTCGCTGGCCTCGGTGGGATCCTGGCCGCGGGCGACCTCGGGGGAGAAGTACGCGGGTGTGCCGGTGATGACCCCGTTCGTGGTGTCGGCGGAGTCGCCCTTGGCGCGGGCGATGCCGAAGTCGCTGATCTTGACGGTGCCGAGTTCGCGGCCGCGGTCGGCGACGAGGATGTTGCCCGGCTTGATGTCCCGGTGCACGATCCCGGCGGCGTGGGCGGCGGTGAGCGCGTCGGCCACTTGCGCGCCGATCTGGGCGACCTCGAGCGGGGGCAGTGTGTCGGCGATGTTCATCGCCTGGGCGAGGCTGCGGGACGGCAGGTACTCCATGACCAGCCAGGGCTCGCCTGCCTCGAGCGCGACGTCGTACATCGCGATGGAATGGCTGTGGGCGAGTTTGGCGGCGTTGCGCCCTTCCCGCATGGTGCGTTCGCGGACCCGGCGGGCCTCGTCGGGGTCGAGTCCGGCCGTTGTGGTGACCTGTTTGATGGCGACGTCGCGGTGCAGCAGGGTGTCCCGTGCGAGCCAGACCGCGCCCATTCCACCGCCGCCCAGTTTGGACCGCAGGCGGTACCTTCCGGCCACCAGGTATTCGGGTCCGATGCCCCTTTCGCTCTGCTCCTGCTCCATCACGCGTTCAGGTTAGAGGATTGCGCGGACACGGGATGCGCGACGGTCCTGACCTGGCCGTTCGGGGTCCACTTGACGGGCCTCCACCGACCGGCTTTACTTGAAATGAGTTCGAAAATACGTTCGAACAAAGCGTCTGTTCGAGCCGCGTCTTCCCCGTGGTTGCCGACCGCTGTTGGTGCCGAGTGTCAGGGGTGTCGAGTTGGCTGAAGTGGCCGGCGAGCCGGGGTTTCCGGTGCCGGGGTCTCCCGAGTTGTCCGGGCTGTCCCGGCAGGAGCGTCTGGACTACCTCCGACGACGGATGGCCGCTGTCCCCGCGCGCGGTGAATCGGTGGCGAGCCGCGCCCCGGTGGAGAGTGCGTTCCCCACGACGGGCACGTCCGCAGCGCCCGATTCCCATGCTGCCGGGGTGCTTCCGGTTCCGGCTGCACTGGCCGAACTCCTTCCCCGAGGCGGGCTGGTGCGCGGTTCGGTGGTGTCGGTGTCGGGTGCCACCTCGCTCCTGCTGGGTTTGGTCGCGTCCGTGACCGCGGGCGGCGGACACGTCGCGGTGATCGGACATCCCCGGCTCGGGGTGCTGGCAGCGGTCGAGATGGGGGCGCAGCTGGAACGGCTGGCCCTGATCCCCGATCCGGGCGCCGATCCGGTGGAGATCGCCGCGGTGCTCCTGGACGGAATGGATCTGGTGGTGCTCGGACTGGGTGGGGCGTCGGTGGCGCCGTCCCGGGCGCGCGCGGTGGTGGCCCGGGCCCGGAGCAAGGGGGCGACCCTGGTCGTCACGGACGGACACTGGGACGGCGCGGAGATGCGGCTGGAAGCCCGGGTGCACGGTTACGCCGGACTGGGCAACGGATCTCAGGACCGGGGATGCGGGCGGTTGCGTTCCCTCAGTCTGGCGGTGTGCGCCCGGGGACGGTCGTTCCAGCCGCGCACCACCCGATTGGACGTGCGGTCGGCGCAGGGCCGGGTGGAATGGGTGAGTGCACCGGAACCGGTGGCGCCCCTCGAGGCCGCCCCCTTCCCGGGGCCGGTGGAGGTGGTGGGTCTGTGAGCCGGGTGCTGGCGTTGTGGTGCCCCGACTGGCCCGCGGTCGCGGCGGCTGCTGCCGCGGACCTCCCGCCGACTCATCCGGTGGCGGTGACGTCGGGTAATCGGGTGATCGCCTGCTCGGCACCGGCCCGCGCGGACGGGGTGCGCAGAGGCCTGCGCCGCCGCGAGTCCCAGGCCCGGTGCCCCCGGTTGCACGTGGTGACCGCCGATCCCGACCGCGACGCGCGGCTGTTCGAGCCGGTCGCCTCGGCCGTCGACGCGGTGGCGCCCGGTGTCGAGGTGCTGCGACCCGGTCTGGTGGTGCTGTCCGCTCGCGGTGTCGCCCGGTACTTCGGTTCGGAGGAAGCCGCCGCGGAACGGTTGGTGGACCAGGTGTCGGCGGTGGGGGTGGAGTGCCAGGTCGGCATCGCCGATCAGCTGTCCACGGCCGTGATCGCCGCGCGCAGAGCAACTCTCGTGCCACCCGGTGAGGGGGCGGACTTCCTGGCGCCGCTCCCGATGCGGGAACTGGCCGCCGAGCCGAGCCTCGCGGCACCCCACCGCGGTGAGCTGGTCGATCTGCTGCACCGGCTCGGGTTGCGCACGATCGGCAGTTTCGCCGCGCTGTCGGCGGGTGATGTGGCTTCGCGGTTCGGAACCGATGCGGTGCTGGCCCACCGGGCCGCGCGGGGTGAGCCGGAGCGTCCCCCGTCGGGGCGGTCGCTGCCTCCCGACCTGGAGGTCGAGGAACGATGCGATCCCGTCATCGAACGGGTCGACGCCGCCGCCTTCGCGGGTCGTGCGCTGGCGGAGAAGCTTCATCGCACACTGTCGGACGCCGCGGTGGCCTGCACCCGGCTGTCGATCTCGGCGAGCACCGGCAACGGTGAGCAACTGTCCCGGATCTGGAGATGTGCGGAACCGTTGACGCCGGAGGCGACGGCGGACCGGGTGCGGTGGCAGCTGGACGGGTGGCTGACCGGGCGCAGTGAGAAGCGGCCCACCGCCGGTATCGCCGTCCTGCGGCTCGAACCGGTGGAAGTGGTGGCCGCCGGCGCCCTGCAGCTGGGGCTGTGGGGTGGAGTCGGCGACCAGGACGAGCGGGCCCGGCGGGCTCTGGTGCGCGTGCAGGGACTGCTCGGCGGGGAAGCCGTGCAGGTGGGGGTCCTCAGCGGTGGGCGGGGCCCGGCGGAGCGCATCACGTTGCTGCCGTTGGGTGACGAGCTGATTCCGCGCAACGATCCGTCGGAGCCGTGGCCGGGCACGTTGCCGGAACCGGCGCCTGCCGCGGTGCTGACCGCGTATCCGGAGGTGTGGATGTCGGACGAGCGGGGTATGGCTGTGACGGTCACGGAACGGGGGGTGTTCAGCGCGCCTCCCGCGCGGTTGCGGTGGGGGAGCCGAGAGTGGGCGGTGTGTGGATGGGCCGGACCGTGGCCGGTGGACGAGCGGTGGTGGGACCCTCCGGCCGCCCGGACGGCGGCCCGGGCCCAGGTGCTGCTGGAAGAGTCGCGGGCGCTGCTGGTGATCTGCACGGCAGGCCGCTGGTCGGTGGAGGGAATCTATGAGTGACACGGAGCGGGACACACCGCACCGCAGGGTCGTCGTCCAGGAATTGACGAGCCTCGACGGGTTCGTCGCCGGGCGGTCCGGCGAGCTGGACTTCTTCGATGCGGTGCCGGACTACGGTGAGGTGGACCGGTACAACCTCCGTCTGCTCGCCGACACGGACCTCGCCCTGCTCGGGCGCAAGACGTATCAGATGTTCTCGGACTATTGGCCCACCGAACAGGCGCAGGGTGAGGTCGTGGCCGAGATCGTCAACTCGATCCCGAAGCTCGTGTTCTCCTCGACGCTGGACAGTGCCCCGTGGGGGGATCGGGAGCCGGCGCAGCTGTGGCCGGGCGACGCCGTCGAACGGGTGCAGCAACTCCGGCAGGAGCCCGGTGGCGACATGATCGTCTGGGGGAGCATCACCCTCGCACGGGCACTGCTCGCCGCCGAGCGGGTCGACGAAATCCAGTTGCACGTGGTGCCGATCCTGCTGGGGCACGGCCGCAGGCTCCTCGACGAGGGCACCGGGATGCATGCGCTGACGTTGCTGGAGTCGAAGGGGTACGACTCCGGGGTCGTCACGTTGCGTTATCGGGTGGGGCGGGCGGCGTAACCCGCCCGGCGACCTACCTTGCGAACCGACCGTTCGAAATGCTTTGCTGTGCAGAGGGTCGCGTGCCGGTGGCGGACAGCGTCAGGCATGGAGGCCGGCCACGGCCGCATCGTCGGGTCGTGGCATACCTCGAAAGGGTCGACTGTGACCATTTCTTTCAACCACACTATCGTCGCCGCCAAGAACAAGCAGGAGTCGGCGACATTCTTCACCACGTTGTTCGGACTGCCGGACGCCGTGCCTGCCGGCCATTTCCTGGCGGTCGCCCTCGACAACGGGGTGTCTCTCGACTTCGCGGAACCGCCGGTCGAATTCCCGCCGCAGCACTATGCGTTCCTCGTCGGCGAGGACGACTTCGACCGGATCTACGGTCTGATCGTCGAGTGGGGGCTCGAGCACTGGGCGGATCCGCGGCAGACGCTGCCGGGCACCATCAACACCAACGACGGCGGGCGGGGCGTCTACTTCCTCGACCCGTCCGGCCACTATCTGGAGATCATCACCCGCCCGTACGGGTCGGGCGGGTAGTCCGCGGCGGTCGCTAGTCTGGATTCTCGTGGAGACGAGCAGGACTACCCCGACGCGCGCCGGTATCGAGATCGCCTACCGGGACAGTGGCGAGTCCTCGGTGCCGGGGTCGTCGGGCGTCCATCCCGTGCCGGTGGTTCTGGTGCACGGGATGGGCGGTGACGGCGGCACCTGGGACCGCTTTGCCCGCGCACTCGTCGCCCGCGGGCGCCGCGTCCTCGTCGTGGATCTGCGGGGGCACGGTCGCAGTGCCCGCGCCGCGTCGTATCTGTTCGAGGAGTTCGGTGCCGACGTGGTGGAGGTGTGCGACAACCTCGGGCTGACGCGGGTGGATCTCGTCGGGCATTCGCTCGGTGGTCATGCCGCATCGCTCGCGGCCCAGGCCAGACCCGGGCTGGTTCGCCGGCTGGTGATCGAGGAGGCACCGCTCCCGTTGCGTCCCGGTGATCCGGAACAGGTTTTCGCGAATCGGCTGCCGTCGCTGCCGGAACTGTGGCACGCGACGACGAGCCTGATCCGGCATCCGCGGGCCGCGTTCGCGTTCGACCGATCGATGACGGGCTCGGCGCTCGAGCAGTTCCGCCGCCCGGATCCGTTGTGGTGGGACAGATTGCCGGACATCGAGGCCGACACGCTCATCCTGCGGGGCGGTCCGGGCGGAATGGTGGATCCGCGCAGGCTCGAGTCCGCGGTGGCGGCGATACCGAACTGCCGGGTGGTGGTGTTCAGTAGCGGGCACAGCATTCACCGCGACCGTTACGACGACTTCGCGGCGGCGGTGCTGCCGTTCTTGATGCAGCCCGAGACGAGCTGACAAAAAGTCCGAAAATGTAAACCGCAACGGCTTCGACAGGACTAGCGTGGGAACCGAAGCGGGGGCTCGGAACGGGCCGGTTGTCAGACGAGCGCCCCGAAACAGCGGGGCGTCCGACGACGTCTTCCGCACGTCCGGAAGAAGGTCAACGATGTCGACACTCACGCCTGGACGCCCCTATGCGCCCGGCAGGCAAGGGTTCAGCTCGCTCCGCGCCGGGGGCCTCAACTGGGACGCGTTCCCGTTGCGGCTGTTCACGAAGGGCAACGCCAAGTTCTGGAATCCCACGGACCTCGACTTCAGCCGGGACGCGGAGGACTGGGAGGGGCTGAACTCGGAGCAGCAGCGCAACTCCACGTATCTGGTCGCACAGTTCATCGCCGGTGAGGAAGCGGTCACCGAGGACATCCAGCCGTTCATGAAGGCGATGGCCGCCGAGGGGCGCTTCGGGGACGAAATGTATCTGACGCAGTTCTGTTTCGAGGAGGCCAAGCACACCCAGGTGTTCCGGCTGTGGATGGACGCGGTGGGCCTGACACACGACCTGCATCCCTTCGTCGCCGAGAACCCGTACTACCGGCAGTTGTTCTACGAGGAGCTGCCGGGATCGCTGAAGGTGCTCGAGACTGATCCCAGCCCGGCCAATCAGGTGCGGGCCAGCGTCACCTACAACCACGTCATCGAGGGCAGTCTCGCGCTCACCGGGTACTACGCCTGGCAGAAGGTGTGCACGACGCGCGGGATCCTGCCGGGCATGCAGGAGCTCGTCCGCAGGATCGGCGACGACGAACGACGCCACATGGCGTGGGGAACGTTCACCTGTCGCAGGCACGTCGCCGCCGACGACAGCAACTGGGGTGTCGTCCAGGAGCGGATGGCGGAGCTGATGCCGATGGCACTGGGCATGATCGACTGGGTCAACAAGCAATTCGAGGTCCAGCCGTACGGGCTCGACGACCAGGAGTTCATCGCGTACGCCGCGGACCGGGCGCAGCGCCGGCTGGGGGCGATCGAGTCGGCGCGGGGACGCCCGGTCGAGGAGATCGATCTGGACTATTCACCCGAGGCCCTCGAGGAGAAGTTCGGCGAGGAGGACGCCAAGGCGATGTCCGAGGCCGCCGGCTGAGGCACGCGCCGCGGTGACAGATGGCAGGATCGGCTCATGGCGCTCACCGCACTCGACCGCAGACTCCTCGGCTGGTCTGCAGCATTCGTGATCTCGCAGGCGAACATCGTCCGGCTACTCGGCCCGGTGGCACCCCGGCTCGCCGACATCCAGACCGCCCGGTCCGCCCGGTCCTACACGGCGATCCTCGACGCAATGTCCGCTGCAGACAGGGCGCGCTACCGCAGCCACTACTACCCGGACTTCGTCCATCCCCTGATCTACGCGGTCGCGTTGCGCACGGGCGCACGACGTCTGGCGGAACTGACACCACTCTCGGCGAGAACGCAGAAAGCGCTGGCGGCGGCCCCGGTGATCTCCGCGGCAGGCGACTACGCCGAGAACGTCGTCGGGCTGTATCTGCTGTCCCATCGCGAGCACATCACCGACGCGACCGTGCGCACCACCAGTGCGGTCAGCGTCACCAAATGGGTGCTGGCGCTCGGGACGCTCGGATATCTGTCCCAGGGATTCGTCCGGGTCTGGGCGGGACAGCTGTTCTCCCGCTAGATTCGGGCACATGTGTGCTGCCGAGCTCAGCGTCGAGTACTTCTCCGGACCGGCCGAGTTCCGGGAATGGCTCGGCGCTCATTACGACTCCTCACCGGGCATCTGGCTGAAGATGGCCAAGAAGGGGTCGGCGCATTCGTCGATCAACTACGACCAGGCTCTCCAGGTCGCGCTGTGCTACGGCTGGATCGACAGCCAGGTCCGCCGCGTCGACGACGACTTCTTCGTGCAGCGGTTCACCCCGCGCTCGTCGCGAAGTCCGTGGTCGAAGCGGAACCGGGAGTTCGCGGAGAAACTCGCCGAGGCAGGTCTCCTCGAGCCTGCGGGCGCGGCGGAGGTGGAGCGGGCCAGGGCGGACGGTCGCTGGGACCGCGCGTACGCGGGACAGAAGGCGGCGGAGATACCGCAGGACTTCCTGGACGCCCTCGCGCAGAATCCCGAGGCCGAGGCCTTCTACGCGACACTCGACAGCCACAACCGGTACGCCGTCTACTTCCGCCTGCAGGACGCCATGCGCCCGGAGACGCGTGCGCGCCGCATCGAGAAGTTCGTCCAGCAGTTGTCGGAGCGCAGGAAGTTCCATGACTGACCGATTTTCCCGACTGACACAATGGCATCGTGCCTGACACGATCACCGCCACCTGCTCTGCTCTGTCCGCGACCGACGAACCCCTCGCGGGCACCGCTGCGCATGTCACGGGCTGGGTGTGCCTGGAGTTCCCCGGCGCGTGGGGCCGGGACGTACTCGACGGCACCGCGCTCGGACCGGACCTGGCCCGTGAGCTGGACGCCCGCGCCGACGCGGCCGGGGTGCGGGTCATGTTCATCCGCCGGCCGGGCCGCAGCACCGCGGCCCCGGATCGGCGGACGGTGCTGCTGGCGCAGTCGCATCCCGCGCGGTCGTGGTGCGAGCGGCTCGAGATCGGCTTCCCGGAAGACCTGCTCGACCTGGACCTCGGGCTGATCGCGGGGACCGCACCCGGTCTGGGCACACCGGTGACGGACCCGGTCGTGCTGGTGTGCGCGCACGGGAAGAGGGATCAGTGCTGCGCCGTCCTCGGACGGCCGGCCGCGGCCGGCCTGGCCGCGGAGTTCGGCGACGCGGTGTGGGAGTGCTCGCACACGGGTGGGCACCGGTTCGCGCCTTCGCTGATCCTGCTGCCGACGGGGTACACCTACGGCCGGTTGTCGACGCAGGAGAGTGTCGACGCGGTCCGCGCCGCCGCCCGGGGCGAGGTGTACCCGACCGGGCTGCGCGGCCGCAGTTGCTGGGACGCACCGGGGCAGGTGGCGGAACTCGCCGTCCGCGATCTCGTGGACGCGGCCGCGGACGAGCTCACGGTGGACGCGAACTCGGTTGTCGCGCATCGCGACGGGCGCCGCTGGGTGGTCGACCTGGAGGAGTGGGAGCTGCCGCCCCGGCCGGCGAGTTGCGGGGCGGCGCCGAAGCCGGTGCGACCTGTTGTCGCCACCGGAGTCCGCGCCCTCACCCCCTGACTCGGTCACCAGTGGGTGCCGGGCACCAGCCTTCCGACCTTCCGGGCGGCGCGGCCGAGGACCGACGACGGGTGGTGCCTAGGTTCCGGCGTGTGCTGAGGAGCCGGCGCCGCGTCGTCCGTGCTCTGCCCCTTCGCCGCCGGGGAATCGGGGAACATGCGATACATCTGGTGCATCACGCGATCCTTGACGGCGGGTGCGAAGACGTGGCCGAGTTCCCCGAGCGTGCCGGTCGGGACGTCGATGCGCTTGGGGCGTTCGATCAGCGCCCGGACGACCATTGCCGCCGCCTTCTCCGGGGAGGTGATCGGTCCGACGTTGTACCGGCCGGTGGGCGCGATCATCGGCGTCTCGACGAGTGGCATGTGGATGGTGGTGAACGTGATTCCGTCCGAGAGGGTTTCGGACGCCGCGACATCGGTGAAGCCGTCGAGGGCCGACTTGCTGGCGACGTAGGCGGCGAACCGCGGCGTCGCGCCCTGGACCCCGGCGCTGCTGATGTTGACGATGTGCCCGAACCGCCGCTCGCGCATCTGCGGGAGGAAGGCGAGGACGAGCCGAACCGCGCCGAAGTAGTTGACGGCCATGGTCCGCTCGAAATCGTGGAGCCGGTCCGTGGAGTGGTAGAGGCCCCGCCGGATCGACCGGCCGGCGTTGTTGACGAGCATGTCGACGTGATCGTGCTCGGCAAGAACGGCTTTGGCGGTGTGCTCGACCGACTCCTCGTCGGTGATGTCGCAGGGGTACCCGTAGGCGTCGCCGCCCGCCGCACGGATCTCGGCCACCACGGCGTCGAGTTCCTCGGTGCGCCGGGCGAGGAGAATGACCTTCGCGCCCTTGCGGGCCGTCGCGATCGCGGAACTCCGGCCGATTCCGGACGACGCCCCGGTGATCACCACGTGCCTGCCCACGAGCGGTCCGGCCGGGTGGGGCCTGCGCGCTCGATCCGGGTCGAGGTTCTCACGCCAGTACGACCACAGCCTGTCGGCGTACGACGCGAACCGGGGGACGTCGATGCCTGTGCCGCGCAGCGCCTCCCGGGTGTCCTCGTTCACGAACACCGTGGGCAGCGTCATGTTCTCGACGAGCACGGGCGGGATGCCGAGAGCGCCGAGCACCACCTTGCGGCCCGTGTCGAGGGCCGAGTGGGGGGTGGGAGTGAGGAAGGGGCGGACGAGTCCGCCGGGGAGTCCGGCCGCGGGATGCGGTGCACCGGCGGCCTTGGCGAGCGCGGCGTAGATCTCGCGGACCGGCTGGGGGCGCGGATTGACGAGATGGAACGTCTGGCCGTCCCGTCCCGGTGCCGACATCAACTCCACGATGGCCGCGGCCACGTAGTCGACGGGGACGACGTTGGTCGAGCCGATCCGGGGGACGGCCACGGGCAGGGCCGCGGGGAGTTTCGCGAGCGCCGCGATGGCGGGGAAGAGGTAGTACGGGCCGTCGATCTTGTCCATCTCGCCGGTGACCGAACTGCCGACCACCGCGGAGGGGCGGTAGATTCGCCACCGCAGGCCGTCGGCTTCCCGGACCAACTTCTCCGCCTCGAACTTGGTGCGGTGATACGGGGTGGGGAACCCCTGCCCGAGATCGAAATCGGTTTCCCTGAACGGACCTTCGTGGTCCCCCGCGACGGCGATGGACGAGACGTGGTGCAGCGTCGCATCCAGTTCCCGGGCCAGCGCGATCACCGAGCGGGTGCCGTCGACGTTCGTGGTGGCCTGTTCGTCGCCCGCCGTGAGGTCGTAGATCGCGCCGAGATGCAGGACGTGGTCGGCCGCCGGCGCCGAGGTGAGTCCGAGGCCGGGCTCCGTCAGGTCGCCGATCAGCGGATGCACGCGTTCGCCGCCCGGCATGCCGTCGACGAGCGCCTCCCAGCGCGCGACGGACGCGCGCCGGACGAGGACGTGGATCTCGGCTGATGCATCGCGGTCGAGGATCAGGGGCAGCACGTGCCGACCCAGGAAGCCGGTTCCGCCGGTGACGAGGTAGGTGGACATGACCCGAACTTACTCCAAAGTAAGATAATGCACTAGTGGCCCAGACCCACCTTGGCGTGCACCTTCTTCATCCAGGCCGGAGCCCACCAGTTGGCCTCGCCCATCAGCTTCACGAGGGACGGAACGAGGAGCATGCGGACCACCGTCGCGTCGACGATGAGTGCGACGATCATCCCCACACCGAGGAACCGCATGATCGACAGACCGGAGATGGTGAACGCTCCGGTCACCACCACGAGCAGCAGCGCCGCGGCCGTCACGATGCGGCCCGTGCGCTCGGTGCCGAAGCGCACCGCCTCCTCCGTGGTCGCGCCTGCCTCGTGCGCCTCGACCATGCGTGACATCAGGAACACCTCGTAGTCGGTCGACAGGCCGAAGACCACGGCGAGGATGAGGACCACGAACGTCGCCTCGAGCGGTGCCGGACTGACCCCGAGCAGACTCGCGCCGTGGCCCAGCTCGAAGATCCACGTGAGCACACCGAACGTGGCGGCGAGGCTCAGCCCCGCCATCGCGACCGCCTTGATCGGCAGCACCACCGAGCCGAACGCCAGGAACAGCAGCACGAGCGTCGAACCCACCATGATCGCGATCATCACCGGCATCCAGTGCACGATCGCCGCGTTCCCGTCGTCGACGGTCGCCTGACCGCCGCCGACGAGGAGTTCGGTTCCCTCGGGTGGCGTGATGGCACGGAGTCCGTCCACTGAGGCGCTCTGGTCGTCGGTGGTGACGCCCTCGGAGTAGACGGCCTGGACCGCGACCAGCTCGTTGCCGGACGCGACGACGGTGGCCGCCCCGATGCCCTCCACCCGGCCGGCGGCCTGGGCGACCGCGGCGCCGTCGGCGGCGGTCGGGGCCGTGCCGTCGGTGCCCCGGAGAATGAGGGTGGCGCCGTTTCCGGTGGTGGGAAATTCGGTGGTGAGAGTGTCGGTGGCGATCCGGGCGGAGTCGTTCTCCGGGAGCGCCGTGTACGTGACCTCGCCGAGTGATGCGCTGAGCAGGGGCGAGGCGAGGACCATCAACCCCGCGACGATGCCGACCGCGATGGCGACCGGCCGCCGCATCACCCAGGTGACGACGGAGCCCCAGAACTTGCGGGCGCGAACCTCCCCGCGCTGCGCCGCATCCTTGCGCCAGGTCAGTGCGTTGATGCGATGACCCAGGATCGCGAGCAGCGCCGGGACTGCGGTGAGCGACAGCAGCGCCGCGCTCGCGACCGCGGCCATCGCACCGAACCCGAGCGACTTGATCACGTCCTGCGGAAACACGAGCATGCCCGAGAACGCGCACACGAGAAGCAGACCGGAGAACAGCACGGTGCGGCCCGCGGTCAGGACGGTGCGCCGGGTCGCCTCCGCGACGTCGGCGCCGGACTCCAGTTCCTCGCGGAAACGTCCGACGACGAACAGGCCGTAGTCGATCGCGAGCCCCAGGCCGAGCAGGGACGCCACGTTGATCGCGAACGAACTGACGTCGGTGAACAGGGTCAGCAGGCGCAGGGTGGCCAGGGCGCTGAAGATCGAGAGCAGCCCGACGAACACCGGAACGGCCGCGGCCACCAGACCGCCGAAGATGAAGACCAGCAACACGAGAGTGATCGGGAGCGCGATCGCCTCGGCCAGCACCAGGTCCTGTTGCAGCCGGTTGTTGAACGCCACACCCACCACCGAATTGCCCGCGAACTCGGTGTCGATGCCCTCCACCTCGAGCTTCGGCAACAGGTCGTCGAACGTGGCGGCGGTGATCCCGGCGTCGGGATCGACGGTGATCGCGGCCGACGCCTTGGTGCCGTCCTCCGACACCATCAGCTGCTTTCTCGCCGCGTCCGCGGTCCAGTACGACGTCACCGAGTACGTCGGCACCTCGGCGGCGAACCGGTCGAGACTCGCGGTGACCTCGGGGCCGATGTCGTCCAGGGTCTTCCCCTCGGGTGCCGTGTAGATGGCGATGATGTCCGGCGTCTGCGGACCCAGGTTGTCCTGGACGATCCGGGCCACTTCGGCGGATTCGCTACCGGGATCGGTGAACCCGCCCGAGCTGAGTTTCGCGAAGACACCGGTGCCCCACACGCCGCTCACCAGAACGGCGACGACGGCGAGGCTCAGGACCCACCATTTGCGTGAAACAACGGTCGAGGCCCAACGTGTCATGCGTCATCTCCGGCGTGTCTGGGGCGGGCAGCTGCGACTGCCGACTGTAGTGCGGATCGGGGTGTCACCGGCGGGGGTGTGACGCGGCTCCCGGCAAATCGTGCATACTCGGCATCGCACTTGCAGCCACACGCACGGGGGAAGCCGGTCCGAATCCGGCGCTGACCCGCAACGGTAGGCCACCAGATCATTTCGGTGGCGAGCCCGATTACCCGGCGTGGGGTGTGCGACATCCTTTTCGTCGTGGTCTACGAAGCGGAGTCCTGCAGGCGCCGCACCGGGCGTCTGCTGACTTCTCATTCGTGGCTCTGAGCCGCAATGAGGTTTACATGCACGGTCAGTTGTTCAGAAGTACCGGTCTGGTCACGCTCGCGGTGGCCGCGCTGGTGGTCGCCGGGTGTTCGCGCGGGGAGTCCGTGGGGCAGACCGCTTCCGCAGAATCCTTCGCCGAGCCGGTGTCCGTCACCAACTGCGATCGAACGGAGACGTTCGACGCCCCGCCCCAGCGCATCGTCAGCATGAACGATCACGTCACCGAGGTGCTGATCGAGATGGGGGCCGGCGACCGCATCGTCGGCACAGGGTACGGCGACGCGACCCCGCTGCCCGAGTTCGCGGACGCCTTCGCGAAGATCCCGAAACTCGCGAAGGAATACCCGACCCGGGAGCAGATCCTCGACCTCGACCCCGACCTGGTGGTCGGCGGAATGCGGAGCGCGTTCGACGAGAAGGAGGGGCGGTCGCGCGAATCCCTCGGCGACCAGGGCATTCCCACCTTCCTGTTCTCCGAGTACTGCGGGCAGGGCTTCCCGGACATCGGTCTGCTGCGCAGCGACTACCAGCAGCTCGGCGAGATCCTCGGAGACCCCGACCGGGCGCGGGCGATCACCGACCGGGTGACGTCCGGGTTGCAGGCCGTGCGCGACGAGATCGCGGGCGCCGCCCCGGTTCCGACGTTCTTCTACGATTCCGGCGAGGACGTCCCGCTGACGATCGGTGGTGTGGGAGTCGGCCAGCTCATCGCGGACCACGCGGGTGCGGCCAACCTCTTCGCCGAAGGGGAGAAGCCGTATTCGAAGTCCACCTGGGAGATCATCGGTGAACGCGCCCCGGAGGCGATCGTCGTCCTCGACTACGGCACGACGAGTGCGCAGGCGAAGATCGACTTCCTGAAGTCGCACCCGATCATGTCGACGACACCCGCCGTGAAGGCCGGCCGCTTCGTGGTGGTGCCGCTCGACGACTTCTTCGAGAGCCCGCGCCTGGTGCGGTCGGTGGAGACGATCGCGCGGGCACTTCATCCGGACGACGTCGGCGCGCGATGACCGTCACCGCAGAACGTGCGGCACCACCGGCGCAGGCACCACACCCGGCCCGCGCACGCCTCGGTTTCGCGGGCCTGACGGTGCTGCTCGCGCTGACAACCCTGTTCGTCGTCGGCCTCGCGGTGTCGTTCGGTTCCGTGCGCATCCCGGTCGGCGACGTCTGGGCGATCGTCGCGCACCGCGTGGCCCCCGGCGCATTCGAGTCCTGGTGGTCACAGGCGCGGGAGTCGATCGTCCTCGACTCCCGGCTGCCGCGGGCGCTGACCGCGGCGGCCGTCGGTGCGGCGCTCGCCCTCGCAGGCGCCGTGGCGCAGGCGGTGACCCGCAATCCGCTGGCCGATCCCTATCTGCTCGGCGTGTCCTCGGGTGCCGGTTTCGGCGTGGTGGTGGTGACGGTGCTCGGGCTCGGGGTGGGAGCGCTCGGCGCGTTCACCGTTCCCGTCGCGGCATTCCTGGGCGCGATGGTGCCGCTGTTCCTGTCGCTGGCGATCGGCGGACGGTATCCGCAGCCGACGGCCGTCATCCTCGTGGGCGTCGCGTCGGCGCAGGTGTTCTCGGCTCTCATCACGTTCTCGATCCTGGTCGTCGCGGACGAGCATCAACTGAGTTCGGTGATGCACTGGCTGGCAGGCGGGTTCGGCGACTCGCGCTGGTCGACGGCGATCTTCCCGGCCGTGGCACTCGCGACGGTCGGGGCCGCGATGATGCTGAGCGCGAGCCGCATCGACCTGCTGCAGGCGGGAGACGACGGCGCCGCCGCCCTCGGCATGAACGTGCGACGCTTCCGCGTCGTGCAGTTGCTCGGTGTGTCGATGCTGGCCGGGGCCGCCGTGTCCGTCGCAGGCGGCATCGGCTTCATCGGTCTGCTGGTGCCGCACCTGGCCGGGTACGTCGTGGGCGCCCGGGCGGTCAGGCTGCTGCCCGTCGCCGCATTCCTCGGCGCGATCGCGATGGTCGCGGCGGACACGGCCGCGCGGTCGGTCGCGCACAGCATCGAGGTCCCGGTGGGCGTCGTCACCGCGCTCGTGGGAGCGCCGATCTTCGTGTGGATGCTCTACCGGCAGTATCGGAGGGCCGAACAGTGACCGCGCTGAGCCTGCAACGTGTCCGCGCCGAACTCGGGTCGCGGGAAGTGCTGCACGGCATCGACTTCTCCGTGCGTCCCGGTGAGGTGCTGGCGTTGGTCGGGCCCAACGGTTCCGGCAAGACCACCGCGCTGCGCTGCTGCTACCGCGCGCTCACCCCGACCGGGGGCGCCGTCGCCGTCGACGGAACGGACACCGCCGATCTGGGCCGGCGGGAACTGGCCCGCACGATCGGGGCGAGCACCCAGGAGCCGCGGGTGTCCGCGGGACTGACCGTGCGCGAATCCGTTTCGCTCGGACGTATCCCGCACCGGGGCTGGTTCGAACGGGCGACCGGCGCCGACAGTGAGATCGTCGAGACGTGCATACGTCAGGTCGGGCTGGCCGAACTCGCGAATCGCGACGTCCAGGCGCTGTCGGGCGGGGAGCGTCAACGGGTGTCGATCGCCCGGGCGCTCGCGCAGCAGCCGAGGGTCCTGCTGCTCGACGAACCCACCAACCACCTCGACCTGCGGCATCAGCTGACGGTGATGAACCTGCTGCGTGACCTCGCGTGCGACGGTCTGGCGATCGTCGTGACCATGCACGACCTCCGGCTGGCCGTCGAGTTCTGCGACACGCTGGCCGTGATGCACGATGGACGGGTGATCAGCACCGGTCCGCCCGCCGACGTGCTGGACGACGCCGTGCTCGGCGGGGTGTTCGGCATCCGCGCCGTCGTGCGGTCGACGCCGCGGCTGTCGATGGAGATCCTGGGGTTGGCCGATGGATGAGCAACTGCGGCGTGCGTACGAGCTGACCGCCCGCCGCGTCCCGATGATCGCCGACCAGATCGGGCAACCCGGCGCCTCCTCGTTCCCGGCCGTGCGCCTGACCGATCCCGGCTGGCTCGCAGACCGCGTCGCGGACACGGCGAGGCGGTGGGGCAGCGACGATCCCCGGGTCAACGGCACCCTGTGGTGGTACTCGGCCAGCTCGACCCTGACCGGGATTCCGATCGCGACCGCGCTCGTCACGGGGGTCGCCGCCCGGCCGCGGCTCGTCGACGCCGTGGCATTCCTGCGGGACGACGGGTATCTCGGCGGCCTGACCGCGTCGTCGGCACTGCCGGTCACCGAGGGGCTGTCCGAGCTGGCGTCCGAGATGGCCACGGCGCTGACGCCGATCATCGACGCTCTCACCGCGGCGTCCGGGGTGCGGCAGGCGGCGATGTGGGCGATCACGACGGATTCGATCGCCAACCGGGCACTCGACGCGGGAACGGCGTGCGGCGATCGCGCACGCGGCAGCATCTTCGCCCGGGGGCTGGTGGACGCACTCCGCCGCGTCGGTGTGGTGATGCCGGACCCGCGGTTCGTCGACATCCGGGCCGGGGCACTGTCACGCCGGTTCACGCAGCGGGCGTCGTGTTGCCTGATCTACGAGACCCCCGGGTCGGGCAAGTGTGTGAGCTGCCCGAGGAGGCCGGCCGAGGACCGTCTGAAAGGTCTGGCCGCGCTCGTGACGTGAGTCCGGGTGCCTGCGTTGACCGGTCCGCGGGTGTGATGGCAGACTGAAGGCGTTCGAACTCCCGTTCGAATGATGCGTCTTCCCCAGCGGCATCTTCCATGGTTTCGGCACGGCACGTGCGCGACATGAAGAGGTGTGCCAGATGGGTTGGGGAAACGGTCCGCCGACGTGGTCCGAGATGGAGCGCGTCCTGTCGGGCAGGCCGGGGAGGGTCAGCCCGGAGTCGCTGTACCCGGGCGACGGCGGCGACAGCCCCGCGTGGTCGCGCAAGCGGGGGGAGTACCGGGCGGGCCCGCAGGAGCGCACCGGCTCCACCGTTCCGTACGCCGAACTCCACGCGCATTCGGCGTTCAGTTTCCTCGACGGCGCCTCCCCGCCGGAAGAGTTGGTGGAGGAGGCCGTTCGGCTCGGTCTCGAGGCCATCGCACTCACCGACCACGACGGGTTCTACGGTGTGGTCCGGTTCGCGGAGGCGGCGAAGGAACTGAACATGCGCACCGTGTTCGGGTCCGAACTGACGTTGGACGACGCGCATCTGCTGGTACTGGCGCGAGGTCAGGAGGGTTACCGGCGGCTCTCCCGGGAAATCGCGGCGGCGCATCTCGCGGGCGGGGAGAAGGGCAAGCTGCGCTACGACCTCGACCGTCTCACCGACGCGGCCGGGGGGCACTGGCAGATCCTGACCGGGTGCCGGAAGGGGCATGTGCGTCAGGCGCTGGCCGACGGTGGCCCGGACGCCGCGGCCGCCCGGCTGCGGGAGCTGATCGACCGGTTCGGGGCCGACCGGGTCACGGTGGAACTCACCCATCACGGCATCGCGGAGGACGGTGAGCGCAACGCCGACCTCGCCGAACTCGCACAGCAGCACGGCCTTCGGGTGATCGCGTCCACGGCGGCGCACTTCGCGGGACCGCCGCGCCGGAGACTGGCCATGGCGATGGCCGCCGTCCGGGCCCGGCAGAGCCTCGACGACGCGGCCGGGCACCTGGCGCCCGCCGGGGGAGCGCACCTGCGGTCCGGTGAGGAGATGGCGCACCTCTTCGCCGCGTACCCGGAAGCCGTCCGCGGTGCCGCGGACCTCGGCCTGGAGTGTGCGTTCGACCTGCGGCTCATCGCGCCGCAACTGCCACCGTTCGACGTGCCCGACGGGCACACCGAGGCGAGCTGGCTGCGTCAGCTCACGATGGACGGAGCCCGCCGACGTTACGGTGCGCCTGCGGCCCGGCCGGAGGCCTACCGGCAGATCGAGCACGAACTGGACATCATCACCGGGCTGAACTTCCCGGGCTACTTCCTGGTGGTCCACGACATCGTGTCGTTCTGCAAGAACAACGACATTCTCTGCCAGGGAAGGGGTTCGGCGGCCAACTCCGCCGTCTGTTACGCCATCGGCATCACCAACGTGGATCCCGTCCGCAACAAGCTGCTGTTCGAACGTTTCCTCTCGCCCGAACGCGACGGCCCGCCGGACATCGACGTCGACATCGAATCCGATCGGCGGGAGGAGGCCATCCAGCACGTCTACGCCAAGTACGGACGCCAGTACGCGGCGCAGGTGGCGAACGTCATCACGTACCGCGGCAAGTCCTCGGTGCGGGACATGGCCCGGGCGCTGGGTTTCTCGCAGGGGCAGCAGGACGCGTGGAGCAAACAGGTCAGTCGCTGGGGCGGCATCGGGAAGGAGGTCGGCACCGACATTCCGCCCGCCGTCCTCGAGCTGGCCGCTCAGATCGAGGGGTTTCCGCGGCACCTCGGCATCCACTCGGGCGGCATGGTGATCTGCGACCGGCCGATCGCCGACGTGTGCCCGGTGGAGTGGGCGCGCATGGAGAACCGCAGCGTTCTGCAGTGGGACAAGGACGATTGCGCGGCGGTGGGTCTGGTGAAGTTCGACATGCTGGGTCTCGGCATGCTCTCCGCGCTGCACTACATGATCGACCTCGTGGCCGAGCACAAGGGGATCGAGGTGGATCTGGCGCAGCTGGACCTCTCGGAGGAAGCCGTCTACGAGATGTTGCAGCGGGCGGACTCGGTGGGGGTCTTCCAGGTGGAGTCACGGGCCCAGATGGCCACCCTGCCGAGGCTGAAACCACGGAACTTCTACGACCTGGTGGTGGAGGTGGCGCTCATCCGTCCCGGTCCGATCCAGGGCGGATCGGTGCACCCGTATATCCGCCGCCGCAACAAGCTCGAACCGGTGACCTACGACCACCCGTCCCTGGAGAAGGCACTGAAGCGGACGCTGGGTGTGCCGCTGTTCCAGGAGCAGTTGATGCAGATGGCGGTCGACGTGGCGGGTTTCAGCCCGGCCGAGGCCGACCAGCTCCGCCGGGCCATGGGTTCCAAGCGGTCGCCCGAGAAGATGGAACGGTTGAGGGGGCGGCTCTACCAGGGCATGCGGGAGATGCACGGGATCGGTGACGACGTGGCCGACCGGATCTACGAGAAGCTGTACGCCTTCGCGAATTTCGGTTTCCCCGAAAGCCATTCGCAGAGTTTCGCCGCCCTGGTCTTCTATTCGTCGTGGTTCAAGCTCCATCACCCGGCGGCGTTCTGCGCCGGTCTGCTGCGGGCGCAGCCGATGGGCTTCTACTCGCCGCAGTCGCTGGTGGCCGACGCCCGCAGGCACGGGGTGCCGGTGCACGGCGCGGACATCAATGCGAGTCTCGCGCACGCCACCGTCGAGGCGGGCGGAACGGAGGTGCGTCTCGGGCTCGGGGAGGTGCGGCACATCGGGACCGCGCTGGCCGAGCGGATCGTCGAATCCCGCGGCGACGGAGGTCCGTACACGTCGTTCCTCGACCTCACCGGCCGGGTGGAACTGAGCACGGCGCAAGCCGAATCGCTGGCTACCGCAGGTGCTCTCGACAGTTTCGGGTTGTCCCGCCGGGAGGCGTTGTGGGCGGCGGGCGCCGCGGCGGGGGAGCGCCGCGACCGGCTGCCGGGGATCGGGGCATCCACCCGCGCGCCGACCCTGCCGGGGATGAGCGATCTCGAACTGGCCGCGGCGGACGTGTGGGCCACCGGGGTGTCACCGGACACGTACCCCACCCAGTTCCTGCGCCCGAAACTCGACGCGCTGGGGGTGATCCCAGCGGCGCACCTGCTCGATGTCCCCGACGGCGACCGGGTTCTGGTGGGTGGGGCGGTTACCCACCGGCAGCGCCCGGCGACGGCCGCGGGGGTCACGTTCATCAACCTCGAGGACGAGACCGGGATGGTCAACGTGGTGTGTTCGGTGGGGTTGTGGGCGAAGTACCGCAAGCTCGCCAACACGGCGCCCGCATTGCTGGTCCGCGGCAAGGTGCAGAACGCGGAGGGGGCGGTGACGGTGGTGGCGGATCGGCTGCAGCTGATGGATTTGCGGGTGTCCGCCAAATCCAGGGACTTCAGGTGAGCCGGCACCGCTAGCATTCGGACATGAGGAGATACGTCTTGTCGGCGATCGTCGTGGCTTCGCTGGCGCTCGCGGGGTGTGGTGGTTCCGGCAGCGATTCCTCCCAACCGTCGCCCGCCCCGACACCCGGGGACTCGAGCCAGATGGAAATCGGTGGCGCAGTACAGCAACCCGCGAAGGACCAGGCGCCCACCGACCGCCAGGAGATCATCACCGGTCAGGTCGCGCTCACGGCGGACGACCCGGTGGCGGTCGGCAGGCAGATCGTGGACAAGGTCGACGATCTGGGCGGACGCGTCGACCAGCTCACCGAACAGCCGGGCTCCGACGACCAGGATGCGAGCAGTTCCCTGACCATCCGGGTGCCCGCCGACTCGCTCACCCGGACGTTGGACGATCTGCGGGAACTGGGCAAGGTCACCAGCGTCAGCGTCACGAAGAGCGACGTGACGATGCAGTCGCAGGATCTCGACGCCCGGATAGGCGCGTTGACGGCGTCCGTCACCCGGCTGCAGGGGCTCATCACGTCGGCGGCGAACACCGCGGATCTGATCGAGGCCGAGAGGGCGTTGTCGGAGCGTCAGGGCGAACTGGACAGCCTCACCGCCCAGAAGCGGTCGCTGAGCGACCAGGTGGCACTGGCGACGCTCATGATCGACGTCACCACCACGGATGCCGAGCAGCCCAGTCCCGGTCCGGACAACTTCTGGGAAGGGCTCGTCGCGGGCTGGCACGCCCTGCTGTCTGCGATCAAGGGCGGTGCCGTGGTCGTGGGGGCGCTGATTCCCTGGTTCGGTTTCGTGGCCGTCATCGCACTGGTCGTGTACGGCGCGTACCGTCTGCGCCGGATGTACAACAGGCCGGCCGGCCCACCGCCGGGCCCGGCGCCGGAACGAGAAGAGGCGAAGACGCAATGATCGAAGTCGACCTGAATGCCCTGGACGGCGCGTTGGCGTCCGGTGCCCCCGTCATCGATGTGCGCGAGGCCGACGAGTACGCCCAGGCACGGGTGCCGGGTGTGACGCTGATTCCGCTCAGTGAGTTCGTCGCGCGCGTGGACGAGATCCCGGAAGCCGAGGTCGTCTACGTGATCTGCGGGGTGGGCGGCCGGAGCCTGCAGGCGGCGGAGTACCTGAACGCGCGGGGGATCAACGCCGTGTCGGTCGCGGGCGGGACGTCCGCGTGGATGCAGTCCGGACGCCCCGTCGAGTCGGGCGCGTGACACCCCGGGGCACCATTCCGGTCAGCGGACCGCGCTGAGGGCGTGGGCCGCGGGGTCCTCGCGGACCACGCGCCCACCCCGTTGCCCGGCGGCGTGCCTCAGTGTGCGGACCGCAACGGTGCTCCAGATCAGGACCAGCGCGCACCACAGGGTCACGCCGACGCCGACGATCACCACCGAGTCCAGTGCGACGCCGAGCGAGTTCGCACCCAGCGCGCAGGTGCCGACGGGGAACGTGAAACTCCACCAGCCGGGCGTGAACCCCAGCCCGCGGCGAAAGGCCTTGGCGGTCACCGTGACCAGCGTCACGAGGGCGAGGACGCCGAGTGCGCCAATGGTGGTCCCGTAGACCACGCCCACCGCGTGGAGCCAGGCGTGGCCGGATGCCCCGCCGAGCAGATTGATCGCCGCCACCGACTGGCCGATCACGCCGAGCGGAATCCACAGGGTGGGCACGAGCGGGGTGTCGGGGAGCCCGTTGCTCAGCAGATGGCGTCCGACGACGACGGCGACGGTCAATGCGGCGCTCAGCGCCAGCGCGAACAGCGTGTAGCAGAGCGCGAGCATCGCGATCTGGGCCGCGCCTTCCGGGAGGCGCTGGACCAGCGCGGCACCGGTGGCGGCCGACACCATCGGCGGCACGACGGGCATGAGCCAGGACGGCACCGGAGTCACCTGGTGAGGCCGGGCCAGTCGGCGCGCCATCACCACGTAGGTGACGAGCCCGATGACGGTCCCGATCGTCCACAGGGTGGCCGACGCGGCGACAGCGACACCACCGAGAAGTGCGCGGCCAGCGGATCCGGTGCCGGCCCCGACCGTCAGCACCGCCATCGACACGGCGCCGTAGAACGGGAACATCGTGTGGCTGCGGGCGTCCGCGAGTGCGTCGTCGCGGTGACGGATCCAGTGCCGCACCAGTGCGGTCGTCAGCACCACGAGCAGCGTCGCGGCGATCAGCCAGAAGATCTCGGCGACCGTCCGGGCCACCGGACCGCCTGCCGGAAATGCCGCGGCGACGACTGCGACGATGCCGGTGCCCATCACTGCTGCGAACCAATTCGGGGTCATACCTAGAGCTTGCCGACGCATCGTCGTGGCCGGTAGAAGGCTTGTCGTTGAATACCCACAAATCGCGTTTGTGGGACTAGCCTTGGGTTGTGCCGCTGTCTCCCCGAGTACCCGAACTCAGTGCCCTCGACGTCCTGCTGTCCGTCGAGCGGCTCGGCAGCATGGGGGCGGCGGGGCGTGAACACGGGCTCAGCCAGCAGGCGGTCAGCGCCCGGGTGCGGTCGGCCGAGCGTCAGTTCGGCATCAAGGTGTTCAGCCGCGGTGCCAGCGGTGTGCGGCCCACGTCGGAAGGCGCGCTCATCCTCGAATGGGCGAGTCACATCCTCGCCACGGCCGAGGAACTGGCGTCGGGGGTCGCGGCGCTGCGCGGCGAACGGCAGGCCGGGCTGACGGTGGCGGCCAGCATGACGATCGCCGAGTACCTGGTTCCCGGGTGGACCGTCGCGATGCGGCGCAAGTACCCGAACGTGGTCACCAACGTGCGGCTGCTCAACTCGTCCGAGGTGACCGCCCGGGTGCTGTCCGGTGACGCGGATCTCGGGTTCGTCGAGGGCCCGGACATTCCGGCTGGACTGCAGGTACGGGAGATCGGCCGCGACCACCTGGTGGTCGTGGTGCCGCCGGAGCACGAATGGGTCCGCCGGTCACCGATTCCCGTGTCCGAACTCGCCGCGACGCCGATGATCCAGCGTGAGTCCGGTTCCGGGACGCGCACCACCCTGGAGAACGCGGTGCCGCAGTGCGTTCCGCCGTTGCTGGAGCTGACGTCGTGCACGGCGGTGAAGGCAGCGGTCGTGGCGGGTAACGCTCCGGCGGTGCTGTCCTCGCTGGCGGTGGCCGCCGACTTGACGGATGGCCGCCTCGCCTCCGTTCAGGTGGAGGGGTTGACGCTTCCGCGGCGGCTCTCCGCCGTCTGGGACCCGGTGCGCGGCGTTCAGGGTGCGGCGCGCGACTTCCTCGACATCGCGCTCGGTGCCGGCGCGGCCGCGGGTGTCGGGGCCGCAGTCGTCGGAGCTACAGCGCAGCCCCGCTGAATCCGTGCTGGCGCCACGCCTCGTACGTGACGAGGGCGGCGGCGTTCGACAGGTTCAGCGACCGGCGGCCGGGCAGCATGGGGATCCGGAGCCGCTCCGTCACGTGGGGATCGGCCAGCACCTCCTCCGACAGTCCGGTGGGTTCGGGACCGAACAGCAGAACGTCGCCGGGCTGGTAGGCGATGTCGGCGTACGACACGGTGGCGTGCGCGGTGAAGGCGTACACCCGCGCAGGCTCCAGCGCAGCCCAGGCCGCCTCCAGGTTCTCGTGCACGGTCACCGACGCCAGGTCGTGGTAGTCGAGTCCGGCACGTTTGAGTTTCGGCTCGGACAGGTCGAATCCGAGTGGACCCACGAGGTGCAGTTCGCACCCGGTGCCTGCCACCATGCGGATGGCGTTGCCGGTGTTGGGTGGGATTCGGGGTTCGTGGAACATCACTCGGAACACCCGCACAGCTTAGGGGCACACCGCGAGGCGGCATGATGGACGCATGGATCCGGTAGAAGAGGTGGTGGGTGAGGACTACGGCGACGCACGACTCCCCGCGCAGAACTGGCAGCGGCGGCACTACACGAAATGCAACTTCCGCGACGCCGACCTGAGTGAACTCCGCACCGAGTCGGTGATCTTCACCGACTGCGATTTCACGGGCGCCGACCTCGCCGAGTCACATCATGTGCAGACGGCGTTCCGCTCGTGCTCGTTCACCAGAACAACGCTGTGGCACAGCGAGTTCCGCAACTGTAGCTTCCTCGGGTCGGAGTTCGACAACTGCCGGCTGCGCCCGATGGTCTTCGACGAATGCGATTTCACGCTCGCGTCGCTCGGCGGTGCCGACCTGCGCGGACTCGATTTCACGGACTGCCGGTTCCGGGAAGCCAACCTCGTCCGCACGGACCTCCGGCGCGCCGTGCTCCGGTCGGCGGATC
The DNA here is from genome assembly GCF_030058635.1 of Rhodococcus sp. IEGM 1305. Taxonomy (NCBI): domain Bacteria; kingdom Bacillati; phylum Actinomycetota; class Actinomycetes; order Mycobacteriales; family Nocardiaceae; genus Rhodococcus; species Rhodococcus sp. IEGM 1305. Next base: position 86,261 of record NZ_JASHKX010000016.1, read on the forward strand.
TGTTCGGCGCCCGCACCGGCGGCGCGAAATTCGACGGCGCGGACCTGCGCGGGGCCCACGTCGACGCGAACCTGTGGACGGCGGTCTCGCTGGACAAGGCGCAGATCGAACTCACCCAGGCCATCGCGTACGCGACCGCCAACGGGCTCGTGGTGGAACCGACCTGACGCGTGTATGGCGAACCTGAGAGAATGGGGCACGTGACTGCAACGATCCTCGATGGCAAGGCGACCCGCGACGAGATTTTCGAAGACCTGAAGGTGCGGGTGAGCGCCCTGAAGGACAAGGGCATCACGCCCGGTCTCGGCACCGTTCTGGTGGGGGACGACCCGGGGTCGGCCGCCTACGTGCGCGGGAAGCACAACGACTGCGCGAAGGTCGGGATCACCTCGATCCGCCGCGACCTGCCCGGCGACATCACGCAGGAGAAGCTCGACGCCACCATCGACGAGCTCAACGCCAACCCGGACTGCACCGGCTACATCGTGCAGCTCCCGCTGTCGAAGCAGCTCGACGAGAACGCCGCCCTCGAGCGCATCGACCCCGACAAGGACGCCGACGGCCTGCACCCGGTCAACCTGGGCCGGCTGGTGCTGGGCAAGGAAGCGCCGCTGCCGTGCACGCCGCGCGGAATCCTGCACCTGCTGCGCCGGTACGAGGTGCCGATCGAGGGGGCACACGTCGTCGTCGTCGGTCGCGGTGTCACCGTGGGCCGCCCGATCGGTCTGCTGTTCACCCGGCGCAGCGAGAACGCCACCGTCACCCTCTGCCACACCCGTACGCGAGACCTCGGAGCGGAGGTCCGCCGCGCCGACATCGTGATCGCGGCGGCGGGCGTTCCCGGTCTGGTCACGGCCGACATGGTCAAGCCCGGTGCCGCGGTGCTCGACGTGGGTGTGAGCCGCACCGCGGACGGACTGCGCGGCGACGTGGCGGCGGATGTCGCCGAGGTCGCCGGCTTCCTGTCCCCGAACCCCGGTGGCGTCGGGCCGCTCACCCGTGCCTTCCTGCTGACCAACGTCGTGGAGCGGGCCGAGCGTGTCGCAGCGTCTCTCGGCTGAGATGGCCGACTGGGGGCAGTTCGCGAAGAAGAATCTGCCGATGCTCGCAGTCCTGGTCGTCATCGTCGTGGCCGTCGTGTTCGTGCTCGCGGATCGGTGGCGACGAGGCGCGTTCGTGTTCGGCGTCGCCACGCTGCTCGCGGCGGTATTCCGGTTGATGATGCCGTCGGAGCGCGTCGGACTGCTCGCGGTGCGCAGCAAGCCTTTCGACGTGGGTGCGCTGGTGGCCGTCGGGGGCGCAATCGTGTGGCTGGCCGTGTCGATCGACCCGCTCGGAACCGACTAGCGGTCCGAGCGGGTGTCGTCCCGCACGGGGGTCAGCGCCCCGCGCGGGCCAGTTGCATCGTCTCGGAGAGCAGTTTCGCGACGGCGGCGGCCTCGGTGAGGAACCCGTCGTGGCCGTCCCGTGAGTTGAGGACCCGCAGACCGTCGCAGGTGGGGATGTCGTTGGCCAGATCCTCCTGCAGGCGGATCGGGTACAGGCGGTCGGAGTCGACGCCGCCCACGATGACGGGTGCGGTGATCGTCCCCAGCGCCGCGGCGATGCCACCGCGACCGCGGCCCACGTCGTGCCGGTTCATGGCCTCGGACAGCAGCACGTATGTGCTCGGGTCGAACCTGCCGACCAGCTTGTCGGCCTGGTGCTGGAGGTAGCTCTCGACGGCGTACCGGCCGCCGCGCCACGGGTCCTCGCCGTCCTGCGGCGAGTTCGCGAACCGGGAGTCGAGTTCGGCCTCGCTGCGGTAGGTCAGGTGCGCGATCCGGCGGGCGATGCGCAGCCCGGCCCGGGGGATCCGGCCGGTGTCGTGATAGTCGCCGCCCTGCCAGTCGGGGTCGCTGGTGATGGCCGCGATCTGGGTGGTCTGTGTGCCGATCTGGTCGGCGGTCGCGCGGGCGCCGACCGCGAGAACGAGCGCGGACGCCACCTGGTCCGGGTAGGTGACGGCCCACTCGAGCGCGCGCATTCCGCCCATCGAACCGCCGACGACGGACGCCAGCTTGTCGATGCCCAGCAGGTCGGTGAACTTCTTCTCGGCCGCGATCTGGTCGCGGATGGAGATCTCCGGGAAACGGCTGCCCCACGGGCGCCCGTCCTCGGCGATCGAACCGGGACCGGTGGTGCCGCGGCAGCCACCGAGGACGTTGGTCGCGATGACGCACCATTCGTCGGTGTCGATCGGCGCACCCGGACCGACCATCCCGGTCCACCAGCCGGGGGAGGGGTGTTCGTCGGTGACGGGTCCGGTGACGTGCGAGTCGCCGGTGAGGGCGTGCTCGACGAGCACCACGTTGTCCCGGTTCGGGGACAACTCACCCCATCGCTGCACGGCGAGGGACACCGACGGGATCACTGTTCCGCTCTCGAGCTCGAGCGATCCGATGTCGATGGTGCCGAGACGTCCGTCCGCCACGGGCAGGTTCTGTACAGCGCTCACGGTCAAGATGCCGCCGCCGTGAGTCCGGTCTCGATATCGGCGATGATGTCGTCGATCCCTTCGATGCCTACAGCCAGGCGGACCAGTCCGGGGGTGACGCCGCTGGCGGCCTGCTCCTCGGGGGTCAGCTGGGAGTGTGTGGTGGACGCCGGATGGATCACCAGCGAGCGGACGTCGCCGATGTTCGCGACGTGACTGTGCAGGGTGAGCGCGTTGACGAACTTCTTGCCCGCGTCGATGCCGCCGGCGAGTTCGAACGTCACGATCGCGCCCGCACCCCGCGGCGCGATCTGCTTCGCCCGGTCGTGCCAGGGCGACGACGGAAGCCCGGCGTATCCGACGGACACGACCTCCGGCCGCGCCTCCAGGTACTGGGCGACGGCGGTCGCGTTGGACACGTGCCGTTCCATGCGAAGGCTCAGCGTCTCGAGACCCTGGGCGATGAGGAACGCGTTGAACGGGGAGATCGCCGAGCCGAGGTCGCGGAGCAGCTGCACGCGCGCCTTGAGGGCGAAGGCAGGCGGTCCGAGTTCGGAGTAGACGACGCCGTGGTAGCTCGGGTCCGGGGTGGTGAAGTTGCCGTGGCGGCCCTGGGTCCAGTCGAACGTGCCGCCGTCGACGATGACACCGGCGATCGCCGTGCCGTGGCCACCGAGGTACTTGGTGGCGGAGTGCACCACGATGTCCGCACCGTGCTCGAGGGGGCGGATCAGGTAGGGGGTGGCCACCGTGTTGTCGACGATCAGCGGGAGCCCGTGCTGATGGGCGATCCCGGAGATGCCCGGCAGGTCGAGGACGTCGTTGCGGGGGTTGGAGATGGTCTCGCCGTAGAACGCCTTCGTGTTGTCCCGGATCGCGTCCTTCCACTGCTCGAGGTCGTCGGGGTCCTCGACGAACGAGACCTCGATGCCGAGCTTGGGCAGCGTGTAGTGGAAGAGGTTGTAGGTGCCGCCGTACAGCCGCGGGCTGGAGACGATGTGGTCGCCCGCCTCGGCGAGGTTCAGGATCGCGATCGTCTCGGCGGCCTGTCCGGAGGACAGCAGCAGGGCGGCGACGCCGCCTTCGAGGGCGGCGATGCGCTGCTCGACCGCGTCCTGGGTGGGGTTCATGATGCGGGTGTAGATGTTGCCCGGCTCGGCCAGACCGAACAGCGCGGCAGCGTGATCGGTGCTGTCGAACGTGTACGAGGTGGTCTGGTAGATCGGCAGCGCCCGCGCCTTGGTGGTCGCGTCGGACGTCTGCCCGGCGTGGATCTGCTTGGTCTCGAACGACCAGTTCTCGGTCATGTGCTGTCTACTCCAGTGGTCTGACGAGGCGCGACGGAGTTGCTGGTTCTTTCGCGCACAGGGCTTGTCTGGTGCTCTATCTACGACAACAACAACACATCATGAACCTCCGATGTCGGACCCGCGCTTGTCACCCGACTGTTGTATGAATCAGGGAACCAGGTCATCACCCGGGGCACCCCACCGCGGTGGAGGGTTGCCGGCCAGCTAGCCGGGGCTCGTTGCTGGCACTCATGACCTGGAGTGAATCTTAGCGGCTGGGGTGGAACGACCGGAAACGGCACCGATCAGGGCCACTAGCAGGGAAAAGTTACCCGCGAGTAGGGACGACCTCCGTGCCCCACGTGTTGCGAGCGTGGCGCATAGCAGTACGCTTGTCTTGTTTACGTGCGGTCTCCCAGCGGCCGCCTTGACCGTCTACGTTTGAAAAGCGAACCGTTCGCGGACCCACTCACAAAGTGCGACCGCAACCGTGTAACCAGGGAAACTTCCTAGGAGGACGCGAAGCACCCATGTCCAAAATCAAGGTTGAGGGCACCGTCGTCGAACTCGACGGCGACGAGATGACACGCATTATCTGGCAGTTCATCAAAGACAAACTGATCCATCCTTACCTGGATGTGAATCTCGAGTACTACGACCTCGGCATCGAACACCGGGACGAGACCGACGACCAGGTGACCGTCGACGCGGCCAACGCCATCAAGAAGCACGGCGTCGGCGTCAAGTGCGCGACCATCACCCCGGACGAGGCACGCGTCGAGGAGTTCGGTCTCAAGAAGATGTGGCGGTCGCCCAACGGCACCATCCGCAACATCCTCGGTGGGACGATCTTCCGCGCGCCGATCATCATCTCCAACGTTCCGCGACTGGTTCCGGGCTGGACCAAGCCGATCATCATCGGCCGTCACGCCTTCGGCGACCAGTACCGCGCCACCGACTTCAAGGTCCCCGGTCCCGGCAAGGTGATGATCACCTACACGCCCGAGGACGGCAGCGAGCCGATCGAGCACGAGCTGGTGAACTTCCCCGAGGGCGGCGGCGTCGTCCAGGGTCAGTACAACTTCACCAAGTCCATCGAGGACTTCGCGCGCGCCTCGCTCAACTACGGCCTGCAGCAGAACTACCCGGTGTACCTGTCGACCAAGAACACCATCCTCAAGGCGTACGACGGCGCGTTCAAGGACATCTTCCAGCACGTCTACGAGACCGAGTTCAAGTCGGAGTTCGACGCGGCAGGACTCACCTACGAGCACCGTCTCATCGACGACATGGTCGCGTCGGCGCTCAAGTGGGAGGGCGGCTACGTCTGGGCCTGCAAGAACTACGACGGCGACGTCCAGTCCGACACCGTCGCGCAGGGCTTCGGATCGCTCGGCCTCATGACCTCCGTGCTGCTGACCCCGGACGGAAAGACGTGTGAGGCCGAGGCCGCACACGGCACCGTGACGCGTCACTTCCGTCAGCACCAGCAGGGCAAGCCGACGTCCACCAACCCCATCGCGTCGATCTTCGCGTGGACCCGTGGACTCGAGCACCGCGGCAAGCTGGACAACACCCCCGACGTCATCGGCTTCGCCCAGAAGCTCGAAGACGTGGTCATCAAGACCGTCGAGGGTGGCCAGATGACCAAGGACCTCGCGATGCTGGTCGGCGGCGACCAGGGCTACCTGACCACCGAGGAGTTCCTCGGTGCGCTGGACATCAACCTCCAGAAGGCCATCGCCGAGCAGTAGGCACCGAGCCACAGCGTTACGAGCGGGACGTCCCCTCACGGGGCGTCCCGTTCGGCGTTTCCGGGCCGGGTGAGTCATCTCACGGTCGCTCGCGGCGCGAAAAGCGGAATCCGGGGAAGAGAATTTCGATGTGGGTCGTTGCGCAACGAGGCGCCGTGCGCCGCGTAGCCGTCTCCCCGCCTAGTCGAAAGTCCTTCTGTGAGCACTTCCACCCCCGTCCGCCCGGAGCACCTCGGTGTCATCGCCCAACATCCGTCCGTCCGCAAGCTCGCCATGATCGCGCTCGCGCTCGGTGGCTTCGGGATCGGGACCACCGAGTTCGTGGCGATGGGGCTACTGCCCGAGATGGCGTCGAGTCTCGGGATCACCGAGCCGACGGCCGGGCACGTCATCTCGGCGTATGCGCTGGGTGTGGTCGTCGGCGCGCCACTCATCGCGGCGTTGACCGCGCGGGTGCCCCGTAAGACGCTGCTGATCGCGTTGATGGCGGCGTTCACGATCGGCAACGCCGCCACGGTGTTCGCGCCGAACTACGGCGTGCTGATGGCCGCGCGGTTCGTGGCGGGCCTGCCGCACGGCGCCTACTTCGGTGTCGCGGCCCTCGTGGCGGCGCACCTCGCGGACCGCGGCCAGCGAGCCAGGGCGGTCGCTCTCGTGATGATGGGACTGTCGGTGGCCAACGTCGTCGGCGTTCCCGTCGCGTCGTGGCTGGGCCAGACGCTCGGCTGGCGCAGCGCCTTCGCGCTCGTGGCCGTGATCGGTGTGGTGACACTGGGCGCGATCTGGTCGTGGGTACCCGCGCTCGCCGCCATGCGGATGTCGAATCCCCTCACCGAACTCGGTGCCCTGCGCCGCGCGCAGGTGTGGATGACGCTGATCATCGGCATGGTCGGGTTCGGTGGCATGTTCGCCGTCTACACGTACATCAGCACGACGCTCACCGACGTCGCCGGCCTGTCGCGGTCGCTGGTGCCGCTGGCCCTGATGATCTACGGGCTGGGCATGGTCGCGGGCAATCTGATCGGCGGCCGACTCGCCGACCGGGCGCTGATTCCCGGCCTGTTCGTATCGATGACGGCGCTCGGGGTGTTGCTCGGCGTCTTCGTGATCGCCTCCCACAACCCGTACACGGCGCTGCTGCTGGTGTTCTTCGTCGGTGCGGCGGGTGCGTCGATGGTTCCCGGGTTGCAGACCCGGCTGATGGACGTCGCCGCGGACGCCCAGACCCTCGCCGCCTCGCTCAACCACGCGGCCCTCAACATCGCGAACGCGTTCGGGGCGTGGATCGGTGGTGTCGTGATCGCGGCCGGCTACGGCTACACGGCGCCCGCCGCGGTCGGTGCGCTGCTGGCCGTGGCGGGTCTCGTGGTCCTCACCGTGGCGGTCGCGATGGAACGCCGCAGCGCCCGTTCGTCTCGGTAGCCGCGCTGTCGTACGCGTCCGCTACGGTGCTTGCCGTGCCACATATCATCACCACCGTCAATGTCAACGGCGTTCGCGCCGCCGCCCGCAAGGGGCTCACCGAGTGGATCGAGCGCACAGAGGCCGACGTCGTGTGTCTGCAGGAGACGCGGGCGTCCGACGAGCAGCTCGCCGAGACGCTCGCGCCCGCTCTGGAGGGTGGATGGAACCTGGTGTCCGCGGAGCCGTCTTCGAAGGGACGCAACGGCGTCGCGATCCTGTCCCGGAAACCTGCCGACGCCTTCCGCGTCGGCCACGGTGACGACGAGTTCGCGACCGCGGGCCGCTACCTCGAGGCCGACTTCGACGACCTGACCGTCGCGAGCCTGTACCTGCCCTCCGGGGAGGCCCAGACACCGCGGCAGGAGGAGAAGGAGCGATTCATGGACTCCTTCGCCCGGTACCTCACCGACACCGCAGCGGCTGCCGTCGCGGCAGGCAGGCACGTCGTGGTCTGCGGCGACTGGAACATCGCCCACACCGAACTCGACCTGAAGAACTGGAAGACCAACAAGAAGAACTCCGGTTTCCTCCCGAACGAGCGGGAGTGGCTCGGCGCCCTGTTCGCCGAGGACGCGCACTGGACCGACGTGGTCCGGCAGCTCAATCCCGACGTCGCCGGGCCGTACTCCTGGTGGTCGTACCGCGGGAAGGCGTTCGACAACGACTCCGGCTGGCGCATCGACTACCAGATCGCCACCCGGGAACTGGCTGAGCGGGCCAAGCAGGCCGTCGTCGAGCGCGCCGAAACCTACGACCAGCGGTGGTCCGATCACGCGCCGGTCACCGTCCAGTACCGGTGACGGCCGGTATCTGATTCGTGTCGTCACGGCGCACGTGAAAAGATCAGTACTCATGTCGACCCCTGCAGCTCAGAAACCCACCGCGAAACCGCGGGTGCTCTCCGGCATCCAGCCCACCGCCGACTCGTTCCACCTCGGCAACTTCCTGGGTGCTCTGCAGCAGTGGGTGCCTCTGCAGGACGACTTCGACGCGTTCTACTTCATCCCCGACCTCCACGCGATCACGGTGGCGCAGGACCCGAAGGAGCTGCGCCGTCGCACGAAGATCGCGGCGGCGCAGCTGCTGGCGCTCGGAATCGACCCCGACCGCGCCACGCTGTTCGTGCAGAGCCAGGTGCCCGAGCACGCGCAGCTGGCGTGGGTCCTGAACTGCATCACCGGTTTCGGTGAAGCGAGCCGGATGACGCAGTTCAAGGACAAGTCGGCCAAACAGGGCAGTGAGAACGCGAGCGTCGGCCTGTTCACGTATCCGGTGCTGATGGCTGCCGACATCCTGCTCTACCGGCCGCAGCGGGTCCCCGTCGGCGAGGACCAGCGTCAGCATCTCGAACTGTCCCGCGATCTCGCCCAGCGGTTCAACACCCGGTTCGGGAAGGCGTTCGTCATTCCCGAGGCCCAGATCATCAAGGGCACCGCCAAGATCTACGACCTGCAGGATCCGACGTCGAAGATGAGCAAGTCCGGTCCGAGCCCCGCCGGACTGATCAACCTTCTCGACGACCCCAAGGTGTCGGCGAAGAAGATCAAGTCCGCGGTCACCGACAACGAGCGGGAGATTCGCTACGACCCGCAGGCCAAGCCCGGTGTGAGCAACCTGCTCACCATCCAGTCCGCGCTGTCCGGGACTCCGGTCGAGACGTTGGTGGCCGGGTACGAGGGCAAGGGGTACGGCGACCTGAAAACCGATACGGCAGATGTCCTGGCCGAGTTCGTGACACCGTTGAAAGCGAAGGTGGAAGGGTACCTCTCGGACGAGGCAGAACTCGATCGGATCATCGCTGCCGGTGCTCACCGCGCCCGCGAGGTGTCGTCGCAGACTCTGGCGGCCGTGTACGAGAAGGTTGGGTTTCTGACACCGAAGGGATGAGCACTGTGGCTGACGAACCGAGTTTTCTCGACAGGCAGCGGGCAGCGCGCCCCTGGTTCGACCATCTGATGCGGGCCGCAGAGCGGTACCAGCAGCAGAAGGGCGACTACTACGCGGCGGGGATCACGTATTTCAGTGTGCTCGCACTGATTCCGATCCTGATGGTCGCGTTCGCCATCGCGGGTTTCGTCCTCGCCGGGCAGCCGGAGTTGCTGCAGGAGCTGCAGGACAGCATCACCAAGAACGTTCCCGGAAGTCTGGGTGACACGCTCAACACGGTCATCGATTCGGCGATCGCGTCCCGTGCCAGCGTGGGTGTTCTCGGTCTGCTCGGTGCCGCGTACGCGGGACTCGGGTGGATGGCGAACCTGCGCGACGCGCTGACGGCGATGTGGGAGAGCCAGCGCGAGTCGAAGGGATTCGTGCGTACCAAGCTGGGCGACGCGGCCGCGCTGCTCGGGCTGGGTCTGGCGATGGTGGTCTCCCTCGGATCCTCCGCGCTGAGTAGCGGTCCCGTGGCCCGAACGGTGGTCGAGGTGCTGAACCTCGACGACGTTCCCGGGATCGACGCCGGGTTGCGCGCACTGTCGACCGTGGTGTCGCTTCTCGCGACGTGGGCGGTGTTCGCCTGGGTGATCGCCCGACTGCCCCGCGAACCCGTCACGTTCCGCAGTGCGCTCAAGGCGGCGCTGCTCGCGGCCGTGGTGTTCGAGATCTTCAAGCAGGTCGGTGCCATCTACCTCTCGGCGGTCACCGCGGGTCCCGCCGGTGTGGCGTTCGGTCCGATCATCGGTCTGCTCGTGTTCATCTACCTGACGTGCCGGATGCTGCTCTTCTCGACGGCGTGGGCCGCGACCACCCGCGCCAGCCTCGCGCTCGCCTTTGTGCCGCCGCCGGATCCGGCCGTCATCAACCCCCGGATCGAGGTGCACGAGGGGCCGGGTGTGCGTGGAGGACTCGCCCTGGTGGGTGTGGGCGCCGCCGCGGCGCTCGGGTTGTCCGGACTGTTGACCCGCAGCAAGCGCTGAGCCGGGCGCCGGTTTTCGTCAGCGCCTGCGGAACAGCCGACGCGCGCAGAGCACCAGCATGAGGACGACGGCCGCCCCCACGATCCCGACACCTGCCCGCAGGGCGAGTGTGTTGTCGGGGTGGTCGGAACCCGACGCGACGACGGAACTCGTCGCGGCGGCCGAATCCTGTTGCGGCGGTGCGGCAAGTACCGCGGCGGAACCGGTGTCGGCCGGATGCAGGTCCTCGAGGGATCCCACCTGGGCGTCGCGGTCGAGGGCGAAACCGTAATCCAGCAGTCGTGCCGCCTGCTCCCACGGCCGGATCGGCTGGGCTTCGGCGCCCATCAACGTCACCATCAGGCGGCGACCGTCGTGATCGGCGCCGCCGACATAGGTGTGGCGGGCGTCGTCGGTGAACCCGGTCTTGCCGCCCAGTGCGCCGTCGTAGTTGTAGAGCAGCTGATTGTCGTTGGCCAGTGCGAACGGCGGCCGGTCCTGATCGTCCGGAATCGCCGGATCCTTCGGGAAACCCGGGAACTGCACCGTCTCGGTGGAGATCAGCTCCGCGAACGTCGGGTTCTTCATCGCGGTGTGGAAGATGAGCGCGAGGTCGAATGGGGAGCTGCTCATGCCGGGGCCGTCGAGCCCCGACGGGGTCGCGGTCCTCGTGTCGTGCGCGCCGAGGGTGTCGGCGAGGTGGTTCATCTTGTCGACCGTGGCGGCGTCGCCGCCGAGTTGCCGGGCGAGGAGGTGGGCGGCGTCGTTCCCCGAGGCCATCACCAGGCCCTGCATCAGCTGCCGGTTCGTGTACTGACCGTTCTTGCCGATCCCGACGGCGCTGCCCTCCACCGCGGCGTCCTCCGCGGTGGCGGTCACGGTCTTGTCGAGATCCAGTTCGCCCAGCGCCACGAGAGCCAGCAGCATCTTGATGGTGCTCGCGGGCCGGTAGCGGCCGTGCGGGTCCTTCGCCGCGAGCACGGCTCCGGTGTCGATGTCCGCGACCACCCAGCCGGACGCCGCGATGTCGGCGGGCAGCGCCGGCGCCTCGTCGGGAAGGATCACCCCGCACTCGGCCAGCTTCGGTCCGCCCACCGGCTCTTCGGGCACCGATACGGCGCTCGGTGTCGGATCACCCGGCTGGGGTACCTCCGACAGGTCGATCGCAGGCGCGGGGGCCGACCGGTTGGGGCAGTTGTCGGTGTTCGGGGTGGCGAACGGTGTGGAGGTGGGGGAGGAGGGCGCCGCGGGCGGAATCGCCCCGGCAGCACTCACCGAGAGTCCGGCCAGCAGGGTTCCGGACACGACCGCGGTACACACTCGACGCCACATCATCGAAGAGGCAGCGTATGCGACGACCGGTCGACTTCCGAAAACGGACACGTGTCGACACGATTTCGTGACGTCCACGCGACCGTTCCGGAAGACGAACGTCGGATCAGATGAAACCCATGCCCCGGACGGCGTCGCGTTCGGATTCGAGTTCCGCGACCGACGCGTCGATCCGCTTCCGCGAGAAGTCGTCGATCTGCAGCCCGTCCACGATCTGCCACGACCCGTCGACCGAGCGAACCGGGAACGAGCTCACCAGTCCCTCCGGCACGCCGTAGGCGCCGGTGGAGGGCAGCGCCACGGACGTCCAATCGTGGTCGGGGGTGCCGAGCACCCAGTCGTGGACGTGATCGATCGCGGCGTTGGCGGCGGAGGCCGCGGAGGATGCGCCGCGAGCCTCGATGATCGCACTGCCACGGTTCGCGACCGTGGGAATGAAGTCGCGGGTGAGCCATTCGCGGTCGGCGGCGAACTCGGCACCGGACCGCTCACCGACCCTCGCATGGAAGATGTCGGGGTACTGGGTGCTGGAGTGGTTGCCCCAGATCGCGACGCGGCTGATGTCCTTCACCGCGGCGCCCGAGTGCCGTGCCAGCTGGGCGATCGCGCGGTTGTGGTCGAGCCGGGTCAACGCCGTGAACCGCTCCGCCGGGATGTCGGGGGCGTTGTTCGCGGCGACCAGCGCGTTGGTGTTCGCCGGGTTGCCCACGACCAGCACCCGGACTCCGTCCGCGGCAACCTGGTTGAGCGCGCGACCCTGCACGGTGAAGATCTGCCCGTTCGCGGCCAGGAGGTCGCCACGCTCCATGCCCTTGGACCGGGGACGCGATCCGATGAGGAGCGCCACGTCGGTGCCGTCGAAGCCCCGCTTCGGGTCGTCGTGGACCTCGATGTCGCGGAGCAGAGGGAAGGCGCTGTCGTCGAGCTCCATCGCGGTGCCCTCGGCGGCGGACACTGCCGACGGAATCTCCAAGAGCCGCAGCCGGATCGGGATGTCCGGCCCGAGCATCTCGCCCGCGGCGATCCGGAACAGCGCCGCGTAGCCGATGCTGCCTGCCGCTCCGGTGACCGTGACCACTGCGGGAGTGGGCGACTGCGCCATGGGTGAACCTCACTGTCCGTCGGGAGCATCTGTTCTCGACAGTAGCGCGGAGATGTCACCGTGGGACCGCTCGGACAGTGAGGTTGGACACGACGCAGGGCGCCCCCGACCGGTGCGGTCGGGGGCGCCCTGGAACGTGCTCGGCAGACCTGGGGTCAGCGTGCGAACAGCAGCGCGCGCTTGACTTCCTGGATCGCCTTCGTCACCTGGATGCCACGGGGGCACGCGTCGGTGCAGTTGAACGTGGTCCGGCAACGCCAGACGCCGTCCTTGTCGTTGAGGATGTCGAGACGCTCCGACGCACCCTCGTCACGGCTGTCGAAGATGAAGCGGTGAGCGTTGACGATGGCGGCCGGACCGAAGTAGCTGCCGTCGCTCCAGTACACCGGGCACGACGTGGTGCAGCAGGCACACAGGATGCACTTGGTGGTGTCGTCGAAACGTGCCCGGTCGTGCTGCGACTGGATGCGCTCACGGGTGGGCTCGTTGCCGGTGGTGATGAGGAACGGCTTCACGGCGCGGAACGCGTCGAAGAAGGGCTCCATGTCGACGACGAGGTCCTTCTCCACCGGCAGGCCCTTGATGGGCTCGACGGTGATCGTGACCGGCTTGCCGTCCTTGGGCAGCATGTCCTTCATGAGGAGCTTGCAGGCCAGACGGTTGACGCCGTTGATCCGCATCGCGTCCGAACCGCACACGCCGTGGGCGCAACTGCGACGGAACGTGAGGGTGCCGTCGAGGTAGCCCTTCACGTACAGGAGCAGGTTCAGCATGCGGTCCGTCGGCAGAGCCGGAACCTGGAAGCTGTCCCAGTGCTGGCCCTCGCCGGACTCCGGGTTCATCCGCGCGATCTTGAGGGTGACCATGACGGCGCCCTCGGGAACGGGAGGGAGATCCGCCTTGTTCTCGCTCTTGTCGACTGCAGGTGCGCTCATCAGTACTTACGCTCCATCGGCTCGTAACGGGTCTGGACTACCGGCTTGTAGTCGAGACGGATGTCGGAGAGCAAGCCGTCGCCCTCCTTGTATGCCATCGTGTGCTTCATGTACTCGGCGTCGTTGCGGTCCGGGTAGTCCTCACGGGCGTGGCCGCCGCGCGACTCCTTGCGGTTCAGCGCGCCGACGACGGTGACCTCCGCCATCTCGAGGAGGAAGCCGAGCTCGACGGCCTCGAGCAGGTCGCTGTTGTAGCGCTTGCCCTTGTCCTGCACCGTGATGTGGTTGTAGCGCTCCTTGAGGGCGCGCACGTCCTTGAGCGCCTGGGTGAGGCGCTCTTCGGTACGGAACACCGAGGCGTTGTTGTCCATGGACTGCTGCAGCTCGCTGCGGATGTCCGCGACACGCTCGTGACCGTGGTCCGACAGGATGGTGGCCATCCAGTCGTCGACCATCTTCTCGGGCGCCTCGGGCATGTCGACGAACTCGCTGTTGTTGGCGTGCTCGGCGGCGGCGATGCCGGCGCGGCGTCCGAAGACGTTGATGTCGAGCAGCGAGTTGGTGCCGAGACGGTTCGCGCCGTGGACGGAGACGCAGGCGCACTCGCCGGCGGCGTACAGGCCCTGGACGATCTCGTCGTTGTTGCGCAGGACCTCACCGTTGATCCGGGTGGGGATGCCGCCCATGACGTAGTGGCAGGTGGGGTACACCGGCACCGGTTCCTTGACCGGGTCCACACCGAGGTAGGTGCGGGAGAACTCCATGATGTCGGGGAGCTTCTCGTCGAGGACTTCCTCGGGGATGTGGGTCACGTCGATGTAGACGTAATCCTTGTTCGGTCCCGCGCCGCGTCCCTCGAGGACCTCGAGGACCATCGACCGCGCAACGATGTCGCGGGGTGCGAGGTCCTTGATGGTGGGGGCGTAGCGCTCCATGAACCGTTCGCCGTCGGCGTTACGGAGGATGCCGCCCTCACCGCGCACGGCCTCGGAGATGAGGATGCCGAGCCCCGCCAGGCCTGTGGGGTGGAACTGGTGGAACTCCATGTCCTCCAGCGGAAGGCCCTTGCGGAAGATGATGCCCATGCCGTCACCGGTGAGGGTGTGCGCGTTGGACGTCGTCTTGTACATGCGTCCCGAGCCGCCGGTGGCGAACACGATGGACTTCGCGTGGAAGACGTGGATCTCGCCGGTGGCCAGCTCGTAGGCGATGACGCCGGTGGCGACCGGGCCGTTCTCCGTCTCGGTGATCGCGATGTCGAGGGCGTAGAACTCGTTGAAGAACTCGACGTCGTGCTTGACGCAGTTCTGGTAGAGCGTCTGCAGGATCATGTGGCCGGTGCGGTCCGCGGCATAACATGCGCGGCGCACGGGGGCCTTACCGTGATCGCGGGTGTGACCACCGAAACGACGCTGGTCGATCTTGCCCTCGGGCGTGCGGTTGAACGGCAGACCCATCTTCTCGAGGTCGAGCACCGCGTCGATGGCCTCCTTGGCCATGATCTCGACGGCGTCCTGGTCGGCGAGGTAGTCGCCGCCCTTGACCGTGTCGAAGGTGTGCCACTCCCAGTTGTCTTCCTCCACGTTCGCCAGCGCGGCACACATGCCGCCCTGGGCCGCGCCGGTATGGCTGCGGGTGGGGTAGAGCTTGGTCAGTACCGCGGTGCGGGCGCGGGGACCGGCCTCGATCGCTGCGCGCATGCCGGCGCCGCCGGCGCCGACGATGACCACGTCATAACGGTGTTCCTGCATGAAGTCTGTGCTCCCCTAGCTCGCTGAGATATTGGGGTCGAAGGTGAAGATGACGTACGTGCCGAGGCCCATGATCAGGATCATCGAGAGAACGAGGATCGTGGTCAGCCAGAAGCGCGTGGAGTCCTTGCGGGAGTAGTCCGCGATGACCGTGCGGAGTCCGTTTCCGCCGTGCAGCTGGGCAAGCCACAGCATGGTGAGGTCCCAGAACTGCCAGAACGGGCTGGACCAGCGGCCTGCGACGAACGCGAAGTTGATGCGGTGCACACCGTCGTCGAGCATCAGCATGATGAAGAGGTGGCCGAGCACGAGGAAGATCAGTGCGAGTCCGGAGAACCGCATGAACAGCCAGGCGTACAGCTCGAAGTTGTTCTTCGAGGTCCGGCGCGGAGAGCGCGGGTTGTCCAGGCTGGCGGGACGGTCGTAGGTCTTGCCGAGACTCTTGGCTTCTGTCGTCATGTCAGTGCCCCGCAAACATGTTGTAGAAGATGCGGCCGGCGCCCGGGATCATCACCAGGAACCAGATCGCGAGGATTACCCAGAGCATCAGGCGCTGGTACTGCGGTCCCTTGGACCAGAAGTCCACCAGCATCACCCGGACACCGTTCAGTGCGTGGTACAGCACCGCGGCGACGAGCGCGAGCTCCATGAGCCCGACGATCGGGTTCTTGTAGGTCTCGATGACACTGTCGTACGTGTCGGGATTCACGCGCACCAGCGCGGTATCCAGCACGTGCACGAATAGGAAGAAGAACGTCATTACGCCTGTGATCCGGTGCAAAACCCAGGACCACATTCCGGGGTCGCCCCGGTAAAGCGACCGTGTGCGCTCCTTGGCCGGAGCGGCTTCAGTCGTAGTACTCATCGAGTGCTGTGCCTCCAACGTCATTGGTGGACGTGTCGAGTCTGCGCAGCGTTGCGGACATACCACAACTGGGGACCCGACGTGATCCTGAACCGACTTCTCTGAACTCTAAACCCAACGGAAACGGGGGAACTAATTCGAGTCGGGGTTCGTACGGCCCTTTCAAATGAAGTTAGGTTTGCCTCTCCAATGCGGATCGGGCCGTACCGAGCGAATCTCTGCATCCATTCAGCCCACGTGATTGGATGGGGAACCATGGTCGAGATCGATTGGAAACTGTTGCGCGCCAACGCGCATGAGGTGATGGGCCAAGCCTATGCGCCCTACTCCGGGTTCGCGGTGGGGGCGGCGGCACTGGTGGACGATGGACGAATCGTCGTCGGATGCAATGTGGAAAATGTCTCATACGGTTTGGGGCTCTGCGCCGAGTGCGTACTGGTCGGTAACTTATTTGCGGGCGGCGGCGGCCGATTAATCGCCTTCACCTGCTGTGACGCGAGTGGCGACATACTCATGCCGTGCGGACGCTGCCGGCAGATTCTCTTCGAGCACGGCGGCCCCGGACTGCTCGTCGACCACCGGGCCGGCGTGCGCCCACTGGAACAGCTGCTGCCGGACGCTTTCGGTCCGGAGGAGAAGGGGAGAATCAGCCATGCATGACGCTTCGTCGATCATCGCCGCCAAGCGCGACGGCAGGGAACTGTCCGGTGCAGAGATCGACTGGGTGGTCGAGGCATTCACCCGGGGGGTCGTGGCCGACGAGCAGATGTCGGCGCTGGCCATGGCGATCTACTTCCGCGGGATGACGCGCGAGGAGGTGAGCCGCTGGACCACGGCGATGATCTCGTCCGGTCGACGCCTCGACTTCACCCACCTCGGCCGCCCCACCGTGGACAAGCACTCGACGGGTGGTGTGGGCGACAAGATCACGCTCCCGCTCGCACCGCTGGTCGCGGCATGCGGCGCCGCGGTGCCGCAACTGTCGGGACGCGGGCTCGGTCACACCGGCGGAACCCTCGACAAGCTCGAGTCGATCCCGGGCTGGCGCGCCGACCTCGACACCTCCGAGATGGCCGAGATCCTGTCCGACCCCGCCGTCGGAGCCGTCGTCTGCGCCGCCGGCGCAGACCTGGCGCCGGCGGACCGGCGGTTGTACGCGCTCCGCGACGTCACCGGGACGGTCGAATCGATCCCCCTGATCGCCAGCTCGATCATGAGCAAGAAGATCGCCGAGGGCACCGGCGCGCTCGTGCTCGACGTCAAGGTCGGGTCGGGCGCGTTCATGAAGAAGCTCGACGACGCGCGGGAGCTCGCCCAGACGATGGTCGACCTCGGGAACGACGCCGGAGTGCGGACGATGGCGTTGCTCACGGCGATGGACGCGCCCCTCGGCCACACCGCGGGCAACGCACTCGAGGTCCGGGAATCGCTGGAGGTGCTCGCCGGAGGCGGCCCATCCGACGTCGTGGAACTGACGCTCGAGCTCGCGCGAGAAATGTTGAAGGCAGCCGGAATCGACGGAGTCGACCCCGCCGACAAACTGCGCGACGGGTCCGCCATGGACCGCTGGCGGAGGATGATCGCCGCCCAGGGCGGCGACCCCGACGCGCCGCTGCCGACGGCCCGGCACACCGAGGTGCTGCTCTCCGAGTCGGACGGGGTGGTGTGCGGTCTCGACGCCATGGCGGTCGGGCTCGCCGCATGGCGGCTCGGCGCCGGTCGGGCGCGACAGGGCGAGCCGGTGCAGGCGGGGGCGGGCATCGAGTTGCATGCGAAACCGGGGGAGACGGTGTCGGTGGGCACCCCGCTCGTCACGCTGCACACCGACACGCCCGAACGGTTCGCCGCGGCGAAAGCCGCACTTTCCGAAGCCTGGACCGTCATGGCCGACGCGCCGTCGGTGACCACGCCGCTCGTCATCGAGCGGATAGAGGATCCCTCACGCTAACGTCGACGCATGACCGCACTGGATCTGTCGGCCCTGCGCCGAGCGCCGAAGGTGTTGCTGCACGACCATCTCGACGGAGGTCTCCGGCCCGAGACGGTTCTCGAACTCGCTCGCGACTGCGGCTACGACGCGCTGCCCGCCGACACCGCGCCCGCGCTGGCTACGTGGTTCCGGGAGGCCGCCGACAGCGGTTCGCTCGAGAGATACCTCGAGACGTTCGCCCACACGGTCGCGGTCATGCAGACACCCGTCGGGCTCGAACGCGTCGCCCGTGAATGCGCCGAGGACCTCGCCGACGACGGCGTGGTCTACGCCGAGGTCAGGTTCGCCCCGGAGCAGCACCTCGAGGAGGGGCTGACCCTGGACGAGGTGGTGGAAAAGGTCCTGCTGGGATTCGAGGCAGGGGAGTCGGCGGCGGAGGTGCGCGGCCAGAACATCCGGATCGGCGTACTGCTCACCGCGATGCGGCACGCGGCGCGGTCCCGGGAGATCGCGGAACTGGCGATCCGGTTCCGGGACCGCGGCGTCGTCGGCTTCGACATCGCCGGTGCCGAGGCCGGGAATCCGCCCAGCCGCCACCTCGACGCCTTCGAGTACATGCGGGGCAGCAATGCACACTTCACCATTCACGCGGGTGAGGCGTTCGGTCTGCCGTCCATCCACGAGGCCATCGCGTTCTGTGGCACGGACCGCCTCGGGCACGGGGTCCGGATCACCGACGACATCACGATCGGCGACGACGGCGTCCCGGTGCTGGGCGCGCTCGCGAACTATGTGCGGGACAAGAGGATTCCCCTGGAACTGTGTCCCAGTTCCAATGTTCAGACCGGGGCCGTGGACGCGCTCGAGAATCATCCGTTCGACCTGCTCGCCCGGCTGCGGTTCCGGGTGACCGTCAACACCGACAACCGGCTGATGAGCGACACCAGCATGAGCCAGGAGATGCTCCGCCTCGTCGAGACGTTCGGTTACGGCTGGACGGATCTCGAGCGCTACACCATCAACGCCATGAAATCGGCCTTCATCCCGTTCGATCAGCGGTTGCAGCTGATCGACGAGGTGATCAAGCCGGGATTCGCCGTGCTGGTGGGCTGAGCGCCCCGAGGGCGGGCGCTCAGACCTTCCGCAGGCGGGCCTCGAACTCCCGCTCGAGCGTCCGCCACGCCTCCGCCTCGGCGTCGAACGGTGCGCTGGGCGCCATCCGCGTCGGATCCGGGTTGAGGACGAACGAGACGTACCAGCCCAGCGGCTCGGACGTCGCGAGTGCGGTCTCCACCGAATCGTCGTCGGCGAAATCGGCTGCATCGGTGAACAATTCGACGGCGAGGTCGAGCTGGTCCGCGTCGACGGACTCCGGACCGGCGGCCAGGTCGTCGGCGAGACCGGGGAGGACGTACACGTTCTCGTCGGTGACCTCGACCTCGAGCGATCCGTCGACGGCCGCCACCTGGATCTCCTCGTACGTGCTCACCTGCGCGAGGGCGTGCTCGTGGTTGTCGGCGAGGTAGCGGGCCAGCGCGCGTTCGGACGTGAAGACGAAGATCGCGCCGTCACGCCCGAGGAAGAGCGCGTCGTCGTCGAGGTAGCAGCGGAGCGTGAAGTAGGTCTCCCCGGACGTGATGATCTTGACGGGATCGACACCCACCGCACCCCAGAACGAGTCGTCCTCCTCCTCGTCCTCGGTGTCGAGGTCGAGCGCGACGAACTCCTCGTCTTCCTCCGCCTCTTCGGCCACGTCGTCCACGTCGACGGTGTTCTCATCGGCGGCCACCAGTTCGGCCTCGGCGACGGCTACCGCCTCGGCATCCACCTCGGGGGTGGCGACGATGTTGTCGACGGCGTCGAGGACGTCATCCCAGCCCTTCGCGATGGCGGTGCCGATCTGGGCCCACAGCTCCTCGCCCTCGCGGCCCTCGAATGCGCTGGCGCCTGCGGGCAGCGCGCCGAGGATGGGGTTCGCGTTGAAGAATTTGGTGACCGCGTCCAGTTCGCAGACCTCACCGATGTTGCGCACCATGTTGAGCGTGTCTTCGAGTTCGCTCACGACGAGAGCCTCGGGGTCACTCGCCGCCAGCTCCGGCACCCCGATCAGATCGAAGCAGAAGTTCTCGTCGGGTTCGAGTTCGGCGGCGGACAGCCCGGACACCACACTCCAGGCGGGGTGCTCGACGAGATCGTTGTCGGTGTTCGTGCGGATGAAGGCAGCGAGTTCTGCCACTGATTCGAACCCGTACAGGTCTTCCTCGTGACCAAGGAATGCTTCCCACTCGTCGTCGCCCTCACGCCACCGTGGTGCCCACAGTGTCACGAGGTCGCCGTCGGTGAGACCGAGTTCGATCGGGACGATGTCTCCAGCCATGGCGCGAAGCCTATCGACCCCGCGGCCAAAGTTATACCCGGGCTGTGTGCGGAGCGTTTCCGGTGCCCGTCGCCGCCGGGCCGCGGCAGCCGCGACCGAGTCGGCCGAACGGGGCGACCGGCGCGTATCGGAGCCCTACCGTGACTTTCGCTGTGCGTCGAGTCGTTCGAGGAGGGTGCATGTTCCGGATCGGCAATGTGACGGTCACACCCTCCCGAACCCGTCCTGCAGCGTCGTCATGACCCGGGTGCGTTGTTCGGTGGCGAGCCGGGCGGCCTCTTGCGTGGTGCTCGTGATCATCGTCGCGAGTGTTCGGGCGTCGAGCGTCGAGATGGAGTCGTCCATCCAGAGACCGGTCAGCGTGCCGTTCCCGTCGACCTCGGCGGTGACCTGATCGGACTCGCTCGACGCGCGCGCCTTGATCGCCTGCAGCCCGGCGAGGGCCTCCTCGAGCAGATTCACCTGTTCGGTGGCCCGCCCGACGATCGCATCCATATCGTGTTCGCTCACAGTGGTCGCATCCAGCTCGTCGGGGTGGGTTCTTCCTCGTCCTCGATCGCCTGCGCGGCGGCGACGTCGGTGCGGGTGGGCAGACCGAGCTGGTCGAGGATCTCGGCGGGCATGCCGTCGCGGGCGAGTTCGTCGCGTCGCCGCGCCCCGGCCTCCATGGCCGAGCGCCTGCAGAGCGTCAGGATCTCGTCAGCGAGCCGCTGGCCGCCGTACCGAAGCTCGCGCGGATCGATGCGGAGTTCGAGCGGCAGGCCCTGCTCGGTGGTCCGGACCGAGACGGTGCCGGAGCGGTTGCTCACTGCGGCCGTGGTGCCGGCCGGGGGTGGGGTGGGGGAAAACATGATTCCTGTCATTCCGTGGGTCGGTAGAAGCCGTAGAAGCCCATGCCGCTGTTGCTGGTTCGGATCGGACCGACCTGCACGGGATCACCGGCCTCGACGAGCTGGCCGTTGCCGATCACCATGGCCACGTGGCCGTCCCAGACGGCGAGGTCGCCGGGCATGAGGTCGCCCGGGTCGACCGCGGTGCCGACGTTCTGCTCCTGCGCCAGACGCGGAAGACCCACGCCCGCTTCGCCGTACGCCCACTGCGTCAGCCCGCTGCAGTCGAGGCCCTCGCCGGGGGACGTCCCGCCCCAGACATACGGGACGCCCTGCTGCGACAGGGCGTTGCGGACGGCGTCCGCCGCCTCCTTGTTGGGGGCGACGGCGGTGCTGCCGTCGGGCAGGACCACCTCCACGCCCTCGCCGCCGCGTGCGGAGTCCGAGGTGGACGGCCCGTGACCGGTATCTCCGGACCTGCCGGTGAGGGAATCCGCGCGGGATCCGCCCGAGCCGCGTCCGCCCGACGAGCGCGCGGCCGGAGCGGCGATGCTGGTCAGGCCCGACATCGGTGACGCGCCGGAGGAACTCGCGAACCCGGAGGCCGCGCGGCTCACCGCGTCGGAGCCCGCGGGTGCGACGGGGGCCGCGGAGGCGGGCACCGTGCTCGCCGCGGACGTGCTCGCGGGGGCGGTGGCGGCGGGCGCGGCCGGGATGTCTTCGGCCGGTGTGAGGGCGACCATCCGGCCGGTCTGCTCGCCGAGTTCGGCCCGCACCTTCGCGACCACCGCGGTGGCCCTGCCGAGGTGGTCGAGTGCCGCCGCGATGATCATCGCCTGACCGGGCGGGGTGGCCAGGGCGGGTCCGGCCGCGACCGCGAGGGAGATGAACGACTGCAGGATCTCCTCCAGTTGGACCATTCCGGCCCGGACGATCTCGGAGGCCTCGGCGACGACGGCAGCCATGTCGTTGCCGCGATCGGAGACCGCGACCGTCGCCCGCTGCGCCTCTTCGGTCTTCACGATCGCACCCGTGCCACCCCTGCCCTGCCAGTCGCCGTAGACGGAGCTGATGCCGGTGCGCCCGGTGTCGTGGACGGCGTCGATGGCGACCGAGGACGCGCGCAGGGCGTCGGCCGGTCCGCCGACGGGAAGGACGCCGCTGCCGAACGCCCCGAGCAGATCGAGGATCGGGCGGGTGAGGAGATCGATGGGGATCACGGTCAGGCCTCCAGCCCGACCGCATTCGCGGCGAGCGCGGCCGTGGTGGCGGCCTCGGTGCCCTCGTACGCGGCGGCGTTCGCGAGGGCGGTGGCGCTGATCCCGCCGAGCACGCCGGACAGTTTCTCGATGGAAGCCAGGTGCGCGGCGTGCGCCGTGGCGAACGCGGCGACGAAATCGCCGCCGATCACCCCGAAGACCGGTCCGAGCAGGAGCGGCCCCGCGGCGGCGGCCCCGAGACCTGCGGCCTGCATCTGCGCTGACATGGTCGCGGCCGTGGCCGCGAACTCGGCGATACTCGCGGTATCCGCCCTCAAGTCGTTCATCGTCATCCCCCCAGTCGGATTTGATACCGGTCACCATATTGGACGCAGGTGAGTCCGAATCGGTTCCACCCCCGATACGCCGAGAATCGCTCTCCTGCGAAATCTCGCCCCGCGCCCCCTTATTCTTCGAACATGAACACGCACGTCGTCGACCACCCACTCGCAGCGGTCCTCCTGACAGCGATGCGCGATGCGCGCAGCGACAATGCCACATTTCGGGCCGCCTTGCGACGGCTGACACACATGTTGGTGTACGAGGCGATGCGCGAGGCTCCGGTCGAGACGTTCGACGTGGTCACGCCCATCGCCACGACCGACGGGGTGCGGCTCACCCATCCGCCGTTGCTCGTTCCCGTCCTGCGCGCCGGACTGGGCATGGTCGAGCAGGCCAGCAGCCTGATCCCGCAGGCGCGAGTCGGTTTCGTCGGCATGGCCCGGGACGAGGAGACGCATCTGCCGGTGCCGTACCTCGAGTCGCTCCCCGCGGATCTGTTCGGGATCCCGGTGTACGTTCTCGACCCGATGCTCGCGACCGGCGGTTCGATGGTGCACACGATCGAGTTGCTCGTCGCCCGCGGCGCCACGGACGTCACCGCCGTGTGCGTCGTCGCGGCGCCCGAAGGTGTTGCCGCCCTCTCGGCGTCGGGTCATCCCGTGCGACTCGTCACCGCCGCGGTCGACGAGGGGCTCAACGAGGACGCGTTCATCGTCCCCGGCCTCGGCGACGCCGGGGACCGTCAGTTCGGACCGCGCTGACGCCGCGGCTACAGGGCTTCGGCGAACTCGCGCAACAGGTTCAACCGGGTCGCGGCCCTCTCGCGGGCTGCGGGTAGCGCCGATCGATCGGGCACCGGGACAACGACCTCCAGGTAGCACTTGAGCTTGGGTTCGGTACCCGAGGGACGCACGACCATCCGGACAGTGGACCCCGCGAGTACGACCGCGTCGGTGCGGGACTGCCCCCGCAGTTCCGCCAGATCCGTGGCCTCGACGGGTTCGCCGGCCAGTTCGGCAGGCAGTTCCGACCGCAGGCGTCGCATCATCGCGGTGATGTCTGCGAGGTCGGTGACACGTCGCGACACCTGGTCTCCGGCGTGCAATCCGAATTCGAGCGCGTAGTCGTCCAGCCTGTCGCGGAGTGTCGACCCCTCTGCCCGCAGCGTCGCGGCGAGGTCGGCGGCCACCACCGCGGCGGAGATACCGTCCTTGTCGCGCACCGACTCCGGGTCGACGCAGTGACCGATCGCTTCCTCGTATGCGTACACGAGACCCTCGCCGGCCCGCACGAGCCACTTGAAACCGGTGAGGGTGCGGGCAAAGCGGGCGCCGCGGGCCTCGGCAAGCTTTCCGAGGAGGGCGGACGAGACGATCGTCGTCGCGACGAGCGAATCGGCCGGGGCGGACGCGAGGACGTGCTCGCCGAGCAGGACGCCCGTCTCGTCGCCGCGGAGCATCCGCCACCCGTCCGGCCCGCGCACGCCGACCGCGCACCGGTCGGCGTCCGGGTCGAGGGCCAGCGCGATGTCGGCGCCGACCTCCGCGGCGAGAGCCAGGACGGCGTCCGCGGCCCCCGGCTCCTCGGGATTGGGGAACTGGACGGTCGGGAAGTCCGGGTCCGGGTCGAACTGTGCGGCGACGCTGTGGACGTCGGTGAATCCGGCGGATTTCAGTGCGGTGACCGCGGTCTCGCCGCCGACGCCGTGCATGGCGGTAAGCGCGATACGCAGTGTCCGCGACCGTCCCGTCGGCAGGGACGCGACCCGGTCGACGTAGCGGTCGAGGAGTTCCTCGGACGCCGGTGTCACCGGGGTGCGCGGCACGAGGTTCGCGGGCCCGACCCGGGTGATCGATGCTTCGATCTCCCGGTCGGACGGCGAGATCAACTGGGCGCCGCCGTCGAGGTAGACCTTGTACCCGTTGTCGGCGGCGGGGTTGTGGGAGGCGGTGATCTGCACGCCGGCCGCGGCGCGGAGTCGGCGGACCGCGAACGCGACGATCGGCGTGGGGAGCGGGCGGGGGAGGAGGACGACCGAGAATCCTGCGGCCGCCAGCACTTCCGCGGCGGCGACGGCGAACTTCTCGGATCCGTGCCGCGCGTCGCGCCCGACGACGACGGTGGAGCCGCCCAGGCACCGGTCTTTCAGCCACGCGCTCAGCCCGGCCGTCGTGCGGATCACCACGGCGAGATTCATGCCGTTCGGGCCTGCCCGCACCGGCCCGCGCAGACCCGCGGTCCCGAAACTCAGCGGAGCGGCGAACCGGTCGGCGAGCTCGTCGGCGCAGAGATTCGCGAGTTCCGCCCGGGTTTCGGGGTCGGGATCGGCGTCGATCCAGTCCGCGATCGGATCGCTCACAAGCGTTCCACCAGTTCTCGCAGCAGACCGCCCATGCGGTCGGCGGACGCCCGGCCCGCGGCGAGGACCTCCTCGTGGTTCAGGTGCTCGCCGGTGATACCGGCCGCGAGATTCGTCACCATCGAGATCCCGAGGACGCGGGCGCCCAGCGCCCGCGCCGCGATCGTTTCGTGGACGGTGGACATGCCGACGAGGTCCGCACCGATCGTCCGCAGCATGCGGATCTCGGCGGGGGTCTCGTAGTGCGGACCCGGCAGACCGGCGTAGACGCCTTCGGTCAGCGACCCGTCGATGTCGCGGGCGAGGGCCCGCAGTTCGGGGTCGTACGCGTCGACGAGGTCCACGAACTCCGCGCCCACGAGAGGTGACCGGGCCGTGAGGTTGAGGTGATCGCTGATCAGCACGGGCTGGCCGACGGTGAAGTCCTCGCGGATTCCCCCGGCGGCGTTCGTCAAGATGACGGTCGTCGCTCCCGCGGCGATGGCCGTGCGTACCGGGTGGACGACGGACGGCAGGGGATGGCCCTCGTAGGCGTGGGTGCGGCCGAGGAGGACGAGGACCCGTGTGCCGCCCACGTCCACGGAACGGATCGTCCCGGCGTGACCCGCGGCGGCCGGCGGTGTGAATCCCGGTAGATCGGCCATCGGGACGGTGCAGAGTGATTCGCCGAACCGGTCGGCGGCGGCATTCCACCCCGATCCGAGGACGACGGCGATCGAGTGTTCGGCGCAGTTCGTGTGCGCGGCGAGCGCGGCGGCCGCGGCGTCTGGCGTTCCCATGAGGCGATAGTCTTCCACTCATGCCCTATCTCGATCGCGACGGCGACGTATTCATCCTGTACCTCGGCAACGAGGGCGAGACGGACAACGAGAACCGCTTCCATCCGGACTGGATCGACGCCACCCATGCCGCGCTGGACGAGGTGGAAGCCCACGAGGGTCCCGCCGCACTGGTCACGACCGCGACGGGCAAGTTCTTCACGAACGGCCTGGACACCACGTGGATCTTCGCGAACACGGACAAGCTCCCCGAATATCTCGACCGCGTACACACGATCTACAGCCGCCTCCTCGCGTTCCCGATGGCCACCGTCGCCGCCGTTCAGGGGCACAGTTTCGGTGCCGGTGCGATGCTCGCCACGTCGCACGACTTCCGGGTCATGCGTGCCGACCGCGGGTTCTACTGCCTCCCCGAGGTGTCGCTGAACATGCCGTTCACCGTGGGGATGTCGGCGCTCCTGAACACCCGTCTGCCCAAGCAGACCGCGGTCGAGGCGATGACGACGGGCCGCCGCTTCGGCGGCTCCGACGCGCTCGCCGCGGGCATCGTCGACGAGATCGCGGACGGCGACGGCGTCCTCGCGGCCGCCGTGACACGGGCCGCCGCACTCACCGCCACCCGCGGCGCCAACCTCGCCGGGATCAAGCGCGGAATCCATCACGACGCCCTCGCCGCGCTCGCCACGGTGACGGACAAGAGCAACTTCAGCTTCGGGTGAGAGAATGAGCACGTGAATGCGGATGTCGAGGCGGCGGTCAGGTCAATCGAGACCGATCTGATCGCGCTGTCCCATTCGATCCACAGCGAACCGGAACTGGCGTTCGAGGAGTTCCGGAGCGTCGCGAAGATCACCGAACTGCTCAAACGCAGCGGGTTCGACGTGCGGTCGGGCATCGCGGACCTGCCAACGGCGTTCGACGCCACGTTCGGCAGCGGCGACCTCGTCATCGGTATCTGCGCCGAGTACGACGCGCTCCCGGAGATCGGTCACGCGTGCGGGCACAACATCATCGCGGCGTCCGCGGTCGGTGCCGGCGTTGCGCTCGCCACGGTCGCCGACCGGCTGGGGATCACGGTGCGGGTCATCGGGACGCCCGCGGAGGAGAGCGGCGGGGGAAAGATCGCCATGCTCGAGAAGGGCGTCTTCGACGATGTCGCGGCCGCCCTGATGGTGCATCCGGGTCCGATCGACATCACCGGAGCGACGTCGCTCGCGCTGGCCGACATCGCGGTCACGTTCACCGGCCGCGAAGCGCACGCGTCGGCCGCACCGGAGTTCGGGCGCAACGCCGCCGACGCCGCGACCGTCGCCCAGGTCGGGATCGGCCTGCTGCGCCAACACCTCTCGCCGGGGCAGCAGATCCACGGGATCGTCTCCGACGGCGGCACCGCGCCCAACATCGTTCCCGCACGCTCCGAGATGCTGTACTACCTGCGCGCCGAGACGGCGTGGGCGCTGTCCGAGCTGACGACACGCGCGGAGGCGTGTTTCGCGGCGGGCGCCCTCGCCACCGGGTGCACGCACGAGATCCGCACCGTGTCGCCGACGTACACGGAACTGACGCCGGACCCGTGGCTGGTCGCGACGTACCGGGAGCAGATCATCGACATGGGACGGACACCGTTGCCGCTCGAGTGGGAGGGCGTCCGTCCGCTGGGCAGCACCGACATGGGCAACGTCACCAACGTCCTGCCCGGAATTCATCCGGTCATCGGCCTCGATTCGGACGGCGCGGTGACGCATCAGCCTCGGTTCGCGGCGGCATGCATCACCGAGTCCGCCGACCGCGCCGTGATCGACGGAGCGATTGCGCTGGCTCGCACGGCAGTTCGCGCGGCAACGGACGACACACAGCGGGTGCGGTTGTTGGAAGGAGTTGATCGCCGGTGAACGCGGCAGTCGACAAATGGATTCTCGCTCACACCGACGAACTCTCTCAGTGGCGTCGACACATCCACGCCAATCCCGAACTCGCGCGACACGAATACGCGACGACGGAATTCGTGGCGACCCGGCTGGCCGCGGCCGGTCTGTCGCCCGACCTGCTGCCCGGCGGAACGGGCCTCACGTGTGATCTCGGACCGTCGAACGGTCCCCGCATCGCGTTGCGCGCCGACATCGACGCCCTCCCGTTGCAGGAACTGACCGGCGCCACGTACTCGTC
Organism: Rhodococcus sp. IEGM 1305; assembly: GCF_030058635.1. NCBI lineage: Bacteria > Bacillati > Actinomycetota > Actinomycetes > Mycobacteriales > Nocardiaceae > Rhodococcus > Rhodococcus sp. IEGM 1305. Next base: position 114,105 of record NZ_JASHKX010000016.1, read on the forward strand.
GACGGTGCCGGGCGTGTCGCACGCGTGCGGCCACGACGCCCACACCACCATCCTCCTGGGAACCGGTCTGGCGCTCAGCGAGATCCCCGACCTCCCGGTGGGTGTCCGGTTGATCTTCCAGCCCGCCGAGGAGGTCATGCCCGGCGGTGCGCTCGAGGTCGTCGCCGCCGGACGGCTCGAGGGGGTGTCGCGGATCTTCGCCCTCCACTGCGATCCGCGGCTCGCGGCCGGGCGGGTCGGGGTGCGGCTCGGTGCGATCACGTCCGCGGCCGACACGATCGAGGTGGTGCTCGACTCGCCGGGCGGACACACGTCGCGTCCGCACCTGACCACCGACCTCGTGTTCGCGCTGGGAACGGTCGTGACCGGGTTGCCGGGCATGCTCAGCAGACGGATCGACCCGCGCACGGGCACCGTGATGGTGTGGGGCGCCGTGAGCGCAGGCCGGGCACCCAACGCCATTCCGCAGACCGGCATGATGACCGGCACCGTGCGGACCGGCGATCACGAGACGTGGGAGATGCTCGAGCCACTGGTCCGGGAGATCGTCCACGGTCTGCTCGCGCCCACCGGGGTGCGGTACCAGCTCAACTACCGCCGCGGCGTTCCGCCCGTCGTCAACGACGAGGTGTCGACGCGCATGTTCGAGGACGCCATCCGCACGGTCGGCCCGGACGCCCTCGCCGACACGCCGCAGTCCGGCGGCGGCGAGGACTTCTCCTGGTACCTCGAAGAGGTTCCCGGTGCGATGGCCCGGCTCGGCGTCTGGTCGGGCGTCGGCGAGCAACTCGACATCCACCAGCCCACGTTCGATCTGGACGAGCGGGCGCTGGGCATCGGGGTCCGGGTGCTGTCGAGCCTCGTCCTGGGCTGAGGCGCGGCGCCAGGCGGTTCTATTCGGTGCCCGGTCCGACGTTGCGGCTGTTGCGGGTGCGCAGGTCGCGCACATAGTCGGAGGGGGCCCCGGCGATCTCTGCGGCGTCGGCCATCACCCCGAGGTAGCGAGCGGACGGCAGGCCGCCCTCGTACGCGTCGAGCACGTACAACCAGGCAAGAACGGGTTCGCCCTCGGTGTCGACGCGGACGCGGATCTTGCGGTGGATGCCGAGTTCGGAGCCCTCCCATCGGTCGAGGCTGACCTCGTCCTCCTCGGGGACGTCGTAGAGCACGACGAACACCTTGGAATCGGGGTCCTCGACCACGGTGGCGAGTGCGCCCTCCCAGCCGATGTCCCCGCCACTGAACGTCAGTCGCCAGCCGTGCAGCCAGCCCGTCCCCGCCATCGGCGAGTGTGGGCAGCGCTGCAACATCTGCTCGGGATGCATGTTGGACCCGTAGGCGGCATAGATCGACACGGCGGCAAGCCTAAACGGTGGCTAGTAATCTGTTGCATGCAGTGCACGACACGACGCGCTGCGATCGCAGAAAAAGCCGGCCGGAGACCCCGGTCGACAGTTGAATTGGAGGACAGATGACCCGAATCGTGATCATTGGTGGCGGGCCTGCCGGATACGAGGCAGCGCTGGTGGCCGCACAGCACGGCGCCTCCGTCTCCTTGATCGATTCGGACGGGGTGGGCGGCGCCTGCGTTCTGTTCGACTGCGTGCCGTCCAAGACCTTCATCGCCTCCACCGGCGTGCGCACCGACATGCGGCGCGCCACCGACCTGGGCATTGCGCTCGATCCCGAGCAGGCCACGGTCGCGCTGCCGCAGATCCACGCCCGCGTGAAGAGCCTTGCGCAGGCGCAGTCCTCCGACATCCGCACCCGCCTGCAGACGGTGGGTGTCGAACTGCTGTCGGGCACCGCCGAGATCACCGACCCACGACTGGGCATGGCGTCCCACCAGGTGTGTGCCACGCTCGAGAACGGCGAGAAGAAGACACTCGACGCGGACGTCGTCCTCATCGCCACCGGTGCGAGCCCCCGGGTGATCCCCGGGGCGGAGCCGGACGGCGAGCGCATCCTGACGTGGCGCGACCTTTACGACCTCGACGAGCTGCCCACGCACCTCGTCGTCGTCGGTTCCGGTGTGACCGGCGCCGAGTTCGTGTCCGCCTACACCGAGATGGGCGTCAAGGTCACGCTGGTGTCCAGCCGCGACCGCGTCCTGCCCGGTGAGGACGCCGACGCCGCCCTCGTGCTCGAGGATGTCCTCGCGGAACGCGGCGTCACCCTGGTCAAGCACGCCAGGGCCGATGCCGTGAAGCGCACCGAGGACGGCATCGTCGTCGTGCTCGCGGACGGCCGGACGGTCGAGGGCAGCCACGCCCTGATGACCGTCGGTTCGGTTCCCAACACCCAGGGTCTCGGACTGGAGAAGGTCGGCATCGAGCTCGACAAAGGCGGATACCTGCGCGTGGACCGTGTGTCGCGGACGCCGGTGTCCGGGATCTACGCCGCGGGTGACTGCACCGGACTGCTGCCGCTGGCGTCCGTCGCCGCCATGCAGGGCCGCATCGCGATGTACCACGCGCTCGGTGAGGGCGTGAGCCCCATCAAGCTGAAGACCGTGGCCTCGGCCGTGTTCACCCGTCCCGAGATCGCCACCGTGGGCGTCAGCCAGGCCGCGATCGACGACGGCGAGGTGCCTGCCCGTACGGTCATGCTCCCGCTCAACACCAACCCGCGCGCCAAGATGTCCGGTCTGCGCCGCGGCTTCGTGAAGATCTTCTGCCGTCCGGCCACCGGTGTGGTCATCGGCGGCGTCGTGGTCGCCCCCAGCGGGTCGGAGCTGATCCTGCCCATCGCCATCGCCGTGCAGAACAACCTCACCGTCAACGACCTCGCCGCGACGTTCTCGGTGTACCCGTCGCTGACCGGGTCGATCACCGAGGCGGCACGCCAGCTGATGCGGCACGACGACCTGGACTGATCCCGAAGTGTGGGATAGGCATTTCACATAGTGGCTCCTCCGGTGAGATAGTCGAGGCACGGTTCGAAATCATCGACCCGTGCCTCGGCGCTCTCCCGCCCCGCAGACCCAGGACGGACAGGGTGTTCCTCACCTGATCCCTGCTTTGACGTGCCTCCTGGGAGTCGACATGCCGCAATCACTTGCCCGCCGCATGGATGGTCTGCACAGCTCCGCCATCCGTGACCTTCTCACCCTCACCGCCCGGCCCGACGTGGTCAGCCTCGCGGGCGGGCTTCCCGACCCCGAATTCATTCCGCGGGAACGGATCCGGAAGGAAGCCGAACTCGCGCTCACGGATCCGGCGTCCGTCCAGTACGGCGAGACCACCGGGCTGCGCCGGCTCCGCGACGTGCTCGCCGCACGGGAGGGTGCCAAGATCGGCCGGCCGCTGGGCGCCGCCGACGTCGTCGTCACCCACGGCTCGCAGCAGGCCCTGAGCCTGCTCGCGCAGGTGCTGCTCGATCCCGGCGGCGTCGTGATCGTCGAGGAACCCGCCTACACCGGAGCGCTCCAGGTGTTCCGGGCCGCCGAGGCCGACGTCCGGTCCGTCGCACTCGACGCCGACGGGATGGACACCGCCGCCCTGCAGGGCATGCTCGAGGACGGACTGCGGCCCGCCGTGGTCCACACGGTGAGCAACTTCCACAACCCTCGCGGCGTCGTCCTGACGCCCGGCCGCCGGGAACACCTGGCCGCACTGGCCGACCGCTACGGGTTCTGGGTGATCGAGGACGACCCGTACGGCGAACTCTTCTTCGACGGACCACCGCCCGCGCCCGTCGCGGCGTTGTCGGACCGGGTGATCCGGCTGTCCAGCGCGTCGAAGATCCTGGCGCCGGCGCTGCGGGTCGGGTGGCTGCACGGCGACCGGCGGGTGTGCGAGGCTGTCGAGCTGCTCAAGCAGGGCGCGGACCTCTGCGGGTCGTCGCTGACGCACCAGATTGCCGCCGGACTGCTGTCGGACGAGCCGTGGCTGGACCTGCACCTGGAGACGCTGCGGGCCCGCTACGGGTCCCGGGCCCGGGCGCTCGCGGACGGCGTCACCTCGACGTTCGGCGACCGCGTCCGCGTGTCCTCGGCGGCGGGCGGAATGTTCTGCTGGACCGAGTTCACGGACGCGGACCTCGACACGGCGGCACTGCTGCAGACCGCCGTGGACCACGGCGTCGCCTTCGTCCCCGGAGCGGCTTTCGGCGTCGCCGCGGAACACCGGGGCGCTGTGCGGCTGTGCTTCGCGACCTGCTCGGAGGACGTGCTGGCGGGTGCGGTGGCGAGACTCGGCGACGCGTACACCGCTCACGCCCAGTCGTAGGTCCGTTCGACCGCCTTGTTCCACTCGGCGTAGAGCCGGGTGGACTCGGCCTCGTCCATCGCGGGTTCCCACGTCTTGTCCACGGCCCAGTTCGCGCGGATGTCGTCCTCGCTCTCCCAGAAACCGACGGCCAGCCCCGCGGCGTACGCGGCGCCCAGCGCCGTCGTCTCGTTGACGACGGGACGGATGACGGGCACGGCGAGAATGTCGGACTGGAATTGCATGAGGGTCTCGTTGACGACCATGCCACCGTCCACCTTGAGGGAGGCGAGTTCGACGCCCGAATCGGCGCGCATCGCCTCGATCACCTCGCGGGTCTGATATGCGGTGGCCTCGAGGGCGGCCCTGGCGAGGTGGCCCTTGTTCACGAACCGGGTGAGCCCGACGATGGCCCCGCGGGCGTCGGGCCGCCAGCGCGGGGCGAACAATCCGGAGAACGCGGGCACGAAGTAGGCGCCCCCGTTGTCGTCGACCGACTTGGCCAGATCCTCGATGTCCTTGGCGGACTCGATGATTCCCAGGTTGTCGCGCAACCACTGCACCAGTGAGCCGGTGACGGCCACGGATCCCTCGAGCGCGTAGACGGCCGGCGCGTCACCGATCTTGTAGCAGACGGTGGTGAGGAGGCCGTGCTTGCTGTGCACGGGAGTGGTCCCCGTGTTGAGCAGCAGGAAGTTCCCCGTTCCGTACGTGTTCTTCGCTTCGCCCTCCGACAGGCAGGCCTGACCGAACGTGGCGGCCTGCTGATCGCCGAGGATTCCGGCCACCGGCACACCGGGCAGCGTCCCGTGGGGGCGTCCGACGCCGTAGACCTCGGAGGAGCTGCGGATCTCGGGCAGCATCGACATCGGGATGCCGAAATCGGCGCAGATCCCCGGATCCCAGTCGAGGGTCTCGAGATTCATCAGCAGGGTGCGGGAGGCGTTGGTGACATCCGTCACGTGGGTGCCCTCGGTGATGTGCCACAGAATCCAGCTGTCGATCGTGCCGAAGCAGAGCTCACCCGCGTCCGCCTTCTCCCGGGCGCCGTCGACGTTGTCCAGAATCCACCGGACCTTCGGCCCCGAGAAATACGTGGACAGCGGCAGCCCGGTGCGCTTCTGGTACCGGCCGGGGCCCTCGTCGCCGCCGAGTTCCGTGCACAGTTCGTCGGTGCGCGTGTCCTGCCAGACGATGGCGTTGTACACGGGTTCTCCGGTGTTGCGGTCCCACACGACCGCCGTCTCCCGCTGATTGGTGATTCCGATCGCGGCGATGTCGCGTTTGGTGAGATCGGCCTTCGCGAGCGCGGACGCCACCACTTCGCGGGTGTTGATCCACAGCTGTTTCGGGTCGTGCTCCACCCAGCCTGCGCGCGGAAAGAACTGCTCGTGTTCCTTCTGGGCGACGCTGACCACGGCGCCGTCGTGATCGAAGATCATGCAGCGGCTGGAGGTGGTGCCCTGGTCTATCGCGGCGATGTACTGAATCACACGCATGAAGCTACTAGCCTGGCAGAGAATCCGTCGTCATCTCACAGGAGCCCGAGTTGAGTAGTCAGCCAGGTGTGCAGTTCCTCGGTCCCCGGCAGCGTGATGCCGCATGGGACAAGCTGCAGACCGAACAGTTCGACGTCGTCGTGATCGGCGGTGGTGTGGTCGGAGCCGGTGCGGCGCTCGACGCGGCCACCCGCGGGCTGAAGGTGGCGTTGGTGGAGGCACGCGACTACGCGTCCGGGACGTCGAGTCGCTCGTCGAAGATGTTCCACGGCGGTCTGCGCTATCTCGAGCAGCTCGAGTTCGGGCTGGTCCGGGAGGCTCTTCGGGAACGTGAACTGTCGCTGACCACCCTCGCGCCGCACCTGGTGAAGCCGCTCAAGTTCCTGTTCCCGATCACCCACCGCGTGTGGGAGCGCCCCTACATGGCGGCGGGCATCTTCCTCTACGACCGCATGGGCGGCGCCAAATCGGTTCCGGCGCAGAAGCATCTGACGCGCGCGGGTGCGCTGCGGATGGCGCCGGGACTCAAGCGCAACTCGCTGACCGGCGGCATCCAGTACTACGACACCGTGGTCGACGACGCCCGCCACACCATGACCGTCGCCCGCACCGCCGCTCACTACGGCGCGGTCGTCCGCACGTCCACACAGGTGGTCGGATTCCTCCGGGAGGCGGACCGGGTCTCCGGAGTGCGCGTCCGGGACTGCGAGGACGGCCGCACCGCGGACGTGAAGGCGCACGTCGTCATCAACGCCACCGGGGTGTGGACCGACGAGATCCAGGCGTTGTCGCGGCAACGCGGCCGGTTCCGCGTCCGCGCGTCGAAGGGCGTCCACATCGTGGTGCCGCGCGATCGGATCGTGAGTGACGCCGCGATCATCCTCCGCACCGAGAAGTCGGTGCTGTTCGTGATCCCGTGGGGCAGCCATTGGATCATCGGCACCACCGACACGGACTGGAATCTCGACCTCGCGCACCCGGCGGCCACCAAGGCCGACATCGACTACATCCTCGGTCACGTCAACAAGGTGCTGGTGACGTCGCTGACCCACGACGACATCGACGGTGTGTACGCGGGTCTGCGCCCGCTGCTCGCGGGGGAGAGCGACGAGACGTCGAAACTCTCGCGGGAACACGCCGTCGCGCGCGTGGCGCCGGGTCTCGTCGCCATCGCGGGCGGCAAGTACACCACCTACCGGGTGATGGCCGAGGACGCCGTGGATCTCGCCGCCGAAGACATTCCCGCGCGGATGGCACCGTCCATCACGGAGAAGGTGCCGCTCGTCGGTGCGGACGGCTATTTCGCGCTCGTCAATCAGACCGTCCATCTCGGGGAGATGTACGGCCTGCACCCGTACCGCGTGAAGCATCTACTGGACCGGTACGGTTCGCTGATCGACGAGGTGCTCGACCAGGCGAGCGGGAAGCCGGAACTTCTCCAGCCCATTACGGACGCACCGGCCTACCTGCAGGTCGAGGTCGTGTATGCGGCGGCGGCCGAGGGCGCCCTGCATCTCGACGACATCCTCGCCCGGCGCACGCGCATCGCCATCGAGTACTCGCATCGGGGTGTGAACTGCGCCGAGCAGGTGGCGCAACTGGTGGCCCCCGTCCTCGGCTGGGACGCCGACGCCGTCGACCGTGAGGTGAAGACGTATCAGGCGCGGGTGGAGGCGGAGGTGCAGTCGCAGGCCCAGCCGGACGACCTGTCGGCCGACGCGTTGCGGGCGGCGGCGCCCGAGTCGCGGGTCGAACTGCTCGAACCACCGGTCAGTGTGTCAGAAATACCTTGATGACCACGATGATCGTCGCGATCACGGCGAGGCCGAACGCGGCGAGGTGCGTGCCGCTCGTGACTCTTTCGCGGCGGAGACGGCTGATCACGTAACTGATCGAGCCGATACGGGCGATCATCACGATCTCGGCGGTCAATTGCGCCGTTCTCGGCTCCAGCCAGCCCAGCAGGGCCGTGCCGAGGATCACGGAAGGCACCACGGCGGACGTCAGGACGGGGACACTGTCCCGGAGTTCCCGTAGGCGTTCGGTGCCGGACAGTGTTCTGCCCAGGCGGAGCGACTGGCCTACCGACTCGGCGAACACGTGGGCGAGAAACGTGGACAAGGCGGCACCGAGGACGATGGCGATGCCCAGGGTCTCCTGGGATTTGGTCACCGGGATGAGCGCGGCGAGCACCAGGATGTTGCCGTAGATGTAGGCGCTGATGCGGCTCGCCGCGTGGTCGGGCGACAGCGGTTCGTCGCCGATCAGCGGCGGGCGATTCAAGAGCCTCGGAAGGTCCCAGTCCATCCTCCGAGCATTCCACGATCTCGTCGGTCAGCGGGTGTGGACGAGCGATTTCGGGGCGTGGGTGGCGACGACTCCCGACAGAGCCATGACGACGAGGGCTGCGACAGCGATGTATTCCATGTGACCGAGCATCGTCCCGGAACCCGTGAGCGGTGTGGGCGTTGTCTGTGAGCTCCCTGGGAACTCAGACCTTCGGGCTGTAGTGCTGGGGGTCGTCGCGCCTGCCGAGCGGGGGAAGATTGCGTCGGGGTGTGTGGACGAGCGGAGCGTGCGCGGGGGCGCGTCCGGTCTCGCGGTCCCAGCCAGCGCGGGCGCGCGGGTGGTAGCGGTAGCGCCAGGGCACGAGCCGGAAGACGGCGCCCACGGCGCGGCCGGCGAGGGTGTGCAGGCGCTCGTCGCGTGTGGTCCAGCGGTAGCCGAGGAGGTCGCGGACCGGTTGGTCGTACATGCCGACCGTCAGCCACACGAAACCCTTCGCCACCGGGATGCGGAGGATCGCCCAGATCGGGTCGGGTAGCCACGACAGGAACGGGGGAACGCCGAGACCGGACAGGTCGAGGACGTCGCGGGTGGCCTTGTTGTCCTCGAGGACGTTGCGGCACATGTGATCCCAGTACTCCTGGAACGCCTCCCAGGTTTCCGGGACGGGGCGCATGCTCATTCCGTACAGGCGGTACCACTGGATGTGCTCGGTGAACAGCCGGCGCTTCTGGTCTTCGGTGAGGCCACCCATGAAGTGGTCGCCGGTGAGGATGGTGCCCATGAAGAACGTGGCGTGCGCCCAGTAGAACGTGTCGGGGTCCAGGGCGTGGTACCTGCGGCCGTGTTTGTCGATTCCCTTGATGGTGTCGTGGTAGCCCCGCACCTGTTCCGCCGTCTGCTGGGCGCGGTCGCCGTCGAAGACGACACCGCCGATCGGGTACAGCGACCGGTAGAGCCGCTCCCAGCGTTCGTCGAAGAAACGGGAGTGTTCCTCGACGCCCGCGCCGAGTCCGGGATGCATGTTCTGCATCGACCCGGCCCAGACGCCCTGCAGCATTCCGCGCCAGTCGCCGAAATACTTCCAGGTCAACGAGTCGGGGCCGAGGGGGACGGGGGCGGAGGCAGGGACGGGCGTACCGTCCGCATTCAAGTGACTACGCACGTTGTCAGACTAGGATCTGACAACGCGCGTAGTCAAGGATTGGGGCGAGAAGAATGACGCTGGAGGACCGGCGGGAAGCACGGCGGAATTCGCTACTCCGCGCGGGCATCGCGCTGCTCGGCGCCCCGGACGGGCCCGCGGTGAACGTGCGCGCGGTCTGCCGCGCCGCCTCGCTGACCGAACGGTACTTCTACGAGTCGTTCCGGGACCGGGACGAGTTCGTGCGCTCGGTCTACACCGCGGTGGGCGACGAGGCGCAGGCCGCCCTCGTGGAGGCGGTGGCGTCCACCGAGACCGCGCGGGAGCGCGCCGAGGCCGCCGTGGACGCGTTCGTGAAACTCATGGTCGACGATCCCGCGATGGGACGGGTGCTGCTGCTCGCACCGTTGTCGGAACCCGCGCTGAGCAGGCGGGGCATCGACCTGATGCCCGGCTTCGTCGCACTCGTGCACGACCAGCTGTCCGCCGTCGACGACGAGGTGGAGAAGCAGCTCGTCGCGGTCGGTGTGGTGGGAGCTCTCACGACGCTGTTCATCGGATATCTCGACGGAACTGTTGCCGCGTCGCGCGAGCAATTCGTCGCTCATTGCGTCACTCTGGTGGTGGAGGCAAACAAGGCCGGCCACGAGTGAGGTGCGCATGCCGTTCCAGGTATCCGTGGACGATCCGACTCGCCCGCAACCCGAGCTTCGGGTACTCGACCGCAAGTTCTTCCAACTCGTCGGCGAGTTCGTCTACGTCCACGGCGACACGGTGGTGACGGTGCCCGGCTGCGCCCCCATGCCGTGCCTTCTCCGCACGGATCTGGCATCGATCCCCGCGCCGCTGCAGGGCCTGCTCACCCCGTACGGGCGGCAACTACTTCCCGCGATCATGCACGACGACCTCTGCAAACGTGCGAGTGCACAGGGACGGGAGGGAAACACGCTGCGCCGGCGCGCGGACGAACTGTTCCGGCTCGCCCTGCTCGACGAGGGCGTCGGACCGTTCCGCAGCCGCATCTTCTGGGTCGGCGTCGAGGTCGGCCGGTTCTGGACGTTCACCGACGTCGCCCGGTTCCTCCTCATCGCGCACCAGGTACTCGGAATGTTGTGCTGGGTGGTGGGCGTGCCGTGGGCGACGGCGACCTCGCACTTCGGCCTGGCCGCGCTCTTTCTCGTGGTTCCGGTCGTGCTGTCGCTGTTGTGGCGCAGAGACTTTCCCGTCGCGCTACTCGGGTGCATCCTCCTGCCCGTCATCGCGCCGACGTATCTGCTGACGATCGCCACGGCCGCGGTGCTGTGGGTGCCGGACGGTGCCGCGTGGTTGCTCGGCCGCAGACGGACTCGCAGGCCGCCGCCGCTCGGGCCGCCGACCACGGTCCTTCGCTAGCCCACCACCGGGGGCTGGCAGTGCGTGCAGAAGAAGATCTGCTGCTGACCGAGGTCGTGGCCTTCGATCACCGTGCCGCAACGGCGGCAACGCTTTCCGGCCCGCCCGTACACCCACGGCCGATGGCGGACCGAGTTGTTCTTGTCGATGTGAATCATCCGATGCGCGAGCGTGACCAGCGCGGGCAGGTCGGCCACCTCGCTCGACGGGGTGTAGGGGTGGACGCCGCGGAGGAAGCACACTTCGTTGCGGTACACGTTGCCGAGACCGGCCAGGTTGCGCTGATCGACCAGGGCGAGACCGATGGGCTGGTCGCCGGCCGCCCGGAGATTGCGGATCGCGGCGGCCGCGTCCCAGTCCGGCCCCAGCAGGTCGGGACCGAGGTGGCCGACCGCGGACTCCTCGTCGTCACGCTCCAGGATCTCGGTGATGCCCAGCGAGAATCCGACCGCCACCCTGTCTTCGGTGGCGAGCACGATCCGGGCCTGGTGAGTGGGACGCCGCCACTTCGTGTCCGGCGCGTAGATATGCCACGCGCCTTCCATCTTCAGATGCGTGTGGATCGAGTAGTCGCCGACCCGGATGAGGAGGTGCTTCCCGCGGCTGACCACCTCGTCGACGAGCCGGCCGGACAGGTCGACGGTGGCGTACCGGGGGACGCGCACGTCGCAGCGGGTCAGCACCTTGCCCTCGAGGGCGTCGCGAAGCGAGTTGGCGGTGCGCCAGACGGTGTCGCCTTCGGGCATCTCAGGCTCGCAACCGGAATCCGCGAGGGGTGGGCGAGAAACCGGCCTCGGTCAGGATCGGCGCGAAATCGCTGCCGTGGATGGTGTCGCCGTCGACCTTCTCGACCACGATCTTGTCGATCCCGCCGCGCTTGACCACGCCGGCGAGCGTGACCGCCGCGGTGCGGAGCACACCGGGGTCGTCGGTGAAGGTGAGGATCGTGCGCCCGCCGCGTTCGACGAACAGGATCAGTTCACCCTCCACGAGCACCACCAGGCCGCCGGCCTTGCGTCCCGGCCGGTGCGCGGGCGCATCGTCGCCGCGTTTCGGCCAGGGGAGAGCCGCCCCGTACGGGTTGGCGGGATCGCTGGCGGCGAGAGTCACGGCGGGCAGGGTGGTGTGCCTGCCCTCGAGCGAGTCGCCGTAGCTGCGGAGTCGGTCCACCACGGGCGGAGTGGAGAACTGTGCACCGCCGAGCGACTCGACGAAATGTCCGCGCCGGCAGCGGCCGTTGTCCTCGAACGTTCCCAGGACCTTGTACATCAGCGCGAATCCGCCGGGCACGTTCTCGGTCATCACGGACCCACGCGTCACCACCCCGTACCGCTCCAGCAGCAGTTCGGCGGTGGCGCTGGCACGCAGCGTGGCATCGGATTCGGCGGCGGGGAGTATCGACCACCGTCCCCCGACCGTGGGCGGTGCGGTGCGCACCGGAACCGTCAGGCTGCGGTACGCGCGGGCCCGCGGGGGTCGTCGCGGCGACCGGTGGCTCGTGGTGGTCCTGGACGTGTCCGACAGCAGGGCGCGGACCGGGGCGAGCGTGTCGTTTCCGATGTGGCCCAGCCACACCAGATCCCACAACGCCGTGGCGAGTGCGGTGTCGTCGGACATCTCGAGGGTGTCCGCGAGTTGCCGGAAGAAGTACGCGCCGCCGCCGGACAGCGTGTCGAGCACCCGGCGCTGGATATCGGACAGGTCCGACTCCGCGGGCGCGGTCAGTGTGAGCGGTGCGGTGTCGGCGGGGTGGAGGCACACCCACCCGTCCTTTCCGGAGATGCTGCCCGCGCCCGACCACAGCACCTCGCCGGTGGAGGTGAGTTCGTCCAGCATGGCGGGGGAGTAGTCGGCCACCCGGGACGGCAGGATCAGTGACTCGAGTGCCGAGGCGGGCACCGGAACACCGGCGAGCTGTTCCACCACGGTCGCGACGCCGTCGATGCCGCGCAACGTGCCCCCCACATGCTGCCAGCCCGGGAGGAAGCGGCCGAGCGTCGCGGTGCTGACCGGTTCGACCTCCTGACGCGCCGCGGCCAGCGAGCGCCTGCGGAGACGCCGCAGAACCTCGGCGTCGCACCATTCGCTCCCCGTCGCGCCGGGACGGAACTCGCCCTCGACCACCCGCTTGCCCTGCGCGAGCCGCTGCAGCACGTCGCGGGCCACCGCGGAACCGAGCCCGAATCGGGCGGCGGCGTCGGTGATCGTGAACGGACCGTGGGTGCGGGCGTACCGGCTGATCAGGTCGGCCAGCGGATCGTCGACGGGTTCGATGAACGCGGCGGGAACACCGATGGGCAGCGGCACCCCGAGCCCGTCGCGCAGGCGCGCCGCATCCTCGATGGCCGTCCACCATTCGCGACCGGCGAAGGAGACGGCGAGCGCCCGCCTCGCGCGGACGAGTTCGTCGAGCCAGGGGATGGGATCGCTGGTCGACCGTGCGGCGACCTCGTCGGAGGTGAGCGGACCCAGGAGGCGCAGCAGGTCGGCGACGCCCTCGAGATCCTTCGCCTTGCGGTCGGGAAGCAGACGTTGGAGTTCGAGTTCGGCGTGGGCGATGACGTCGGCGTCGAGCAGTTCGCGCAGTTCCACCCTGCCGAGCAGTTCAGCCAGCAGCGTCGAATCCAGGGACAGGGCCGCCGCCCGGCGTTCGGCGAGCGGGCTGTCGCCCTCGTACATGAACTCGCCGACGTAGTTGAACAGCAGCGCGCCGGCGAACGGTGACGGCGACTGCGTCTCCACCTCGACGATGCGGATCTGGCGACGCGCCAGCCGGCGGAGCAGGTCCTTCAGGGCCGGTAGGTCGTACACGTCCTGCAGGCACTCGCGGACGGTCTCGAGCAGAATAGGGAACGTCGGATACTTGCGCGCCACGTCGAGAAGCTGGGCGGACCGCTGCCGCTGCTGCCAGAGCGGTGCACGCTTTCCCGGTGTGCGGCGCGGCAGCAGCAGCGCCCGGGCCGCGCACTCACGGAACCGGGACGCGAACAGCGCCGACCCGCCGACCTGTTCGGTGACGATGTCCTCGATCTCGTCGGTGTCGAAGGCGAAGAGGTCGGCGCCCGGCGGGGTGTCCTCGGTGTCGGGAAGACGCACGATGATGCCGTCATCGGACGCCGTCGCGTTCGAGTCGAGGCCGTATCGCTCGCTCAGCCGCGCACTCACGGCCAGCGCCCACGGTGCGTGAACGCGCTGGCCGTACGGCGAGTGCAGGATCAGGCGCCAGTCGCCGAGCTCGTCACGGAATCGTTCGACCACCAGGGTGCGGTCGGTGGGGACCTGCCCGGTGGCGGTCTTCTGCTCGGCGACGAGCTGAACGAGATTGTGCGTGGCGTTGTCGTCGAGCCCGCCGGTGCGGCAGCGTTCCTGTACCTCGGTCTCGTGCCCGAGTGAGATCTCCCGCAGGAATTGTCCCAGCGCCTCGCCCAGTTCTGCCGGCCTGCCGAGACCGTCTCCGTGCCAGAACGGCAGCCGTCCCGGCTGCCCGTACGCGGGGCTGACCAGCACCCGGTCGAACGTGATCTCCTCGATCCGCCAGCTGGTGGCCCCGAGTGCGAAGACGTCGCCGACCCGCGATTCGTACACCATCTCCTCGTCGAGTTCGCCGACGCGAGATGCCTTCTCACCGACCATGTAGACCGTGAACAGACCGCGGTCGGGGATGGCGCCGCCGGACGTGACCGCCAGCCGCTGCGCGCCGGGGCGTCCCGTGAGTGTGTTGGCCTCGCGGTCCCAGACGAGGCGGGGCCTGAGCTCGGCGAACTCGTCGGACGGGTAGAGGCCCGCGAGAAGGTCGAGGGTGGACTCGTACGCCGAGCGCGGCAGCGTCGCGAAGGAACCGCTGCGCCGGACCGTCTCGAACCAGTCGTCCACGTCGAGCGGTTCGAGTGCGGTGGCCGCCACCGTGTGCTGGGCGAGGATGTCGAGCGGGTTGGCGGGGACGGCGAGCGCCTCGATCTTCCCGGTGACCATGCGCTCGACGGTGACGGCACAGTGCACGAGATCGGTGCGGTGCTTCGGGAACACGACACCCCGGGAGATCTCCCCGACCTGGTGTCCGGCGCGGCCGACCCGTTGCAGGCCGTTCGCCACCGACGGTGGTGCCTCGACCTGGATCACCAGATCGACCGCGCCCATGTCGATTCCGAGTTCGAGGCTGCTCGTCGCGACCACGCATCGCAGCCGCCCCGACTTCAGGTCGTCCTCGATAAGGGCCCGCTGGTCCTTGCTGACCGACCCGTGGTGGGCGCGGGCGAGCAGGGGGTCCGCGCCGAAATTGACCTCGGACGGCGTGCCGATCTGCGAGGCCGGTTTCGGGTTCTTGTCGACGGCGGTCCCGGCGCGTTCGGCGTAGATCTCGTTGAGCCGCGCGGTCAGGCGCTCGGCGAGGCGCCGCGAGTTGGCGAACACGATGGACGACCGGTGCGCGAGGACGAGGTCGACGATCTGTTCCTCGACGTGCGGCCAGATCGACCCCGCCTGCGGGGTCGCCGACGCGGAACCCTCGGCGGGTTCGGCGAGGCCGAGTTCGGTCATGTCCTCGACCGGCACCTGCACGGTGAGGTCGAACGTCTTCGGCGACGGCGGTGCGACGATCCGGATGGGCGCCGAACCGGACAGGAACCGGCCGACCTCCTCGTGCGGGCGCACCGTCGCAGACAGCCCGATGCGCTGCGCCGGGGTGGCGAGAAGCTGGTCGAGGCGTTCGAGCGACAGGGCCAGGTGGGCGCCGCGCTTGGTGCCGGCCACCGCGTGCACCTCGTCGACGATGACCGTGTCGACCTGGGTCAGCGTCTCACGCGCGGCGGATGTGAGCATGAGGAACAGCGACTCGGGGGTGGTGATGAGGATGTCGGGCGGATTCTTGATCAGGGCGCGCCGGTCACCTGCCGGTGTGTCGCCGGAGCGGACCCCCACCGAGATCTCCGGCGGCGAGAGCCCGAGCCGCTTGGCCGTCTGCGTGATCCCGACGAGCGGGGCGCGCAGGTTGCGTTCGACGTCGACACCCAGGGCCTTGAGCGGGGAAATGTAGAGGACCCTGGTCTTGCGGTCCTTTCCGTCGGTGGCGGCGAGTTGGTCGAGGGACCACAGGAACGCGGACAGCGTCTTGCCCGAACCGGTCGGGGCCACGACGAGCGTGTGCGCGCGGCTGGCGATCGACTCCCACGCACCGAGCTGCGCGGCCGTCGGCGCCGGGAAGGCGCCGTCGAACCACTCGCGGGTGGCAGCGGAAAACCTGCCCAGGACGTCGGTCACCGTTCCATAGTGCACCGAGGGTACGACAGGCAGTGGGAACATACCGTCCGGTCTCTGGAATCCGTCCGGTCTGGGATGTTCACCCCCGACGTGGCACGGGCGCTGCGTCGGGACTCGCGTCGTTTCTGCTCTCGGTCGGCGCCGGAATGCCGACGACGGTCCCCTCGATGCTCAGTGGTGAGATTCCGCGGAGGCACTGTCCGGCACGCGGCGCGCGGCCGTACTCGCCGACAAGGCCGTGCAATCGACGGGCGAGCTCATGCAAGGAAGTTCGCGTTCTCCGTCGGATCGTCGCACGAACGCGGGCAGACGACTACAGGCTCCCGCGCAAGCGCCTCGTCGGCACTGCGATCCGCTTCGTGCGCCTCGATCGGCGAACTTGTCGGTGGGGCGCAGTATTATTCGCACATGAGTTCGACCGGGGGGTTGGCGGCAGATCAGGTGATGGAACACCTGACTGCGTTGGACGATGCCGTGTCAGGCCTGCTCGACGCAGACCTCAATGCTGTGTCGGATGCTGATGTGGTGCTGATCATGCAGCAGCTCGAGAAGTCCCTCCGCCGCGCCGGTGCAGTCTCGCTGCGGCTGATCGTCGAGAGTGCCGAACGCTCGTTACCCGCGACGCTCGGTTGCAACTCACTGAACAAGCTCCTGGTCGAGGTGCTGCGCGTGTCGGCGGCAGACGCGTCGGCACGGGTAGCGGCCGCCCGCCACCTCGGTCTGTTTCATACAACTTCGGGCGAGCAGATGGAGGCAGCGCTGCCGGAAACCGCATCCGCGCAACGGGATGGCGACATCGGTGCCGACCATGCACGCGTAATCCGGAAAATCATGCGAAAGATCCCGCATGCGGTCACCAACGCCGACGTCGCATTGGCTGAGTCGATCCTGGCGCAGTGTGCGAGAGGAGGTACGCCCGAAGATGTCGAGAGTGCCGGCCACCGCCTCCTCGCTCATCTCGATCCCGACGGAAACCTGGGTGACGATCGTGATCGCTCTCGGCGGCGCGGTGTTTCGTTGGGCCGTCAAGATTCCGAACTGATGTCGAAGATCTCCGGTGAGCTCGACCCCACAGCGCGCGCTCTGCTCGACCCGGTTCTCGCGAAATGGGCTCGCCCCGGCATGAACAACCCGGAAGACCCGGAGTCACCGTCCGGCGACGCCGAGAATCCGTCGATCGACCGTGAAGCACTGGTAGCGGCAGCAGCGCGTGACACTCGCACTGCTGCTCAGAGAAACCATGACGCCCTCAGCGCGATATTCCGGGTCATGCTGGAATCCGGGATCTTGGGCCGGCATCGGGGTCTGCCCGTCACGGTGATCATCACAATGACCCTCGACCAACTCGAGAAGGCGGCGGGCGGCGTGACCACCACGGCCACCGGCGGACTCCTTCCCCTCGACGACGCGCTGAAGCTCGCCGAGCGCGCCCACCCGGTGCTCGTTCTGTTCGACCACGACGGCCGGCCCCTGCATCTGGGACGGCGCCGACGAGTGGCAAGCGCGGATCAACGCCTCGCTCTCATCGCCGCCGAAGGCGGGTGCACACGACCTGGTTGCGCGGCCCCGGCCAGCATGTGCGCGGTGCACCACGTGCAGGAGTGGCGCAACGGCGGATACACCGACATCGACTCACTGACGCTCGCGTGCGATGCCTGCCACGCCCAGGTCCACGACGGGCCTACAGGCTGGGCGACCACCAGCGCGCCAGCCGGTGACACGTATGCGGGGCGCACCGAATGGATTCCACCACCGCACATCGACCCGGACAGAAACCCACGAATCAATCACCGACATCACGCCGGTGAGCTGATCGCTCGCGCTCGCCGGAAAGCCCGTGACCGGGCACGAGCCGTGGGCGGAGTGCCCTCACCGTGCGCCGCCCCTCACACTGTCGTGAGTTCCGCTGTCGCCGGAGCGAACGACGGCGACGGCAACTCGACGGTGGCGGGCTCGTGCTCGGAGACCACCACGTAGGCGCCCACAGCGAGTAGCGCCAGAGCAACTGCGCGGATCATCCTGAACACGTTGTCTCGCTTCGGTCGAAGGGGCGGTGTGTCACGGGTGTAGCCGTCAGACCGTAGACGAGGGCACCGACAGCTACGGTGGAGGGAGGAGTATTCGGAGCACGCCGCGATCGTCTGGTCTCGCGACGCCGACGTCGAGCGTCTTCGGCGACACCAAGCGTTCCGGCCGCTGGTTGCTCGCCGTGAAGACACTGGCCCTGCTCGTGTTCGGGGACGTGAAGCTCGACCTCCGGTCGGCCGTGATCGGCGCCCGCACGTCGACGATCACACTCGTCACACTGTTCGGTGACAGCGCCGTCACCGTTCCGGAGGGCGTGCATGTCGAGGTGGGTGGTTTGGACCTCTTCGGCGACCGCGAACTCGACGCCGGTGCACAGGATCCCGGGCCCGGAGCCCCGACGATCCGCATCGTGTCGTACTCGCTGTTCGGTGACCTGCGGGTCCGCACCCGCTAGTCGCGGCCGAGGCGCTCCAGCAACGCCGACTTGATCGCCGGACGTCCCGCCGCGACGAGCGTGAAGGTGGCTTCACGCATCAGACGTTCGGCGGTGTTCCCGGCGAGCAGTGACGAGCTGCCCTTCGCTGTGACGAGGGCGGTGGCGGTGCGGATGGCGAGTTCCGAAGCGCGGGCCCGTGCTTCGGCGATCTCCGCCCGGCCTTCGAGGGCGGCGTTGAGGTCGAGTCGTGCCCGGGCGGCCTGCTCTTCGAACGGGTCGGCGTCGACGCCGAGAGCCTCCAGTTCGCTGATCGCCCGCCGGGTGATCCCCATAGCCATGCACCCGTTGATCCACGACCCGAACAGCTGGCTTTTCGCGAAATCCTCGGGGGAGACGACGGCACTCACCAGATCGCGTGGCACGGCGAGCCCGTCGAATTTCAACCGGACCGTGTTGGACCCGCGGGCCGCGATCAGCGGGAGTTCCTCGGCGGTGAGTCCCCGAAGTGGTTGTGCGGGAATGATGACGTGCACGATGGAGTCGTCGAATTCGTCGCGCGCCGACACCTGAAGCAGATCGACGATCCCCCAGCCGGTGACGAACGGCGACACCCCGTCGAGCACGTAGCCGTCGTCGACGCTGCGTGCCCACAGCGTGGGCGGGACGGGAATCGCGCCGGCCAGGGCGACACCGGCCCGCACGGTGCCGTCGACGAGTCCGTCGAGATAGCGATCCTGCAGGGCAGTGTTCGGGGACGCGGCGAGACCGGCGACGACGCCGTGATGCTGCATCCACGTGAACGCCGTCGCGAGGCAACCACCGCACAACGTCTCCATCACGTCGACCAGCACCGACGGTGTCACACCTTCTTCGCCCGGTGCCGCGAGTCCGTAGAAGCCGTCGGCGGCGAGAGTCTCGAAGTGACTGTCGGGAATCTCGCCGTCGGCATCGACGCTGTCGGCCACCGGGAACAACACGTTCTCGGCAATCTCACGCGCCATCTCGGTCCAGTTGCTCACGCCCCGAGAGTAGCCGGTCGACGCCGCCGATCAGGTGAACTCCACCCCCTGCGCGAGCGGGAGTCGATCGGAGTAGTTGACGGTGTTCGTCGCGCGACGCATGTACGCCTTCCATGCGTCGGATCCGGACTCGCGTCCGCCGCCCGTCTCCTTCTCGCCGCCGAACGCCCCGCCGATCTCCGCACCCGACGTGCCGATGTTGACGTTCGCGATGCCGCAGTCGGAACCGTCTGCCGCAAGGAATCTCTCGGCCTCTCGCTGATCGGTGGTAAAGATCGACGACGAGAGGCCTTGGGGCACTTCGTTGTGCAACGCGATCGCCTGATCGAAGTCGTCGTAGGTGAGGACGTAGAGGATCGGTGCGAACGTTTCCTCCTGCACCACCGACGTCTGCGCGGGCATCCGGACGAGGGCGGGCGAGACGTAGTAGGCGGAGTCGCTACCTCCGCTGCGTTCGCCGCCGCAGACGACGGTCCCGCCGTCGGCGCGGGCCTTGTCCAACGCGGTCTGCATGGCCTCGAACGCGGAGCCGTTCACCAGCGGACCGACGAGGACGCCGTCGTCGAACGGATTCCCGACCTTTAACTGGCCGTACGCCGAAGAGATGCGCTGCACCAGTTCGTCGGCGACGGACGAGTGCACGATCAGCCGGCGCAGTGACGTGCAGCGCTGGCCCGCGGTGCCCGCGGCGGAGAAGACGATTCCCCGCACGGCAAGGTCGAGATCGGCGGACGGGGCCACCACCGCTGCGTTGTTGCCGCCCAGTTCGAGCAGGCATTTGCCGAACCGCGCGGCGACGCGCGGACCCACGGCGCGACCCATCCGCACCGACCCGGTGGCGCTGACCAGAGCCACGCGTGCGTCGTCGACGAGACGCTCACCGACGTCCCCCGCGCCCTGGACCAGGGCATGGATCCCCGCGGGTGCACCGACGTCGCGGGCGGCGCGCGCCAGCAGTGCATCGCAGGCGATTGCGGTGAGCGGAGTCCGGTCCGACGGCTTCCACACCACCGTGTCGCCGCAGACCAGCGCGACGGCGGTGTTCCACGACCACACGGCCACGGGGAAGTTGAACGCGGAGATCACCCCGACGACTCCCAGCGGGTGCCACGTCTCCATCAGCCGGTGTCCCGGACGTTCCGACGCCATCGTCCTGCCGTACAACTGGCGTGACAGACCGACCGCGAATTCGCAGATGTCGATCATCTCCTGCACTTCGCCCTGCGCCTCGGACGGAATCTTGCCCGCCTCGAGGGTGACGAGTTCCGCCAGATCCGTCTTGTGTTCCGTGAGAAGCTGACCCAGGCGACGCACCACCGCGCCGCGCTGGGGTGCGGGGACGGTACGCCACTCGAGAAAGGCCTCGTGCGCCGCGGTGATCGCCCGGTCCACGTCGTCCGCGCTGCTCGCGGTCACCGTGCGCAGTTCGGTCCCGGTGATCGGGGTGCGCGCGACGAGCGGTCCACCGGCGTCGGTGATCTCGGCGCCGCACCGGATCAGTGCTTCCTCGGCGCGTCGGCACAACTCCTCGGGGGCGGGAAGGTTCACGATGCTGTCCTCTCTCGGATTCGATCCTGCTGCTGTCGGTGGAGCGTGAACGGGTCGTGCACGGGCCGGCCGAGTGTCTCGGCGAGCCGCGGTCGGTGGGTGAAGTACGCCGGCGCCCTCGTCTCGCGTTCGGCTTCCGCGCCCGGGCAACGCGGGCGCGGAGCTCTGACGTTTCGACCATGAGGCACCTCCGCTGGGCTAGCCTGCGCTGGTGGTGGATTCTTTTCGTAGCGACGCACCCCATACTCCTCTCGACGACATCGATCGGGTACTGATGCAGGAGTTGGTGGCCGACGGCCGGGCGACTCTGGCGACACTCGCCGAGAAGGCGGGGCTGTCGATCTCCGCCGTGCAGTCCAGGGTGCGCAGGCTCGAGGCCCGCAAAGTGATCCGCGGGTATACCGCGAAGATCGATCCGGATGCGCTCGGGCACGGTCTGTCCGCATTCGTCGCGATCACCCCTCTCGATCCGTCGCAGCCCGACGATGCCCCCGCCCGGTTGCGGAACCTCCCCGCGATCGAAGCGTGTCACTCGGTCGCGGGGGAGGAGAGCTACGTGCTGCTGGTGCGCGTCGCCTCCCCACGGGAGCTGGAACACCTGCTGCAGGAGATCCGTGCCACCGCCAACGTACACACGCGCAGCACCATCATCTTGCAAACATTTTACGACAGGTGAGCTCTGTTCCGGATATGTTGCTGAATCGTCGCCGGTTCACAGGAATTTTGACGTAACCTCTCGGTATGAGCACAGCGATTCGATTTACCGGAGATGGGGGCGAGCTGCCGGCGAGCCAGGTGCACGACGTGCTGCGCGAGCGCATTCTGGTCGACGGTTTCGACCTGGTGCTCGACCTGGAACGCTCACGCGGTACGCATCTCGTCGACCAGCGGGACGGCACCAGCTATCTGGACATGTTCGGATTCTTCGCCTCGTCGGCGCTGGGGATGAACCATCCGGCACTGGCGGACGACGACGCCTTTCGCCGAGAACTGGCGGCGGCGGCGATCAACAAACCGAGCAACTCCGACATCTATACCGTCCCGATGGCACGGTTCGTCGAGACGTTCGCCCGGGTGCTGGGCGATCCCGCACTGCCGCATCTCTTCTTCATCGACGGTGGCGCACTCGCCGTCGAGAACGCTCTGAAGGTGGCGTTCGACTGGAAGAGCAGGCTCAACGAGAGCCGAGGCCTCGACCCGGCGCTCGGCACGAAGGTGCTCCATCTGACCGAGGCGTTCCACGGGCGCAGTGGATACACCATGTCGCTGACCAACACCGAGCCCGGCAAGGTGGCGCGGTACCCCAAGTTCGACTGGCCGCGCATCGACTCCCCATACCTCGCGGACGGGCGGGACGTCGTGGAAGCTGAGCGCCACGCGCTGGACCAGGCGCGGCACGCGTTCGCCGAGAACCCTTCGGACGTGGCGTGTTTCATCGCCGAACCGATCCAGGGTGAGGGCGGCGACCACCACTTCCGCCCGGAGTTCTTCCAGGCGATGGAGGCGCTCTGCCGGGAGAACGACGCCCTCTTCGTATTCGACGAGGTGCAGACCGGGTGCGGTCTCACCGGCACCGCCTGGGCGTACCAGCAGTTGGGAGTGCACCCGGACGTCGTCGCGTTCGGCAAGAAGACTCAGGTCTGCGGCATCATGGCCGGCGGCCGGGTGGACGACATCCCCGACAACGTGTTCGCCGTGAGCTCCCGGATCAACTCCACCTGGGGTGGCAACCTCACCGACATGGTGCGGTCCCGCCGGATCCTCGAGATCGTCGAGGAGGACAGGCTCGTCGACCGAGCCCGGATGACCGGGGCGCATCTCCTCGAACGACTGCGGGAACTCGCACGCGCGAACGCCGAGGTGACCGAGCCGCGGGGACGCGGCCTCATGTGCGCCATCACGCTCTCCACCCCGCAGCGGCGGGACCGCGTCGTCGCCGACCTCCGGGACCGGGAGCGGGTGCTGATCCTGCCGACCGGCAGGCGCGGGATCAGGTTCCGCCCACCTCTGACGGTGACGACCGCCGAACTCGACGCCGCCGTGGATGCACTGGCCCGAGTGCTGGGCGGTACCGTCGACGCATGACGCCGATACCGCTCACGTCCGTGCCCAATCTGCGAGACGTCGGTGGCTACCGAACCCGGGGCGGCGCGAAAGTACGCACCGGCGTGTACTTCCGTTCGACCGATCTCAGCCGGGTCACGGACACGGACATGCCGCTGCTCGACGGCCTCGGGATCCGGACGGTGTACGACCTGCGCACCGCGGACGAGCGTGACGCGGCACCCGACACACTCCCGGACGGGGCCCGCGCCGTCGCGTTGGACGTCCTGGCCGACAAGGGGATCCGGTCGATTCCCGCGCAGATGCTCCAGGTGATCGCCGACCCGATGATCGCCGAACGGGAACTCGGCGGCGGGCGCGCGATCGAATACTTCGAGGGCAGTTACCGCGACTTCGTCGTGATGCCGAGCGCGGTCTCCTCGTACCGGGAGTTGTTCGGCGGCCTGGCCTCGAACGACAACACGCCTGCCCTCGTGCACTGCACCACCGGCAAGGACCGGACAGGATGGGCCACGGCGGCACTGCTGCTGCTCCTCGGAGTCAGCGAGGAAGACGTGTTCCACGACTACCTGCTGACCAACGAACTCCTGCTTCCGTCGTTCGCGGGCGTGTTCGAGAAGTTCGTCGACGCGGGTGGAGATCCGGCGTTGCTTGAGCCCGTGCTCGGAGTCCGCGAGCAGTATCTGGAGGTGTCCCTGGCCGTCATGCGGGAGCAGTACGGGACCGTCGAGCGGTACTTCTCCGACGGACTCGGCCTCGACGCCGGGGTTCAGACCCTGCTGCGGGAGCGCATGATCGCGGACTGAGCGGACAAGCCGAGCGCCACACCGACCATGTCGGCGCAGAGATCCCAGACCGAGCCGTGCCGGCCGATCGGAAGCACGCCCTGCAGAATCTCGGTGATCACCGCGAACGCCGCGAGCCAGAGCACGGTGATCCGTGGCGTCAGGAGCGCATACCGGGAGGCGGCCGCCAGCGCCGCGAACAGCAGGGCGTGCACCACCTTGTCGGCATGCTCGGGACCCGACGGCGTCGCGGACGCCGGGGACAGCAGCATGACCAGTGCCAGCACGGTGAGGGCTGCCACCGGAACGGATCGCATACTCACCGCTGGACCGTCAACCCCAACGCGCCCTCCGCAAACCGTTGCACCGCATCCGATCCGCTCGCGAGTGCGTCTTCGTGGCCGGTGCGCGCCCAGCCGGTGAGGGTGGCGGAGTCCCCGGACGGAGTGAGCCCCACCTCGGCGAGCAGTTCGCCGGTGTTGGGCTGGCAGATCGCCCACGAATAGTGCTCGTCGCTCAGCCACTGCGCGGTGCGGCGGGCGACGTACTCGGGTTCGGCGATTCCACCGTCCGCGAGCGCCGGACGATCGTCGACCCGTTCGTCCGCCCGCAGCGCGCGCAGGTACCAGCCACCCGCATTGACCTCGACAGGTTCCACGTCAGCGGTCCCGGTCTCGGCGGCGATCCCGGCCGTGGCGGTCGTCGCGGGTGCCGAACAGGATGGCGCCGGCGGCAGGGATCATCAGGAAGAACAGCCAGCTGTTGTCGACAGGAACGACGAAGAACAGCACGAGAGCGACGAGCGGGATCACCGACATCACGATGCGACGCCAGTTCTGGTCGTTGTCGGCACCGGCCGATTCGGCCTTGGCGGGGGTGCCGACCGCGGTCGCGGGGAGGTCGGTGAACACTCGATCGAGCTCGCCGCGGGTGCTGGCGTTCGTGACCGCGAGACTGCGCTCGTCGAATTCGGGGACCGTCAGACGGCCCGCCGCGAAATGTTCGCTCAACACGTTCAGGGCCTGCTCGCGTTCGGCAGTGCCGATGCGGATCTCGGGAACGTCAGACATGCGTACAGACTACTGTGAGTCCTTCTCGACCCCCGGGGGCCGAGAAGGACTCACGAGTGGTGCAGGCGCCTATTTCAGTTCGGCGAGGACGGTGCCCTGGGTGATGGCGGCGCCGGGTTCGACG
>NZ_JASHKX010000017.1:0-105867 GCF_030058635.1 Rhodococcus sp. IEGM 1305
AAGGCCCGGATGACAGGAATGGTGTCGCTCGTGGACACCTGGGTGAACATGTCCGCCAGATCTGCGCGGTCGATCTCGGAACGACGAACCCGGAACGATTCGACCCTGGCCTTCTCGACGAGGTCGAAGACGCTGTCCCCGGCCTGTTCCCGCACTATCTGACCGAGGATGCCGCCCAGGAGCCGAATGTCTTCGCGGAGTGGTTCAGTGGCCTCACGTGGGGTTTCGATCATTCATCCAGTATCGACCGGTGACGGCCCGTCTGCATGATGAAGCCGATCAGCCGAACTTGATCTCCAGGCCGATGCCGATGATCGCGATCAGCCAGATCAGGCCGGTGAAGACGGTGAGGCGGTCGAGGTTCTTCTCGACCACGGTGGAACCGGACAGGCTCGACTGGACGCCGCCGCCGAACAGGCTGGACAGACCGCCGCCCTTACCGCGGTGCAGCAGCACCAGCAGAATCAGCAGCAAGCTGGTGACCACCAGCAGGATATCCAGGAACAGTTCCATGTCTGTCTACGTCCACCCATCCAGTAGGAACAACAACGACCTCGTACACCCTACAGGCGCTCCGCGCCCGTGCGCCTTTCCGGTAGCTGTAGCTACCGGAAAGGCGCACGGGCACCGAAGGCGCCTTACGGCAGAGGTCCGCCCGCGGCGATCGCCGACAGCGTCGCGAACTCGTCGGCCTTCAGTGAGGCGCCGCCCACGAGGGCGCCGTCCACATCCGTCTGACCGACGATCTCGCCGACGTTCTTGGCGTTGACGCTGCCGCCGTAGAGAACGCGGACACCGGACGCGACGTCCGGCGAGGCCAGGTCACCGAGCGTGGCGCGGATCGCGGCGCAGACTTCCTGCGCGTCCGCGGCACTGGCCACGCGGCCGGTTCCGATGGCCCACACCGGCTCGTACGCGATGACGACCTTCGCGATGTCCTCGGCGGACAGTCCGGCGAGCGAGCCCCGCAACTGCTCGACGTTGTAGGACACGTGCTCGCCGGCCTCGCGGACGTCGAGGCCCTCACCGATGCAGACGATCGGGGTGATCCCGTTCTTCAGCGCGGCCTTGGTCTTGGCCAGCACGGTGTCATTGTCCTCGCAGTGCAGGGTCCGGCGCTCCGAGTGCCCGACGACGACGAACGTGCAGCCCAGCTTGGCCAGCATGGAGCTGCTGATCTCGCCGGTGTACGCACCCGAATCGTGGGCCGACACGTCCTGCGCACCGTAGGTGAGCAGGAGCTTGTCGCCCTCGACGAGGGTCTGCACGCTGCGGATGTCGGTGAACGGCGGGATCACCGTCACGTCGACCTTGTCGAAGTACTTCGCCGGGAGCGAGAAGGCGATCTTCTGAACCAGCGCGATGGCCTCGAGATGGTTCAGATTCATCTTCCAGTTGCCGGCGATCAGCGGCTTCCGTGCCATGCCTCAGCCCTCCAGAACTGCGATGCCGGGGAGTTCCTTGCCCTCGAGGTACTCGAGGGAGGCGCCGCCGCCGGTGGAGATGTGCGAGAACCCGTCCTCGGGCAGACCGAGCTGGCGGACCGCCGCGGCGGAGTCACCGCCACCGACGACGCTGTACGCGCCCTTCCCGGTGGCCTCGATGATCGCCTCGGCGACACCCTTGGTGCCCGCGGCGAACTTCTCGAACTCGAACACGCCCATCGGGCCGTTCCAGAAGACGGTTTTCGCGCTGGTCAGGATCGCCGCGAACCGGCGAACCGACTGCGGTCCGATGTCGAGGCCCATCCAGCCGTCCGGGATCTCGAGCACCGAAACGATCTTCGACTCGGCGTCCGCCGAGAACGAATCGGCGATGACCACGTCCTGCGGGATGTGGATCACGTCGGCGTACTGCTCGAGCAGCGCCTTGCATGTGTCGATCATCGACTCCTCGCACAGCGAGTTGCCGACCGACACGCCCTGCGCCGCCAGGAACGTGTAGTACATGCCGCCACCGATGACGAGGGTGTCGACCTTGGGGGCCAGCGCCTCGATCACCGCGAGCTTGTCCGACACCTTGGACCCACCCAGCACGACCGCGTACGGCCGCTCGGGCTCCTCGGTGAGCTTGCCGAGCACCTTGATCTCGGATTCGACGAGCCTGCCCGCGTAATGCGGGAGCAGCTTGGCCACCTCGTACACCGACGCCTGCGCGCGGTGGACGACACCGAATCCGTCGGACACGAACGCGCCGTCGTCGCCGACGAGTTCGACCAGGGCCTTGGCGAGCTTCGTCCGCTCGGCCTCGTCCTTGCTGGTCTCCCGCGGATCGAAACGGATGTTCTCCAGCAGGAGAACATCGCCGTCCGTGAGCCCCTCGGCACGTGCCAGAGCGTCCTGCCCGACGACGTCGCCGGCGAGCTGGACGTTGCGTCCCAGCACCTCGGCGAGCTTCACCGCCACCGGTGCGAGGGAGTACTGCGGGTCGGGCTCGCCCTTGGGGCGACCCAGATGGGCGGTGACGATGACCTTGGCGCCCGCCTCCGCCAACGCTTTCAGCGTCGGCGCGGAAGCGATGATGCGTCCGGGATCGGTGATCCGGTCACCGTCGAGCGGAACGTTGAGGTCGGAGCGCACCAGCACGGCGCGCCCCTCGACCCCAGCGCTCAGCAGGTCGTCGAGAGTCTGAACTGCCACTGTTACCGAACCTTCGCTCAGAGAGACTTGGCGACGAGACCGATGAGGTCGGCCAGACGGTTGGAGTAACCCCACTCGTTGTCGTACCAGGACACGATCTTGGCCTGATCGTCGATGACCTTGGTGAGGCCGGAGTCGAAAATCGAGCTGTGCGGGTCGGTGACGATGTCCGACGACACGATCGGGGCGTCCGTGTACTTCAGGATGCCCTTGAGCGGTCCCTCGGCGGCAGCCTTCATCGCGGCGTTGATGTCCTCGACGCTGGCCGACTTCTTCAGGTTCGCGGTGAGGTCGGTGACCGAGCCCGTGGGGATCGGGACACGCAGCGCGTAGCCGTCCAGCTTGCCGAGAAGCTGCGGGAGGACCAGGCCGATGGCCTTGGCGGCACCGGTGCCGGTGGGGACCACGTTCAGCGCGGCGGCGCGGGCGCGGCGCAGGTCGCTGTGCGGGCCGTCCTGCAGGTTCTGGTCCTGGGTGTAGGCGTGGACCGTGGTCATGAGGCCCTTGACGATGCCGAACTCGTCGTCGAGCACCTTGGCGATGGGGCCGAGGCAGTTGGTGGTGCACGAGGCGTTGGAGATGATGTTCTGGCTGCCGTCGTACTTGTCGTCGTTGACGCCCATCACGATGGTGATGTCTTCGCCCTTGGCCGGGGCGGAGATGATGACCTTCTTGGCGCCGGCCTCGAGGTGGCCCTTCGCCTTGGCTGCGTCGGTGAAGATGCCGGTGGACTCGACGACGACGTCGACGCCCAGGTCACCCCAGGGAAGCGCCGCGGGGCCTTCCTTGATGGCGAGTGCCTTGATCTTCTGGTTTCCGACGACGATGGTGTCTTCACCCTCGAGCGAGACGTCGTGCGGGAGACGACCCAGGATGGAGTCGTACTTCAGGAGATGCGCCAGCGTAGCGTTGTCCGTGAGGTCGTTGACCGCCACAATCTCGATGTCGGTGGTTCCGAGCGCCTTCTGCGCATCCACCGCCCTGAAGAAGTTACGTCCGATACGGCCGAAACCGTTTACGCCTACCCGGACAGTCACAATCTGCTCCTTTGCGCATGATTCTGGTTGTGCAGCTCTGCTCCCGCGCCGCTACGACACCACCGACGGGTGGTCGGCGCGAGGTTTCATCGGTCGATGTGGCTCTAACCCTAGTGCGCGCGGCACGCGCGCGCGCAGTCACCTCCGGGCACCCTTTCCGGGCCGCCCCGACCCGAACGAACGGGACGCTCGTCCGATCTGACGCAACGAGCGTCCCGTTCGTCCGGGAGTGGGGGTGGTGGGAGGCGACCGCCGACGACGGTCAGGCGTCGTCGAGAAGATCTGCGGTGACGGCCGACTCGGTGTCGGGGATGCCGGTTTCCTTGGCCTTGCGATCCGCCATCGACAGCAACCGCCGAATGCGCCCGGCCACGGCGTCCTTCGTCATCGGCGGGTCGGCGAGCTGGCCGAGTTCCTCGAGGGACGCCTGCCGGTGCTCCACCCGGAGGTGACCGGCCGCCGCCAGATGGTCGGGCACCTCGTCACCCAGGATGTCGAGGGCCCGTTCGACGCGGGCCGCGGCCGCGACGGCCGCCCGCGCGGACCGGCGCAGGTTGGCGTCGTCGAAGTTGGCGAGCCGGTTGGCGGTGGCCCGGACCTCCCGGCGCATGCGGCGTTCCTCCCACACGAGGCGGGTGTCCTGGGCGCCCATCCGGGTGAGCAGCGCGCCGATGGCCTCGCCGTCGCGGATCACCACCCGGTCGGTGCCGCGGACCTCACGCGCCTTCGCGGAGATGCCCAGCCTGCGCGCCGCCCCGACGAGCGCGAGCGCCGCCTCCGGGCCGGGGCAGCTGACTTCGAGCGCCGACGACCGGCCCGGCTCGGTCAGCGAACCGTGCGCCAGGAACGCGCCGCGCCACGCGGCTTCCGCGTCGGCGACGCTGCCACCGACCACCTGTGCTGGAAGCCCGCGCACGGGGCGTCCCCGCAGGTCCAGGAGACCGGTCTGGCGGGCGAGGGCCTCGCCCTCCTTCGCGACCCGCACGATGTACCGGGACGACTTGCGCAGCCCGCCGGCACTGAGGACGTGGACGTCGGCGCTGTAGGTGAACAGGTCGAAGATCTCGCGGCGCAACCGGCGGGCCGTGGACCCCAGATCCACTTCCGCCTCGACCACGACCCGGCCGCCGACGATGTGTAATCCCCCGGCGAACCGCAGCAGCGACGAGACCTCGGCCTTCCGGCAACTCACATGAGTGACGACGAGACGACTGAGTTCGTCTTTGACCTCTGCTGTCATTGCCACGAAGCGCTCTCCCTTTCCTCTGGTGTCTCGGCCACTTCGCTCCCCCGAGACCCCGCATCGGGGTCGCTCCAGAGCTGTTCGAGAACGGACGCAAGTTTTCCTGCATGGTGCGTGTGGGTGCCGTGCTCCGACACGTCGGCGTACACGACGCGTGCCTGGAACTGTCCGGCGGCGCGGGCGAGGTGCTCGCGCTCGCGCCCCGGTGGAACCGAACCCGAATCGACCACGACGAAGTCGACGGTGAGTTCGGGCGCGTGTTGGGACAGTACGTGCAGATGACGCTCGGTGGAGAATCCTGCGGTCTCGCCCGGCTCCGGAGCCAGGTTGAGCACCAGCACCTTCCGCGCGGCGGTGGCGATCAGCGTGTCGAGCAGTTCCGGCACGAGGACGTGCGGGATGACGCTGGAGAACCACGACCCCGGGCCGAGGACGACCATGTCGGCGACGTCGATCGCACGGACCGCGTCCGGGCAGGCGGGCGGATTCGCCGGCAGCAGTCGCACGCGCCGCACCTTGCCGGGGGTGGTCGCGACCGCGACCTGACCGCGGATGCAGCGGCTGACCCGAGGGTCCGCCTCGAGGCCCTGCACGTCGGCCTCGATGTCCAGGGCGATCGGCGACATCGGCAGCACGCGCCCGTTGATCCGCAGCAACCGGGCGAGTTCGTCCAGCGCCGCGACGGGGTCGCCGAGCACTTCGGTGAGGCCGGCCAGGATGAGATTGCCCACCGAGTGGCCGGCGAGGGCGCCGATTCCACCGAAGCGGTGCTGGATGGTGTCCGTCCAGCCCTGCACCTCGGGGTCGTCCGCGGCGAGTGCGGCGAGCGCCATCCGCAGGTCCCCCGGCGGGATGACACCCAGTTCGGCGCGCAGCCGTCCCGAGGATCCGCCGTCGTCCGCGACGGTGACGACGGCCGTGACGTCACGGCTGAGCCGGCGCGCGGCGCTGAGGGTGGCGAACAGCCCGTGGCCCCCGCCGAGCGCGACGATCGCAGGCGGCTGATGCACCGGCCTCATTCGCGCCCCAGATCACGATGGACGACACGCACGTTCAGCCCGGAGTCCTTTCCGAGTCGGCTCGCCAAGGCCTCCGACATCGCGACACTCCGATGTTTCCCTCCGGTGCACCCCACCGCGATGGTCATGTAGCGCTTCCCCTCCCGACGATATCCCGCGATCGTCAGATCCAG
This sequence comes from Rhodococcus sp. IEGM 1305, assembly GCF_030058635.1. Taxonomy (NCBI): domain Bacteria; kingdom Bacillati; phylum Actinomycetota; class Actinomycetes; order Mycobacteriales; family Nocardiaceae; genus Rhodococcus; species Rhodococcus sp. IEGM 1305. The sequence continues at coordinate 6,112 of NZ_JASHKX010000017.1, forward strand.
CAGGTGGTGATATGTGGCCAGATAGTCCTCGGCACCGTCCTGCGACAACACGTAGTCCCGCACGTCCTCGCTCTGCCCGGTGTGCGGACGCAACTCCGGAATCCAGTGCGGGTTGGGCAGGAAACGGACGTCGCAGACGAGATCGGCGTCCATCGGAAGACCGTACTTGAAACCGAACGACTGGACTGTTACCTGCATGGTCCGGTTCTCGGCGTCGCCGAACGCGTCCTCGATCTTCTGCCGCAACTGGTGCGCCGCCAGGGACGACGTGTCGATCACCAGATCCGCGGCGGCCTTCACCTTCGCGAGCTGATCGCGCTCGGCGGCGATGCCCTCCGACAAGGTGCCCTCGGCGCCTCCCCCCGACAGCGGGTGACTTCGGCGCACCTGTTCGAAACGGCGCACCAGGACCTCGTCCGACGCGTCGAGGTACAGCACCCGTGTGTGCACGGGTTTGCTCTCCAGTTCGGTGAGGACCCAGCCGAGGTCGCCGGTGAACAACCGGCTGCGCACGTCGATGACGACGGCGAGCCGCTCGAGCCGCGAATCGGATTCCAGGCTCAGATCCACCATCCGGGAAATCAGTTCCGGGGGAAGATTGTCCGCGACGTACCACCCGAGGTCCTCGAGGACCTTCGCCGCCGTCTGCAGACCCGCCCCGGAGAGCCCGGTGACGAGAAGGAAGTCCATCGGCCGGACCGCGGATGGACGGTCACTCTGCGCGTGCTGCTCGTTCACTCGACACCTGTCCGTTGCGAAGCGCTCTGTGCTGCCGGGCCGTGCTGTGCTACCGGTTCGCGGGGAATGTCCGCGCCGTTCCGTTCTGCCGTGCCCGGCCCGTTCCGATCTGGTTCATCATCCCCCACTCCCGCGACGTCCGCAGACGGTTCCTCCGCCCCGAGAGCGGTGAGTACCGCTTTCGCCGTGGCCGTTCCGATGCCCGGCACCGCCGTGATCTCCTCGACGGAGGCCTGCTTGAGGCGGGCGACGGAACCGAAGTGCGTCACCAGGGCCTTGCGCCGGGTCTCGCCGAGCCCGCGGACCGAGTCGAGTGCGGACGCCGTCATCCGGCGGGACCGCTTGCTGCGGTGGAACGTGATCGCGAAGCGGTGCGCCTCGTCGCGTACCCGCTGCAGCAGGTACAGCGACTCGCTCGTGCGCGGGAGAATGACCGGGTCCTCCTCCCCCGGCACCCACACCTCCTCGAGCCGTTTGGCCAGCCCGATCACGGCGACGTCGGTGATGCCCAGTTCGTCGAGGACCGCCGAGGCCGCGGCCACCTGCGGGGCTCCGCCGTCCACGACGAACAGGTTCGGTGGGTACGCGAACCGCCGCGGCCTGCCGGTCTGCGGATCGATCGCCGCCTCCGGGGCCAGGTCGCCGCCGTCCCCGCCCGACACCTGGTCGGCGTCCGCCCCGGCCGCTTCGGCACGCAGCACCCCGACGTCGCGGTTGTGCCGGAGGAACCGCCGCCGGGTGACCTCGGCGATGCTGGCGACGTCGTCGGAGCGGCCGTCGCCCGCCGCCTCCTTGATCGCGTAGTGGCGGTAGTCGGACTTGCGGGGCAGGCCGTCCTCGAAGACGACGAGGGAGGCCACCACGTCGGTGCCCTGCACGTGGCTGATGTCGACGCATTCGATCCGCAGGGGCGCCGAATCCAGGTCGAGGGCCTCCTGGATGCCCTGCAGGGCCGCCGACCGCGACGTGAAGTCGCCGGCGCGGCGCAGCTTGTGCTGTTGCAGCGCCTCCATCGCGTTGCGCTGCACGGTCTCGGCGAGAGCCTTCTTGTCGCCGCGCTGCGGCACGCGGAGGCGGACCGCGGATCCGCGGAGACCGCTGAGCCACTCCTGCACCTGTTCGGCGTCGGGCGGCAGCACGGGCACCAGGACCTCCCGCGGCACGCCGCTGGTGCCGGCCTCCTGGTCGGTCGCGCCCGACAGCGCCGCCTGCTCACCGTAGAACTGGGTGAGGAACTGCTCGACGAGCAGCGGCAGGTCCGATCCCGCCTCGGAATCGACGCTGGCCCAGTCGATGACGTCACCCGCCTTCTCGACCACCCAACCGCGCTGACCGCGCACGCGGCCACCCCGGACGTGGAACACCTGCACCGCGGCCTCGAGCTCGTCGGTCGCGAACGCGGCGACGTCGGCGTCGGTGCCGTCACCGAGCACGACGGCCTGCTTCTCGAGCGCGCGCCGCAACGCGCCCACGTCGTCGCGCAACCGCGCCGCCGTTTCGAAGTCGAGTTCTTCCGACGCCTCCTGCATCCTGGCCTCGAGCTGCCGGACCAGCTTGTCGGTGCGTCCCGACAGGAAGTCGCAGAAGTCTTCGACGATCTTGCGGTGTTCGGCCGCGGACACGCGTCCGACGCACGGCGCGGAGCACTTGTCGATGTAGCCGAGCAGGCAGGGACGGCCGATCTGGTTGTGACGCTTGAACACCCCGGCCGAGCAGGTGCGAGCGGGAAACACCCGCAGCAGCAGGTCGAGGGTTTCGCGGATGGCCCACGCGTGCGAGTAGGGACCGAAGTAGCGGACACCCTTGCGTCTGGGCCCGCGGTAGACGAACAGCCGGGGGTACTCCTCGTTCAGGGTGACCGCGAGAACCGGGTACGTCTTGTCGTCGCGGTAACGGACGTTGAACCGGGGATCGAATTCCTTGATCCAGTTGTACTCGAGCTGGAGAGCCTCGACCTCGGTGCTCACCACGGTCCACTCGACGCTGCCGGCCGTGGTCACCATCTGGCGGGTGCGCGGGTGCAGCGTCGAGACGTCGGCGAAATAGGAATTCAGCCGTGATCGAAGACTCTTCGCCTTCCCGACATAGATGACCCGGCCGTGCGGATCGCGGAACTTGTACACCCCCGGGTCGACCGGAATCGTTCCGGTCGCGGGGCGATATGTCGAAGGATCGGGCACCCCTCCACGTTAGTCGGCGCCACCGACCAACCCCGCATCCGCGACGTCACGGAGGGCCGACCCCCGGTTCAGGACGGTGCGTACTCCGACGCGAGTGCGCGGAAGCGGTCGACGGCGTCCACGGCGTACTCGCGATCGTTCGACTGGATGGCCATCACGGCCAGGTATTCGTCGTCGGGCAGCTCGATCCGGGCCCACGCCGCGCCGTCCGGGAAAGACAGCCCCTCGTACAGGTCCCAGTCGACGATGCGCTCCCCGAGCACGTTGCGCACGGCGATGCCGTTGGGCCCGACCCGCAACCGGGGCCGGGTCAGCAGCAGGACGGCTGCCGCAAGGAGGCAGCCGATGCCCGCGAACGCCAGCTGGTCGGCGAGCCGGAAGTACACGCCCGTCGAATCTCCGCGCAGCAGGATTGCGAACGTCACATGCACGACGACGAGAAGGACCGCCACACCGATCGCGTATCGACGCGACTTGCGTGGCGTCGCGACGAGTGTCCACTCGGATTCGGGAGTGGTCATGGATGGATCCGGATCATACGAACGACTCCTCGGCGCGGCGCAGTCGCGCCAACGTGACAGCGGTGTCCAGCGCGGCCGCACACGCCTGACCGCCCTTGTCCTCGACGGAGCCGGGCAGGCCACTGCGGTCGACGGCCTGCTGCTCGGTGTCCGTGGTGAGCACACCGTTCCCGACCGGGGTGCTCTCGTCCAGCGAGACCCGGGTCAGACCGGCCGTCACGGCGTCGCAGACGTATTCGAAGTGCGGCGTCCCGCCGCGGATCACGACACCGAGCGCGACGACGGCGTCGTGGGTGCGGGCCAGGGCCTGCGCCACCACCGGAAGCTCAATGGCACCGGCGACCCGGACCAGGGTGACGTTCTTCACGTTCGCCTCGGCCGCCACCCGTTGCGCGCCGGCGATCAGCGCCTCGGAGATCTCGGCGTGCCAGCTGCCGGCGACGATGGCGAGCCGGAGGTCGCCCGCCTCACCGAGTTGCAGCTCCGGCAATCCCTCACCGCTCACAGCATTTCTCCCGCTTCGAAGTCGTCGAGCCCGATCAGGTCGTGGCCCATGCGGTCGCGCTTCGTGCGCAGGTACGTCAGGTTCTCGGCGTTCGCCCGCAGCGGCATCGACACCCGCTCGGTGATCTGCAGCCCGTAGCCGTCGAGGCCGACCCGCTTGGCCGGGTTGTTGGTGAGCAGCCGCATCGAGGAGATGCCCAGATCCACGAGGATCTGCGCGCCGATGCCGTAGTCGCGGGCGTCGGCGGGCAGGCCGAGCTCGAGGTTGGCGTCGACGGTGTCCGAACCCGCGTCCTGCAGCTGGTAGGCCTGCAGCTTGTGCATGAGCCCGATGCCCCGGCCCTCGTGCCCGCGCATGTACAGGACCACACCGCGCCCCTCCTGCGCGACCATGTCGAGGGCGGCGTCGAGCTGGGGACCGCAGTCGCAGCGCAGCGAACCGAACACGTCGCCGGTGAGGCATTCGGAGTGCACGCGCACGAGCACGTCGCTGCCGTCGCCGTCCGGGCCGGGCAGGTCGCCGCGGACCAGCGCCACGTGCTCGACGTCGTCGTAGATGCTCCGGTAGCCGACGGCCGTGAACTCGCCGTGCCGGGTGGGGATGCGCGCGGAGGCGACCCGCTCCACGTGCTTCTCGTGCTTGCGGCGCCACGCGATGAGGTCGGCGATCGAGATCAGGGCGAGGTTGTGGTCGTCGGCGAAGACCCTAAGCTCGTCGGTCTGGGCCATGTGGCCCTCGTCCTTCTGGCTGACGATCTCGCAGATCACACCCGCAGGCCGCAGGTCGGCCATCCGGGCGAGGTCGACGGCGGCCTCGGTGTGGCCGGGACGGCGCAGCACGCCGCCCTCCTTGGCGCGCAGCGGCACCACGTGGCCGGGCCGGGTGAAGTCCTGGGCGCCGCTGGACGGGTCGGCCAGCAACCGCATGGTGGCGGCGCGGTCGGACGCGGAGATGCCGGTGCCGATGCCCTCCCGGGCGTCGACGGTCACGGTGTACGCGGTGCCGTGCTTGTCCTGGTTGGTGGCGTACATCGGCGGCAGGCCGAGGCGGTCGCAATCGGCGCCGTCGAGCGGCACACAGAGATACCCGGACGTGTATCGAACCATGAAGGCAACCAACTCGGGGGTGGCCTTCTCCGCGGCGAAGATGAGGTCTCCCTCGTTCTCGCGGTCCTCGTCGTCGACGACGACGACTGCCTTGCCTGCGGCGATGTCCGCAACGGCGCGCTCGATACTGTCGAACCTGGTCACGTGCTCGGTCTCCAAAGTCTTGACTTAGGCATCTTCGAATACAACGGATGCATCCGTGGGATGCTCCTCAACAGTACGACTCAGCGGCCGGCCGCTTGCAGCCGCTCCACGTACTTCGCGATCACGTCGACCTCGAGGTTGACGGGCGTCCCGACGGACGCCGCCCCGAGCGTGGTCAGTTGCAGCGTGGTCGGGATGAGCGAGATCTCGAAGTACTCGTCGCCGCGTTCCCCGCCGAGAGCCGAGACCGTAAGCGACACACCGTCGACCGTGATCGAGCCCTTCTCCACGACGTACCGGGAGATGGCGTCGGGCAGCGCAATGCGCACGACCTCCCAGTTCTCGGAAGGGCTGCGGCTGATGATGTGCCCGGTGCCGTCCACGTGGCCCTGGACGAGGTGGCCGCCGAGGCGGCTGTTCAGGGCGGCGGCCCGCTCGAGGTTGACGCGGCTGCCCACGTCGATCTTCTGCAGGCTCGACCGGTTCAGCGTCTCCTGCATGACGTCGGCCGTGAAGGAGCCGTCGGCCAGCACCTCGACGACGGTCAGGCACACACCGTTCACCGCGATCGAATCCCCGTGTGACGCGTCGGAAGTCACGACCGGACCACGGACGGTGAACCGTGCGGCGTCGGCCAGTTCCTCCTTGGCGACGACCTCACCCAACTCTTCGACGATCCCGGTGAACACTGTGGCTTCTCCTACGTTCGGTGGCTGTCAGGGTTTTCGGACACTGCTGGAACCAGACTCAACAACAGATCGGGGCCGATTGTTTCGACCGACTCGTGACGGAACCGCAGCGCGCCGTCGATCGTGTGCACTCCCGCCTCCGCGACCGCGGACGGGCCGGCGCCGAGGACCAGCGGGGCGAGGTACGCCTGGATGCGGTCGACGCGGCCCGCGGCGAGGAATGCGCCCGCCAGCCGGGGCCCGCCCTCGAGCAGCACATCGGTGTACTCGGCGAGTGCGGCGAGGACCTCGTCCACGTCGTGCGTGCGCAGCAGCAGGGTGGGCGCGGAGTCGTCGAGGACCCGGGCGTCGGCCGGGATGTCGCCGAGTCCGACGACGACGCGCACCGGCTGGTGCGCCGCGAGCGATCCGTCGGGCATCCGGGCGGTCAGCCGCGGGTCGTCGGCGAGCACCGTCCCGGTGCCGACCACGATCGCGTCCAGTTTCGCCCGGTCGGCGTGGACGCGTTCCCTCGCCTCGGGACCAGTGATCCACTGGCTGGTGCCGTCGGCGGCGGCGCTGCGCCCGTCCAGTGTGGCCGCGTACTTCCAGGTCACGTGCGGCCGTCCGGTGCGCTGCCGGTGCAGCCAGGCGCGGAGCGGGCCGCGTTCGACGTCCTGGGCCCGCAGCCCGGACGTCACGTCGACACCCGCCGAGACGAGGGTTTCCGCACCGCCCGCGGCCTCGGGGTTCGGATCACCCACCGCGTAGTGCACCGCGACCACACCGGCATCGAGGAGCGCCTGCGAACACGGCCCGGTCCGGCCGTGGTGGTTGCACGGTTCCAGCGTGACGACGGCGGTGCCGCCGCGGGCGGCGTCCCCCGCCTCCCGCAGTGCGACGACCTCTGCGTGGGGACCGCCGGGAGGCTGCGTCATCCCGACACCGGCGATGCGTCCCGCGGCGTCGAGGACCACCGCGCCGACCGCCGGATTGGGGCTGGTGAATCCGCGCGCCGACTCGGCGGCGCCGATGGCGATCTGCATCGCGGCGTCGAGGTCCGCCGCCGAATTCTCGTGCCGCACGTGGGAGTTCACGTTGTGCCGGAGCGCCGTTACCGCGACAGGCTCAGGTGCGGTGACGCCTGGGCGGCGCTGGCGCGCAGGGCGCGCACGGCCTCCGCGGGATCGCTCGTGCCGTAGACGGCGGACCCGGCGACGAAGCAGTCGACGCCCGCCTCGGCAGCGGCCTCGACGGTGTCGGCGTTGATGCCGCCGTCGATCTCCACGACCAGTCTCAGTTCACCCGAGTCGACGAGCCGGCGGACGGCCTTCGCCTTCGACAGCACCTCGGGGATGAACGGCTGACCACCGAAGCCGGGCTCGACGCTCATGACGAGGAGCGTGTCGAAGTCCTTCAGGATCTCGAGGTACGGCTCGATCGGCGTGCCGGGCTTGACGCTGAGACCGGCCTTGGCGCCGGCGGCGCGGATGTCCCGGGCCACGGACCGGGGGTCGTCGGTCGCCTCCGCGTGGAAGGTGACGTTGTGCGCGCCCGCCTCCGCGTAGGGCGGCGCCCAGCGGCCGGGGTCGTCGATCATGAGATGGCAGTCGAGCGGGATGTCCGTCGCCGCGAGCAGGCTCTGCACGACGGGAAGGCCGAGCGTCAGGTTGGGCACGAAATGTGCGTCCATCACGTCGACGTGCAGCCAGTCGGCACCGGCGACGGCGTCCGCCTCCTCGGCGAGACGCGCGAAATCGGCAGACAGAATGGACGGTGCGATCATCGGGGTTGCCACGGGCCGCAGTTTAGTCGTACGCGTGCCGTGCCCGGGTCCCGCGGTCCATACTGGGCTCATGCCGACCTGGACGGACGTCGTGGCGATCGGTGCGTCACTACCGGAGGTGCAGGAGAGCACGTCGTATCGCACCCCGGCCCTGAAGGTGGCGGGCAAGCTGCTCGCCCGGTTGCGGGCCGAGTCGGACGGGGGCCTGGTGGTGATGTGCGACCTCGACGAGAAGGCGGCCCTGCTGGCCCAGGGCGCGCCGTTCTATACCACTCCGCACTACGACGGTCACGGTTCGATCGTCGTCGACCTCGAGAACGTCGACGTTCCGCAGCTGACCGAACTGCTGCAGGATGCCTGGCGGATCAAGGCACCGGCGAAGCTGCGTAAGCAGTTCGACCAGACCTGACGCGAAAGGCGAGGGCCCGGGCGGCGCCCGCACACCGGCCCGGACCCTCATCGGATCGGCGTCAGACGCCGAGCTTGAGACCCGCCCCCGCGTCGACCCGGAGCTGCTGACCGGTGACGAACCGGGACTCGTCGGAGGACAGGAACACCACCGCGTGCGAGATGTCCTCGGGCTCGACCCACGGGGTGGGCATCGCCTGCATGAACGGGAACGTGACCTTCGCGTCCTCGGCGGTCGGGTTCTCCAGGTCGGGGCGGAACGTGCGGAACATCGGCGGACTCTGCAGCATGTCCGTGTTGCAGTTCGTGGGATGGATCGCGTTGACGCGGATGGACTTCGGGCCCAGGGTGAGCGCGAGCGAGTTGGTGTACGTCCACAGCATCTTCTTGGCGAGACCGTAGCCGTCGCCGCCCGGCCCCTGCAGGGCCTGCTGGCCGTTCAGACCGGTCTGCGGGACCAGCCCGGCCACCGATCCCGTCGCGATGATCGAGGCGCCGGCGTCGAGGTGCGGAAGGGCCGAGTGGATGGTGTTGATCACTCCGACGAAGTCGACGTCGAACGCATCGACGAATCCCTCGACGGGCACGTCGTTCCCGAGAGGCGCGATCCCGGCGTTGGCGACCACGACGTCCAGCCGGCCCAGCGTCGCGACGGCGGCGTCGAGTTCGCGTTGCAGGGCCGCGCGGTCACGCACGTCCACCTTGGCGGTGACGACCCGGCGCCCCGCCTTCTCGACCAGCCGTCCCGTCTCCGCGAGGTCGGCCTCGGTCGCCAGCGGGTATTCGTTGGATGCGATGTCCTCGCAGAGGTCGAAGGCGATGATGTCGGCGCCCTCGTCGGCGAGATGCACTGCATGACTACGCCCCTGACCCCGCGCCGCTCCCGTGATCAGAACGACCTTCCCCGCTACCCGATTCATCTGAAGTCCTCCACTCGCTTCGTGACGTACGTCTCTGTCGCGAGAAGAATTAGAACACGTTTCACGGAAAAGTGGAACAGGTTCTACCGAGAGTCGGGCAGATGTCCAGGTAGTGGGGACGCCCCCGCCCTACGGCTTGCGCAACGCGGCCATGAACATCGCGTCGGTGCCGTGCCGGTGCGGCCAGAGCTGGACGCCCGGACCGTCTCCCAGACCCGGCACACCGGGAACGAGTTCACGCGTGTCGAGTGCCGTGAGCCCGTAGCGGCGCACCGCGTCCGCGACCACGGCCACCGTCTCGGACAGGTGCGGCGAACACGTCGCGTAGAGGATCACGCCGCCGGGACGAACCAACTCGACGGCCGATGCCAGGAGTTCGCGCTGCAGTTTCGCGAGACCCGCCACGTCCGACGGCTGCCGGCGCCACCGCGCCTCCGGACGTCGGCGCAACGCACCCAGTCCGGTGCACGGCGCGTCGACCAGGATGCGGTCGTACCCGCCCGCCAGCCCGGGATCCCGCCCGTCGGCGACGTGCACGTCGACCGGGAGTTCCTTCGTCGTCTTGCGGATCAGGTCCGCGCGGTGTTCCACCGGCTCCACGGCGTCGAGGCGTCCGCCCTCGATTCCGGCGAGGGCGCCGAGCAGGGCCGCCTTGCCACCCGGGCCCGCGCACAGGTCGAGCCAGCGGCCCGCGTCCGGACCGTCCAAGGGTGCCAGCGACAGCGCCCGGGCGACGAGCTGACTGCCCTCGTCCTGCACTCCTGCGAGCCCCTCACGGACGGCGTCGAGCAGCCCCGGGTCGCCGCCGTCCAGATAGACCGCGTACGGCGAGTAGCGCCCCACCTCGCCGCCGGTGGCGAGCGCGAGTTCCTCCGACGAGATCTCCCCCGGGCGGGCGACGAGATGCACCACCGGCCGGGCGTCGTCGGCGATGAGGACGTCCTCGAGTTCGCCGGCGTCGGCACCGAGCGCGTCGGCGAACACCTGCGCGATCCACGTGGGATGCGCGTGCTCGAACGCCAGCCGCCCCACCGGGTCGGCCGGGGCGAGGCGCTCCACCCATTCCGCTTCGGACCGCTCCGACACCCGGCGCAGCACGGCGTTGACGAAGCCCGCCTTCCCCGGACCGGCCTCCGCGCGCACGAGATCGACGGAGGTGGCGACGGCGGCGTGCGGGGCGACGCGGGTGCGCAGCAGCTGGTAGGCGCCCAGCTGGAGGACGTCGAGGAGCGGTCCGTCGATCTCGGCGATCGGCCTGCCTGCGCAGTCGGCGATCACGGCGTCGAGGAGCCCACGGGCGCGGGCGGCGCCGTAGGCCAATTCCGTGGCGAGGGCCGCGTCGCGTCCGTCCAGGCGCCGCTCACGCAGCAGCCCGGGCAGCACGAGATTGGCGTAGGCGTCGCGTTCCCGGACGGCGCGCAGCACGTCCCTCGCGGCGAGCCGCGGCTGGTCGAGACCGGACTGCGACGCGTCGGGCCGGCGGGCCTGTCGGGGACGGTTGTTGCGGGCCCCCGAGCCGGACTGGCCGCGACGTGCAGGCCTTCTGGATTCGCTCACTGTGCCCGTACCTCCGCGTCGAGTCGTGCGCCTCGCGCCCAGTCCAGGGCGGCCATCTGTTTCTTGCCCTGCGGCTGGATGCGGTCGAGCCGCACCGCCACCGTGGACGTGCCGATCAGGAATCCGGCCTTGGTCACCGAAATCTCCCCCGGCTCCAGTCGCTCCTCCGTCGGAGTGACCGGACCGACCTTGACGCGCAGATCGCCGATCATGGTCCAGGCGCCGGGCGCGGGGGTCACCGAGCGGACGTGCCGGTCAACCACGGCAGCTGTTCTGTCCCAACGGATCCGGGCCGCCTCGACGCCCACCTTGGGCGCATGCGACACCCCGTCGGCCGACTGCGGGACCGCGGTGATCGCGCCGTCCTCGATCCCGTCGAGAACCGACTCCAGGAGGACCGCACCGCTGTCGGCCAGGCGCCCCAGCAGATCCCCGGCGGTATCGGTATCACGGATCCTCTCGGTGACCACCCCGTAGACCGGCCCGGTGTCCATCCCCGCCTCGAGCCGGAACGCACTCGCGCCGGTCATGTCGTCGCCCGCACCGATCGCGGCCTGCACGGGGGCTGCCCCGCGCCACGCCGGCAACAGCGAGAAGTGCAGGTTCACCCAGCCGTGGGCCGGGATGTCGAGGGCCTTCTGCGGCAGCAGCGCCCCATAGGCGACGACGGGCGCGCAGTCGGGTGCGAGGTCGGCGAGACGCGCCAGGAAGTCCGGCTCCGAGGGCCGCTCGGGAGTCAGCACCTCGATGCCGTGGGAGTCGGCGAGTTCACCGATCGGTGAACGGACCACCTTGCGTCCGCGGCCTGCGACCGCGTCCGGGCGGGTGATCACCGCCACGACGTCGTGGCGCGGCGAACGGATCAGGCGTTCGAGCGAGGGAACAGCGGGCTCGGGGGTTCCGGCGAAGACTATGCGCACGTCGGCGACCCACACGACGGACGGTGGACCGCTGCGCGGGCCGAAACGATACTCACGAAGAAAGCTCCCCTTTGATCGACGATGTGCCGACCAGTCTAGGGAGTCGACCCCGGGCCATAACACTCGGCGAACTGTCGTCGCCGCCCTGCAGGGCGTGAGCGATTCCGACGCCGAACACCTCGCGGCCGCATTCGACATCAAGTCTGTGAAGGACCTCGGCACCAACAAGTACTTCCTGTGGGCGCAGGCGGTCACGAAACTGGCGGAGTAGCGCACACACGAATGAGGCGGGGGCCGTGCAGCGCACGGCTCCCCGCCTCATTCGTGTGGGTCTATCTGTTGCTGTCGAGAATCACCTGCGGAATACCCGCACCGACCGGGACGAACTCGCAACGAGCCAGCGGAGCCGCGTCCGGGTCGAGCGCCGCCCGGACGAGGTCGAGCGCGAACGGATCGTAGGGCGCCTGAAAATGTCCGGTGCCGTCCTGGGGGCATCGATCCTGGATCAGGATGTTGTCGGCCCCGGCGCCGTGGAGCGCCATGTTCGTGTACGGCTGGATCATCTCGTCGTACCGAGACCCGATCGTCGTGTACGCGACACCGGGCACGGTGTCACCGCCCGCGTTGAGGGCGTTCATGAACGGCGAGCCCTGCATCTGCTGGCTGACGGCCACCGATGTCACCGTGCGGGCGAAGTCCGGTCCGCCGGGAAGCGCCTGGACGATCGGAACGAGGCCGTACATCACTCCCCCGTAGCTGGGCGACGCCAGCCCGACCCAGTGGTCGACGAACGGGGCGCCGCCGAGCTTGTTGACGTAGTACCGCGTGACGTTCGCACCCTGCGAGTACCCGACCGTGTCGACCTTGTCGGCGCCGGTCGCGTTGCGGACCCGGTCGACGAATCGCCCGAACTCCTCCGCGCTCGCGACGATGTCCTCGGTGCCGTACGTATCGGCGCCCGGCGCTCCGCCGTAGTTGAGCGCGAACACGCAGTAGCCGTCGGCGGCGAGCATCGGCGACAGGGCGGCCCAGTCCGCGTAGGCGCTGGCGTCGGTGCCGTGTGCGAGCACCACCGGCTCGGGGTGGTCCGGGGAAGGTGTGCAGGAGAAGTCGTTCGATCCCGCGGGTGCGCTGCCCGGGTGCTCGTGCGCATACGCGGCGGCGGCACTACGGCCGGTCTGGGGAAGCCCGGCCGTGGCGGGCACGACGGGTTGGGGCGGTGAGGAGTCGTCCGCATGGGCGGTGGACACTGCGCCGGACATCAGCAGGACGACACCCGCGACGACCGCACCGGCACCCCGAAATCTCATGATCTCTCCCGACTTCGCCGTGACATTTCTGTGAACCTTCCCAGAATGTGCACGCGCTGTCGCGTCGAGGCGGCGGGCCCGCGGTGAACCGCGACGCCCTACGAGTCGGTGTCAGCCTTGCCGGCTTCGCTCTGATCGTCTTCCGCGAGAAGGCGATACATCGCGCGACGCGCCTCGGTGAGAATTTCGCCGGCACGCCGAACCTGTTCGTCGTCACCGACGGCGGCGACCTGCCCCGCGGCACCCATCAGCAGCCCGATCAGGCCCCGCAGGTCCTCGGCGGGCCTGCCGACACTCTCCCGCACGTCGTCCCACGGGGTGCCGAGTTCGGTCTTGTTCGCTTCGACGAAGGCCTTGCCCTCGTCCGTCAGGCGTGCGGTCTTGCGGCCCGCCACCTTTTCGATCAGTACCAGACCCTCGTCCTCGAGTTGTGACAGCGCGGGGTAGATCGAACCCGGACTGGGCTTCCACACCCCGTCGCTGCGTTCGACGATTTGCTGAATCAACTCGTAGCCGTGCATCGGCTCCTCGGTGAGCAGCAGCAGGATCGCGGAGCGGACATCGCCGCGTCGTCCCCTGCCACCGCGTCCGCGTCCGCGGCCGAAGTGCATTCCCGGGCCGAACCCGGGATCACCCTCGGGCCCGAAGCGGCCTCGCCGGTGTCCGTGACGGTGGGGCCCCTCGGGCCGTCCCGTCCGCTCGCGCGCGAATCGGTCCCGTCGGGGACCTCTGTGTTCGAAATGGAAGTTTTCCATCATCAGCCTCCTTCTGTATCGCTGATGCATCAACGATATATCGGCAATAGACACTCGGCAAGGTCCTTTTCTGTGACGGTGGTCAAGTCGCCCCCGGACTCGCGGGCGCTGCGCCGGCCGAGTCCGGAGGCGTTCGCGCTCAGTCGGCGGCGGCGCCGAACCACTCGTGCAGCCGGCCGACCAGATCCTGCTGGTCGTCACCGACCCACGCCACATGCCCGTCCGGTCGCAGCATCGCCGCGGGCACGTCGAGTTCCTCGCTGACGTCGACGACGTGGTCGACCCGGTCCGCCCAGCCCGTCACCGACAGCCGGCCGGTCTGGTCGAGCAGTAAGCCGCGGCCGTCGTGCATCAGCTCGTAGAGTCGTCCCCGCTTCAGCCCCACGTCCCGTAGGCGCCGGCCGAGCAGTTCATGCCCCTCGCCGAAGTCGTAGCGGACCCCGATCGCGATGATCTTCTCGGTCAGGTACCGGTTCACGTTCTCGAAATCCATCAGTTCCGACACCAGCCGGCGCACCGCCTGGGGCCCCGGATCGAGGGACATCAGCTCCATCTGGGCGCGGGTATTGGTCAGCACGTCGGCGGCGACCGGGTGCCGTTCGGTGTGGTAGCTGTCCAACAGCCCCTCCGGCGCCCAGCCACCGACCTCGGCTGCCAGTTTCCAACCGAGGTTGAACGCATCCTGGATACCGAGGTTGAGCCCCTGACCGCCGACCGGCGGGTGGATGTGCGCCGCGTCGCCGGCCAGCAGCACCCGGCCGACCCGGTACCGCTCGGCCTGCCGGGTGGCGTCGCCGAAGCGGGACAGCCACCGCGGCGAGTGCACGCCGAAGTCGGTGCCCGCGGTTGCCCGCAACTGCTGCTTCAACTCGTCCAGGGTCGGCGCGACCGTGCGGTCCTCGGCCACCCCTGAGGCGGGCACGCCGATGCGGTACACCCCGTCCTCGAGCGGCATGGCGCCGAACCGGAGCTGGGTCTTGCGGACCTCGGCCACCACGGCGTCCAGCGTCTCCTGCGGCGCGGTCAGCTCCACCTCGCCCAGCAGTGTGTCGACTCTGCTGGGCTCGCCGGGGAAATCGACGCCGAGCAGCTTCCGCACCGTGCTGCGGCCGCCGTCGCAGCCGACGAGATAGCGCGAGCGCAGCTGGGTGCCGTCGGCCAGCAGGGCGGTCACCCCGTGTTCGTCCTGATTCAGGCCGACCAGTTCGCAGCCGCGCCGTATCTCGACGCCGACTTCGGTGGCGTGCTCGGTCAACAGTCGCTCGGTGGTGGTCTGCGGGATGCCGAGAACGTACGGATGTGCGGTGTCCAGCCGCTCGGGTGCCGGCTTTCTGATGCCGGCGAAGAAGCCACCGAGCGGGTACTGCGTACCGAGCGCGAGGAACCGCTCCAGCAGACCGCGCTGGTCCATCATCTCGATGCTGCGCGCGTGCAGGCCCAGCGAACGGACAACCCTCGTCGGCTCCGCCTCCTTCTCCACCACGAGCACCTGCACGCCGTGCAACCGCAACTCGCAGGCCAGCATCAGCCCGGTCGGTCCGCTGCCTGCAACGATCACGTCGATCATGAAACCCCCACACGTATGCCGCGAATACTGATTTCCGCTGGTCCTGACTTCGGTGGGAGATTCTGCGGCACGACCCGGGTCTTGCCGCAAGGCCCCCGGTGCGTTATATGTTGAGAGTGGCAGGGAGTGCATAACCTCCTTGCCATTCCTTTTTGTCACCCCCGGGGTGGAGCTAGCCGATCCGAATGGGGTCGATCTGGACCCGGGCAGGCTGCGAGTCCTTGCGCGCACTACGCACCGACTGCGCCTCTCCGAGCGCTTTGGCCAGTGGTTTCCCCTCGCCCCGCGGCACCCGGATCAGCATGCGCTCCACGTCCGCCGGCTCGGGCGCGTCGCCGGAGAACGGCAGCCGCTCCCCCGCAGGCAACTCGACCGGGCCGAGCAATTCCGCATTCGCCGGCAGATCGGCGAGGTCCAGGAGGTCGGCGATCGCCTTCGCACTGCCGTCGATCGCCGCAAGGTGGATGGCGGGCGGAAATCCGACTTCCGCCCGCTCCTCGTACTGCGCACGGGCGTGACCGACCGGATCCCAGCGAACCAGCGCCTGCACGGTCGGAATCCCCGAATCGGCGACCACGACCACCTGACCGCCCTCGGCGAACGGCCGCACGAGTGACGATGCCGTCATCCATCGCCGCAGCGTCTCCTCCGCGGCGCGCAGGTCGGGACGGCCCAGCAGCGCCCAGCCGTCGAGCAGCAACGCCGCGCCGTAGCCGCCCGGCATCACCGGTTCGGCCCCGACCGTCGACACCACGAGGGTGGGACCCTGCTTCACCTCGTCCACGACGTCCGTGCCCCCCGACATCCGGACGGCAACCCCGGGAAACGCGCGACCCAGTTCCTCGGCGGTCCGTCCGGCACCGACCACGACGGCCCGCAGCGCCTTCGCTCCACACGCGTGGCAGCGGTGTGCGGCGTCGGCGACGCCACACCATCGGCACGCGGGGGTCCCCGCCCCGTCCGGGCCGGCCGCGGACGGCAGCGCGAGAGGTCCGTTGCATCGCCGGCATCGCGCGGGCGCCCGGCACTTGCCGCACGCGAGGCTGGGCACGTAGCCGCGCCGGGGCACCTGGACGAGCACTCCCCGGCCGGCGCCGAGCGCCTCCCGGGCAGCCGCGAACGCGATCGCGGGCAACCGGGCGGCGCGTGCACCGGGATCGCGGGCCAGGGCGTGGTCACTGTCCGCGAGTGCGGTGATCTTCGGGGCGGCCGCCCGCACCGAGTCCCGGGAGGCCACGAGGTCGTGCGCCCACCCCGAATCGACCAGGGCCTGCGCCTCCGCGGTTCGCGCGTGTCCGGCCAGCACCACCGCGCAGCCACTGGCGTACGCGCGGAGCAGCGCCACCTCGCGGGCGTGCGGATAGGGTGCGCGCGGCTCGGAATGGTTGTCGTCCCCGTCGTCCCAGACCACGATCAGCCCGGTGCGCGGAGTCGGCGCGAACACCGAACTCCGGGTCCCGACGACGACCTTGGCCGTCCCGCGCAGCGCAGCCAGCCAACGCCGGTACCGCAGCGCCGGGCCGAGACCGGCGGCGAGTCCGACGACCGCGTCCTTGCCCAGGAGCTTTTCCACCGCCGCGACCACACGGTCGAGATCACGCTGATCGGGCACGACGACGACGGTGCTCGCCCCGGTGGCGGCAACGAGCCCCGACAGTTCCGCGAGACGCGCAGGCCAGTCCTCGCCGGGGAGCGCCTGCCAGACCGCGCGCGGGGCACGCTCCCCCGACAGTGCGGTCAGGAATGCGCCGCCGTGCACGTACCGGTCCCACGCCTCGGTCTCGATTGCGGTGTCCGGCACCTCGGGGGGTTCGGACGCGGCCTCGGACTCCGCCCGCGCGTGCCTCGGCGGGATCGCGAGCCGCAGGACGTCCGCGCGGGTTCCGGCGTATCGGCCGGCGACGAGGTCGACCACCCGGGTGATCTCCTCGGTCAGAACCCGCTCGGGCGAGATCACCCGTTCGAGCCAGCCGAAACGGCCCTGATGGTCGCTCGTCGCGTTCCGGGAGACGACGAACCCGTCGACGAGACGCCCGGCGAACCGGATGCGCACCCGGACCCCGGGCCGCGCCTGCTCGTCGAGGTCCTGCGGAACGAGGTAGTCGAATTCGCGGTCGAGGTGGGCAAGCGGAAGCAGCGGCAGCACCCGGGCAACCGGATCTACTTCTGCCGCAACCTTTTCCGCGCTCACGCGACGGCCCCTACCGGAGCGGCGCCCGTCGCGCCGTGACTACCGATCAGAGGCCTGCGGCTGCCCGCAGCTTCTCCGCCCGGTCGATGCTCTCCCACGGGAGGTCGATGTCGGTGCGACCGAAGTGGCCGTAGGCCGCGGTCTGCGCGTAGATCGGACGCAGCAGGTCGAGGTCGCGGATGATGGCGCCGGGCCGCAGGTCGAACGTTTCGGTGATGGCCTGCTGGATCCGCGCCGGATCCGTCTTCTCGGTACCGAACGTCTCGACGAACAGACCCACCGGCGCCGCCTTGCCGATCGCGTACGCCACCTGAACCTCGATCCGGTCCGCGAGGCCCGCCGCGACCGCGTTCTTGGCCACCCAGCGCATGGCGTAGGCCGCCGACCGGTCGACCTTCGAGGGGTCCTTGCCGGAGAACGCGCCGCCGCCGTGGCGGGCCATGCCGCCGTAGGTGTCGACGATGATCTTGCGACCCGTCAGGCCGGCGTCACCCATCGGGCCGCCGAGCACGAACTTGCCGGTGGGGTTGACGAGCAGACGGATGTTCGAGACGTCGAGTTCGGGCATGTCGATCTCGGCGAGAACCGATCCGAGAACCTTCTCCCGCAGATCCGGGGTGAGCAGGTTGTCGAGGTCGATATCGGCGGCGTGCTGCGTCGAGATGACCACGGTGTCGAGGCGAACCGCCTTGTCACCGTCGTATTCGATGGTGACCTGGGTCTTGCCGTCCGGGCGCAGGTACGGCAGGACACCGGACTTGCGGACCTCGGTGAGACGCCGCGACAGGCGGTGCGCCAGCGCGATCGGCAGCGGCATCAGTTCCGGGGTGTCGGTGGTCGCGAACCCGAACATCAGTCCCTGGTCGCCGGCGCCCTGACGGTCGATCTCGTCGTCGCTCAGTTCGCCGGTGCGGACCTCGTGCGAGTGGTCGACGCCCTGGGCGATCTCCGGGGACTGTGCACCGATCGCGACGTTGACGCCGCAGGAGTTGCCGTCGAATCCCTTGGCCGAGGAGTCGTACCCGATCTCGAGCACGGTGTCGCGCACGATCTTGGGGATGTCGGCGTAGGCGGTGGTCGTGACCTCACCGGCGACGTGGACCTGTCCGGTGGTCACCAGGGTCTCGACGGCGACGCGGGCGCGCGGGTCGTCGGTGAGGAGCGCGTCGAGGATGGAGTCGCTGATCGCATCACAAATCTTGTCCGGGTGCCCCTCGGTCACAGACTCACTGGTGAATAGCCGACTACCGGACTGGCTCACAGAATTCCCTCTCGACAGTTGTCCTGAACAGCACGTGAAAACAGCTTAGCTGCGTAATACCGCGAACGACCCTAGCGCCACCCCGGCGGGAGTGACACCTTTCGAATCACCGAAACTCTGCCGGATGTGCCGTCAGAGTGTTCGGAACAGCTGGTCGACGGCGTCGAGTACCCGGCTGGCCATCAACGCCTTCGATCCGTGCTCGAGCGCAGACTCGGAACCGTCGGCTCCGAGCAGCCACCCGTCGTTGTGGTCGACCTCGAACGCCTTGCCCTCGCCGACCGCGTTGACGACGAGGAGGTCGCAGCCCTTACGCGCGAGCTTGGCCCTCGCGTAGGTGAGGACGTCGCCGTCGGCGTCGCCCGTCTCGGCCGCGAATCCGACGATCACGGTCTTGGACGGGATCTCGCCGTCCCGCCGGGACTGCACCAGCCCGGCGAGGATGTCCTCGTTCTTGGTGAGTGCGATCGAGTCGGGCTCGCCCGCACCCTTCTTGATCTTGCTCGCCACCATCGTCGACGGCCGGAAGTCGGCCACCGCCGCGGCCATGATCACGGCGTCGAATCCGGGCGCGTGCTTGCCGACCGCGACCCGCATGTCTTCCGCCGTGCGGACGTGCACCATGTCGACGGCGGCCGGGTCGGCGAGGCCGGCGGTGTAGCCGGAGACGAGGGTGACCTCGGCCCCGCGCTGCACGGCGAGCCGGGCGATGGCGTATCCCTGCTTGCCCGAACTGCGGTTACCGAGGAACCGCACCGGATCGAGCGGTTCGCGGGTGCCGCCCGCGGACACGAGGATCCGCCGGCCCTCGAGATCACGGGGCAGGGCGTCGGGACGCTCCACCAGCAACGACGCCAACCCGACGATCTCGTCGGGTTCCGGCAGCCGGCCGGCGCCGGTGTCCTTGCCGGTGAGGCGGCCGGATGCGGGTTCGATGACGGTCACGCCCCGTGCGCGCAGCGTGGCGACGTTGGCGACGGTGGCCGGGTGTTCCCACATCTCCGTGTGCATCGCGGGAGCGAACACCACGGGACATCGTGCGGTGAGCAGCGTCGCGGTGAGGAGGTCGTCCGCGCGTCCCGCCACGGCCCGCGCCATGAGGTCGGCGGTGGCGGGCGCGATGACGACGAGGTCCGCTTCCTGCCCGAGACGGACGTGCGGAACCTGCGGAACGTCGGTGAACACACCCGTGTGCACGGGGTTGCCCGACAGCGCCTCGAACGTCGCCTTGCCGACGAACTCGAGCGCGGACTCCGTCGGGATGACCCGCACGTGGTGACCGGCCTCCGTGAAGGCCCGGATGACGGCACAACTCTTGTACGCGGCGATGCCGCCGCCGACACCGACGACGATCCGCTTGCGGGCTGCCCCCGCCAGAACCGGTTCCGGTGAATCCGTCACGTGCCCGGTGCCCGGGCCCGCTGCCTGTTCAGGCACGGCAGATCCTCCGCTCACTCGCCTTCGGTGTGCTCGAGAAGATCGGAGTGGATCTCACGCAGCGCGATCGACAGCGGCTTCTCCTGCAGGCCCGGCTCGACGAGGGGGCCGACGTACTCGAGGATGCCGTCACCGAGCTGGTTGTAGTAATCGTTGATCTGACGCGCACGCTTGGCCGCGTAGATCACCAGCGCGTACTTCGACGACGTGCGGGCGAGAAGCTCGTCGATCGGAGGATTGGTGATGCCGAGCGGGGTGTCGTAAGCCGGCAGGGCGCCGTGGCTGGGAGTTGCGGACGCTACTGCGGGGGTGCTGCTCACTCGGTATCTCCTGAAATAGTTCTGGCTAGTTGATGTGAGATCTAGTGGGTCGACTCGGACTGTTCCGGTCGTCCAACCAACAAGGATACCAACTCGTCGCACGATCGGCTGACATCCTCGTTCACGATGACCTCGTCGAACTCGTCCTGCGCCTCCAGCTCGACTCTCGCGGTCGCGAGACGCCGCTCCACCACCTCGGCGGATTCGGTGCCCCGGCCGGTCAATCTCTCGACCAGCACGTCCCAGCTCGGGGGCGCCATGAAGACGAGCAGAGCCTCCGGCATCGCGGCGCGGACGGCCCGCGCACCGGCGAGATCGACCTCGACCAGCACCGGTTTGCCCTGCTCGATGGCCCGGCGTACGGGTGCGGCCGGGGTTCCCGACAGCTGGAGTCCGCCGTGGATCTCGGCCCATTCGAGCAGCTCACCGGATTCGATCATCCGCTGGAACTCGTCGCGAGAGGTGAACCGGTAGTCCTTGCCGTCCACCTCGCCCGGGCGTGGGTCGCGCGTCGTCGCGGACACGCTGAAGACGAGCTCCGGCATCCGTTCACGCAGGAGTCGCACCACGCTGGACTTACCGACGGCCGAGGGGCCGGCCAGAACTACCAGCCGACCCCTCCGCACTGCGGTCTTGCTCTCTGACACTTGTGCGTCAGCTACCACTGTCGTGCTCAGGCCTCGAAGTCGAACCTGGCGAGCAGGGCCTTCCGCTGCCGATCGCCGAGGCCACGGAGGCGACGGGTCGGAGCGATCTCCAGCTCGGTCATGATCTCCTGCGCCTTGACCTTGCCCACCTTGGGCAGCGCCTCGAGCAGTGCCGACACCTTCATCTTGCCCAGGATCTCGTCGTCCTCGGCGTCCTTGAGAACCTGCTTGAGGTCGGTGCCACCACGCTTCAGGCGCTCCTTGAGCTCAGCCCTGGCCTTGCGGGCAGCAGCTGCCTTCTCCAAAGCAGCAGCGCGCTGCTCATCAGTCAACTGGGGAAGGGCCACGGTTCCTCCGTCTCGTCGTTGGCAAATAGTCCAAACCACTGGATAACCAGCAGCGATAGCGACCGTACTCACGCCCGGCGCCGATTGCGAACCCACCCCCCGAGGTCAGAGCCGGATTCGGGTGGGCTATGAGAGTGCGGACTCGATCTCGTCGCGGACCTTCACGGCCGCCTCACGCAGTGCCGTCACCGACGGTCCGGCACGGAGAACACCACGAGAACTGTTCGGCAACAACAGTTTTCGAGAATCGGGAAAAATGTCGGCGAGGTCACCGGGAGTCGCGCCCTGGGCGCCGAGACCGGGCGCGAGAATCGGTCCGGAAAAATTCGACAAATCCAGGCCGTGTCCGCGTGTCGCGCCCACCACCAGACCCACCAGACCGGGTTGCGCGTCGTTGTGCCGGACCGCCGCGTCCACCACGGACTGGGCCACGGACGCTCCCCCGGCGGTCTGCGCCGCCTGCAGGTCGCCGCCCTCGGGATTGGACGTCCGGGCCAGCACGAAGAGCCCGCGGCCCTGCTCCGCCGCCAGCGACAGCGCCGGGTCGAGCGCACCGAATCCCAGATACGGCGACACCGTCACCGCATCGGAGGACAGGGCCGACTCCGCACCCAGCCAGGACTGCGCGTACGCCGCCATCGTCGACCCGATGTCCCCGCGCTTGGCATCGGCGACGACGAGCGTCCCTGCCTCTCTGAGGACCGAAATGGTGCGTTCGAGCACCGCGTACCCGGCGGAGCCGTACGCTTCGAAGAACGCCACCTGAGGCTTCACGACGGCCACCTCACCGACGAAGGCCTCCACGCAGATCTCCGCGAACGTCTCCAGCCCCTCGGCGGAGACGGGCAGCCCCCACGCCTCGAGCAGTCCCGGATGCGGATCGATCCCGACGCACAACCGCCCCCGGTGCTCGACCGCCGATGTCAGCCGATGCACCCAGGAGTGGTGGTGATGGTGTCCGCTCACGACGACGCGGAACCGCTCGCGGGAGCCACGACGACGGCGGGCGACCGCAGCCGCTCGTGCAGCGCCTGGAGCGACTGGACACCGATGTCGCCGCGAATCGCGGCCTCGATGCCCTGCACCGCGGCGGACGCACCCTGCACGGTGGTGACGCACGGGATGTTCATGGCGACGGCCGCGCTGCGGATCTCGTAACCGTCGACGCGCGGTCCGGAGTTGCCGTACGGCGTGTTGATCACCATGTCGACCTCGCCGTCGCGGATCATCTCGACGATGGTGCGCTCACCCTCCTCCAGCTTCTCGCCGGAGTGCTTGTGCACCTCCTGGCAGGTGATCCCGTTCCGGCGGAGAACCGCCGCGGTGCCCTCGGTGGCCAGGATCCGGAAACCCAGGTCGGCGAGCCGCTTGACCGGGAAGATCAGCGATCGCTTGTCCTTGTTGGCGACGGAGACGAACACTGACCCCGACGTGGGCAGCGAGCCGTACGCGGCCGTCTGGCTCTTCGCGAACGCGGTGCCGAAGTCGGCGTCGATGCCCATGACCTCGCCGGTCGACTTCATCTCCGGGCTCAGCAGGGTGTCGATGCCGGTGCCGTCGGCGCGCCGGAACCGGTTGAACGGCAGCACGGCCTCCTTGACGGCGACGGGTGCGTCCGCCGGGGTCGAGCCGCCGTCGCCGGTGGCCGGGAGCACACCGCTCGCACGCAGGTCGGCGATGGACTCGCCCAGCATGACGCGGGCGCACGCCTTGGCGAGCTGCACCGCCGTCGCCTTCGACACGAACGGCACGGTGCGGCTGGCGCGGGGGTTGGCCTCGAGGACGTAGAGGATGTCGTCCTTCAGGGCGTACTGGACGTTGAGCAGGCCCTTGACGCCGATGCCCTTGGCGAGCGCCTCCGTGGAGCGGCGGACGTTCTCGAGGTCGGCGCGGCCGAGGGTGATCGGCGGCAACGCACAGGCCGAGTCGCCCGAGTGGATGCCGGCCTCCTCGATGTGCTCCATCACACCGCCGAGGTACACCTCGGAGCCGTCGCAGAGCGCGTCGACGTCGATCTCGATGGCGTCTTCCAGGAACCGGTCGACCAGGACGGGCCGGTCGTCGGAGATCTCGGTGGCGCGGGAGATGTAGCTCTCCAGCGACGCCTCGTCGTAGACGATTTCCATGCCGCGGCCACCGAGGACGTACGACGGGCGCACCAGCACCGGGTACCCGATGCCTGCCGCGATCTCGCGGGCCCCGGCGAACGTGGTGGCGGTGCCGAACTTGGGAGCGGGCAGACCGGCCTCGACCAGCACCTTGCCGAACTCGCCGCGATCCTCCGCGAGGTCGATCGCCTCAGGGCTGGTGCCGACGATCGGCACGCCCGCGGCCTTCAGCCGCTTCGCCAGACCCAGCGGGGTCTGTCCGCCGAGCTGCACGATCACGCCGGCGACGGTGCCCGACAGCGTCTCGGCCCGGTACACCTCGAGCACGTCCTCGAACGTGAGCGGCTCGAAGTACAGGCGGTCGGCGGTGTCGTAGTCGGTGGAGACGGTCTCCGGGTTGCAGTTGACCATCACCGTCTCGTAGCCGGCCTCCGACAGCGTCAGTGCGGCGTGGACGCAGGAGTAGTCGAACTCGATGCCCTGACCGATGCGGTTCGGTCCGGAACCGAGGATCAGGACCTTCGGACGCTCGGTCTGCGGGGCCACCTCGGACTCGGCCGCCGGGTCGAGTTCGTACGTGGAGTAGTGGTACGGCGTCTTCGCCTCGAACTCGGCGGCGCAGGTGTCGACCGTCTTGTACACGGGGTGGACGTTCCACTGCTCACGCAGCGCCCGGACGGCGTCCTCGCCGCCGATCTCGGGGCGCAGGGCCGCGATCTGCCGATCCGACAGGCCGTGGTGCTTGGCGCGGCGCAGTACCCGCTCGGTCACCTCGGGCGCCTCGCGCAGCGTGTCGCCGAGCTCGTGGATCTGCAGGATCTGGTCGAGGAACCACGGGTCGATCTTCGT
This sequence comes from Rhodococcus sp. IEGM 1305, assembly GCF_030058635.1. NCBI lineage: Bacteria > Bacillati > Actinomycetota > Actinomycetes > Mycobacteriales > Nocardiaceae > Rhodococcus > Rhodococcus sp. IEGM 1305. The sequence continues at coordinate 30,357 of NZ_JASHKX010000017.1, forward strand.
GGCGTCGAACAGCTGCTCGACGGTGGCGCCGAGAGCGAACGCCTTCTCGAGGCCGTACACGCGGCCGTCGCGGGGGATGCTCAGTTCCGCCAGGAGGCTGTCCAGGTCGGTGGCCTCCACGTCGGGTCCGGTCCAGTACCCGGCCCGCTTGGTCTCCAGCGAGCGCAGCACCTTGCCGAACGCCTCGGTGAAGTTGCGGCCGATCGACATGGCCTCACCGACCGACTTCATCGTCGTGGTGAGGGTGTCGTCGGCGCCGGGGAACTTCTCGAACGCGAACCGCGGCGCCTTGACGACGACGTAGTCGAGGGTCGGCTCGAAGCACGCCGGGGTTTCCTTGGTGATGTCGTTGACGATCTCGTCCAGCGTGTAGCCGATCGCGAGCTTCGCGGCGATCTTCGCGATCGGGAAGCCGGTCGCCTTGGAGGCGAGTGCACTGGACCGCGACACGCGCGGGTTCATCTCGATGACGACGAGGCGTCCGTCGGTGGGATCCATGGCGAACTGGATGTTGCAGCCGCCGGTGTCGACGCCGACCTCGCGGAGAATGTCGATCGAGAGGTCGCGCATCGCCTGGTACTCACGGTCCGTGAGCGTCATGGCGGGGGCGACGGTGATCGAGTCGCCGGTGTGCACGCCGACGGGGTCGACGTTCTCGATCGAGCACACGATCACGACGTTGTCGCGGCCGTCGCGCATCAGCTCGAGCTCGTATTCCTTCCACCCGAGGATCGACTCCTCGATCAGCACGTTGGCCGTGGGTGACGCGGCGAGACCGCCGCCGGCGATCCGCGTCAGGTCCTCGTCGTCGTAGGCCATGCCGGAGCCGAGGCCGCCCATTGTGAACGACGGCCGCACCACGACGGGGAAGCCCAGTTCAGCGACGGTGTCGCGGACCTCGTCCATCGTGTAGCAGACACGGGAGCGCGCGGACTCGCCGCCGACCTTGGCGACGATGTCCTTGAACTTCTGCCGGTCCTCGCCGCGCTGGATGGCGTCGAAGTCGGCACCGATCAGCTCGACGTCGTACTTCTCGAGGATGCCCTGCTCGTGCAGCGCCACCGCGGTGTTGAGGGCCGTCTGGCCGCCGAGCGTCGCGAGGACGGCGTCGATCGGGTGGCCCTTCTCCGCCTCGAGGGCGATGACCTTCTCGACGAATTCGGCGGTGATCGGCTCCACGTACGTGGCGTCCGCGAACTCGGGGTCGGTCATGATCGTGGCCGGGTTGGAGTTGACGAGGCTGACCCGCAGGCCCTCCTCGCGCAGCACCCGGCAGGCCTGGGTTCCGGAGTAGTCGAACTCACAGGCCTGGCCGATGACGATCGGCCCGGAGCCGATCACCAGGATGTGGGAGAGATCTGTACGGCGTGGCATTAGTTCTTGACTCCCTCGAGCAGGCTGGTGAAGCGGTCGAACAGGTACGCGGCGTCGTGCGGGCCCGCCGCGGCCTCGGGGTGGTACTGCACCGAGAACGCGGATCCGTCGAGCAGGCGGACCCCCTCGACGGCACCGTCGTTGGCGCAGGTGTGGCTGATCACGGCCTTGCCGAACGGGGTGTCGAACTCCTGCCCGGCCTCGCCCTCGAGCGCGAACCCGTGGTTCTGCGCGGTGATCGCGATGCGTCCCGTCTCGTGTTCGACGACCGGGATGTTGATGCCTCGATGACCGAACTTCATCTTGTAGGTGCCGAGACCGAGAGCCCGCCCGAGGATCTGGTTGCCGAAGCAGATGCCGAACAGGGGCAGGCCCTGCCCGATGACTTCCTTGGTGAGGTGCACGGCGCCGTCGGCGGTCGCCGGGTCGCCGGGACCGTTGGAGAGGAAGACGCCGTCGGCCTTCAGGTCGAGGATCTGCTCGAGCGTCGCGTTGGACGGGAGCACGTGCACCCGGATGCCGCGCTCGGCGAACATGCGCGGGGTGTTGGTCTTGATGCCGAGGTCGATCGCCGCGACGGTGAAGCGCGCGTCTCCCCCGGTCGGTTCGACGACGTATCCGCTGGTGGTGCTGACCTCGCCGGCGAGATCCGCGCCGAGCATCGACGGCTGGCTCTTCACCCGGTCGAGCAGCACGTCGGTCTCGGCCAGTGCGTCGCCGGAGAACACCCCGGCGCGCATCGAGCCGCGGGTGCGCAGGTGGCGGACCAGTGCGCGAGTGTCGATGCCGGCGATCCCGACGACCCCCTGCTTCACGAGCTCATCCTGCAGGGACCCGGTGGCGCGCCAGCTGGAGGTGCGGCGGGCGGGGTCGCGGACGACGTACCCGGCCACCCAGATCTTCGCCTCGGCGCTGCTGCCGGTGGGGCCGACGGACTCGTCGTCCTCGTCGTTCCATCCCGTGTTGCCGATCTGCGGCGCGGTGGCCACGACGATCTGGCGGTGGTAACTGGGGTCGGTGAGGGTCTCCTGGTAGCCGGTCATGCCGGTGCTGAAGACGGCCTCACCGAGGGTCTGGCCGACGGCACCGAACGTGGTGCCCCGGAATGCCCGTCCGTCCTCGAGGACCAGTACTGCAGAGTCGGTGTCGTAGCCGCTCATGCGTTCTCTCCGTTCTGCTCGACCTCACCAGAGCTCGCCGCATTCGCTGAATCTTCACTGTCTGTCTTGCCGTCCGGCTCCCCTGCGCCGACCCAGGCGGGGTACACGGACTTGTCGTCGCTCCGGAAACCGGTGTCGATCTCGGTGCCCGTCGGCAGTTCCCACCGGATCACGAGGACGCCGTCCTTGCTCATGACCTTGCCCGCGAGACCGCGCTCGGTGCGCACGGCGCGGACCGCGTCCTGCGGAATCCAGATCGCCGACGCCCCGTCACGTTCGAGCAGGATCCCGGCCGCGTAGCGGGAGATCTCCCCCGTCGCCCGGAAACCGAGGTCGCCGACCGCGATCCGGTCCTGCCAGCTCGGGGCCAGGGTGCTGCCCACATACAGTCCGGTGGCCGGGGCGATCGTCTGCTCGCCGAGGTGCGCGGGCACGGCGGGAAGCTGCCCGACCCGGTCGGCCTGACGGCGGGCACGACCGCGCCACCCGATGTACATGAGGAAGATGGCCAGCGCCCAGAACGCGACGAGGCCGACTATCCACAGAATTCTCTCCACCGTCATCCCCTACCGTTCCGCACCGGGACGCGGGCCTGGCCGTCGCTCGCGGTGACCCGGCCACGGAGGATCGTCGTGGTCACCCGCGCCGGCAGCGTCATCGACTCGTACGGCGTGTTGTGGGCGACGCTGGCGAGATCGGGGCCGTGGACCGTCCATTCGGCGTCCGGATCGATCAGCACCAGGTTGGCGGGCTCGCCGACCTCGATCGGGCGACCCTGGTCGTCGAGTCCGACGATCTCGGCGGGCCGCTCACTCATCACCCGCGCGACGCCGCGCCAGTCGAGCAGGCCCGTGCGGACCATCGTCTGCGCGACGATCGACAGTGCCGTCTCCAGTCCCAGCATTCCGGGTCGGGCGGCCGCGAACTCGCAGCACTTGTCCTGCTCGGCGTGCGGTGCGTGATCGGTCGCGACGCAGTCGATGATCCCCTCGGCCAGTCCGGCCCGGAGCGCGGCGACGTCGCTCGCCTCCCGCAGGGGCGGATTCACCTTGTTGACGGCGTCGTACGTCTCGAGCCGGGAGTCGTCGAGCAGCAGATGGTGCGGGGTGACCTCGGCGGTGATCGAAATGCCTTGGCCGCGTGCCCACTTCATCAGTTCGACGGTCCCCGCGGTGGAGGCGTGGCAGATGTGCACGCGCGCCCCGGCGTCGCGGGCGAGCAGCGCGTCGCGGGCGACGATCGACTCCTCGGCGGCGCGCGGCCAGCCCGCGAGCCCGAGCCGGGCGGCGGTGGGGCCCTCGTGTGCGACGGCGCCGACGGTGAGCCGCGGCTCCTCCGCGTGCTGCGCGATGAGCACCCCGAGCGAGCTCGAGTACTCGAGCGCCCGGCGCATGATCAGCGGGTCGTAGACGCAGTGGCCGTCGTCCGAGAACATCCGCACCCGGCCGACCCCCGACGCCATCGTGGCCATCTCGGCGAGCTGCTTGCCCTCGAGCCCGACGGTGACGGCGCCGACGGGATGCACGTCGACGAGTCCGACTTCCTGGCCGCGGCGCCACACGTGGTCGGTGACGACCACCGAATCGGCGACCGGGCTGGTGTTGGCCATCGCGAACACCGCGGTGTACCCGCCGAGCGCGGCGGCGGCCGAACCGGAATCGATGGTCTCGGTGTCCTCGCGGCCGGGTTCCCGCAGGTGGGTGTGCAGGTCGACGAAACCGGGGAGCAGGATCTGCCCCGCCGCGTCGATCACGTCGACGTCCGGCCCGCTGTCCTCGCCCGCGTCCGCACCGATCGCGGCGATGACGCCGTCCCCGAGCAGCACGTCGGTGGGTTCGCCCTCGCCGTACAGCAACACGTTCTTGATGAGCACTGTCTCTCCTGTCACTGCACTGTCACTCATCCCGCTACCACTCATCCCGCAACTTCCTCCGCTCCGACCAGCAGCCGGAACAGCACCGCCATCCGCATGTGCACACCGTTGGTCACCTGCTGCAGCACGGCGGTCCTCGTCGAGTCGGCAACCGCCGACGCGATCTCCATGCCGCGCAGCATCGGGCCGGGGTGCAGCACCACCGCGTGGTCGGGAAGCAGCGCGAGCCGCTTCTCCGACAGGCCGTAATTGATCGAGTACTCCCGCTGGGACGGGAAGAATCCGCCGTTCATCCGTTCCGCCTGCACACGCAGCATCAGGACGGCGTCGAGGCCGGGAAGCTCCGCGTCCAGCGAATGCGCCACCGACACCGGCCAGGTGGACACCCCCACGGGGAGCAACGTGGGCGGCGCGACCAGGACCACCTCGGCGCCGAGCATCGACAGCAGCAGTGCATTCGACCGCGCCACCCGGCTGTGCAGGATGTCGCCGACGATGGCGATGCGCTTGCCCTCGATGTCGCCGAGACGCTGACGCAGCGTGAGCGCGTCGAGCAGCGCCTGGGTGGGATGTTCGTGGGTACCGTCGCCGGCGTTGATGACCGCCGGCCCGCCGTCGTCCTGATGCCCGGTCCACTTCGCGATCTGGTGGGCCGCACCCGAGGCGGGGTGGCGCACGATCAGGGCGTCGGCGCCGGCCGCGCGCAGTGTCATCGCCGTGTCCCGGAGGGATTCACCCTTGGACACCGACGAACTCGAGGCGCTGACGTTGATGACGTCCGCGCTCATCCACTTCCCGGCGACCTCGAACGACACCCGGGTCCGGGTCGAGTTCTCGAAGAACACGGTCATGACCGTCCGGCCCCGCAGCGTCGGGAGCTTCCGCACCTCACGTCCGAGGAGGGCCTGTTCGAAGCGTTCGGCCTCGTCGAGGAGTTCGACAGCCGATTCCCGTGTCAGGTCCGCGATCGACAACAGGTGCTTCACTTAGCTCTTCCCCCCGGAGATCATGACCGCGTCGCGGCCGTCGTGTTCGCTCAGGAGCACCTTGACGTCCTCGGTGCGGGCGGTGGGCACGTTCTTGCCCACGTAGTCGGCGCGCAGCGGCAGTTCGCGGTGGCCCCGGTCGACGAGGACGGCCAGCTGAACGGCGCGCGGCCGCCCGAGGTCGCGGAGGGCGTCGAGTGCCGAGCGGACGGTGCGGCCGGAGAACAGCACGTCGTCGACGAGCACCACCAGGGTGTTGTCGACGCCGCCCTCGGGCACCGACGTGCGTTCGAGGGGACGGTGCGGCTTGGTGCGCAGGTCGTCGCGGTACAGGGTGATGTCGAGGGAGCCGACCGATGGGCGCACCCCGGAGAATTCTTCGACCTTCGCGGCGAGGCGGGCGGCGAGCGTCGTGCCCCGGGTGGGGATGCCGATCAGGACGACCCGCGGCGCGTCACCGTCGGCGGCGTCCAGCGCGGTCTTCTCGATGATCTGGTGCGCGATTCGCGCAATGGTCCGTCCCACATCGGCTGCGGACAGCAGCTCGCGTGCGGGCTCGACGGACGGGGACGACTCTGGTGTTGAATCCGCCGGTTCCCCGGCGGGGCGAGACCCTTCGGGCACGCGCATACAACGACCTCCTTCTCCGCCTCACTGGACGGATCGTTAAAGGATGCCTGACGCGGACAGCTTATCAGCGCGTCGACTGCGCCAGGCCCGGACCCCTGACCTGCGGGCCCGCAGTCGCGGGCCCGCAGCGGGACACGAACTTACGAACCGGCGTCGTTCGACTCGCCGCCGGCGGTCTCGGTGCGCCGCGACGTCGCGGCCGCAGCCGACCGCACCTGCGGCGCCACCAGCACGACCTGACCGAGGATGCCGTTCACGAACCCCGGCGACTCGTCGGTGGACAGCTGTTTGGCCAGCTCCACCGCCTCGTCCACGGCCACGACCGGAGGCACGTCGGTGGCGTGGAACAGCTCCCACACGGCGATGCGCAGGATGGCGCGGTCGACGGCGGGCAGCCTCTCCAGCGTCCAGTCCTGCAGGTGGGATCTGATCACCTCGTCGAGGCGGTCCAGGTTCTCCGCCACCCCGGTCACCACGGTGACGGTGTACGGAGCAACCGGCGCCACGGAGTCGTCCTTGCCGGACAGCTCCGCGCGCTCGGTGGCGAGATCGACCGGATCGAGATCTCGCGCCTCGGCCTCGAAGAGGAAATCGACGGCGCGCTTGCGGGCCTTGTGCCGTGCGCCGAGTTTCTTATGCGTACCGGACACTCAGGAATTCACACGCCCGAGGTAGTTGCCGTCGCGGGAATCGACCTTCAGCTTGTCACCGGTGTTGATGAACAGCGGCACGTTGATCTCGGCACCGGTCTCGAGGGTGGCGGGCTTGGTGCCACCGGTGGAGCGGTCGCCCTGCAGACCGGGATCGGTGTGTTTGACCACCAGTTCGACGGTGACGGGCAATTCCACGAACAGCGGGACGTCCTCGTGCGTCGCAACCTGCACGGCCATGTTCTCGAGCATGAAGCGTGCACCGTCGCCGACGGTGGCCTCGCTGATCGAGATCTGGTCGTAGGTGTCGCCGTCCATGAAGATGTAGTCGGTGCCGTCGTGGTACAGGTACGTCATGTCGCGGCGGTCGACCGTGGCCGTCTCCACCTTGACGCCGGCGTTGAACGTCTTGTCGACGACCTTGCCCGAGAGCACGTTCTTCAACTTGGTGCGCACGAACGCGGGACCCTTGCCGGGCTTCACGTGCTGGAACTCGATGATCGTCCACAGCTGGCCCTCGATCTGCAGGACCAGGCCGTTCTTGAAATCACTAGTGGAAGCCACTTGCTTCGCGTCTCCTCGATAAGGTCGAAACCGTCTACACGACAGTCAGGTCTTTGGTGGTGAGTGTGAGCAGCTCCGGTCCCTGCTCACGAACCACGAGCGTGTCCTCGATCCGCACGCCTCCGCGCCCGGAGAAGTACACGCCCGGCTCGACGGTCACCGCCGCACCGTCCAGAAGTGTACCGGTGCCGAGCTTGCCGATTCCCGGAGCTTCGTGGATCTCCAGGCCGACGCCGTGTCCGAGCCCGTGCAGGAACAGTTCCCCGTAGCCCGCGTCTTCGATGACCCGGCGGGCGGCACCGTCCACGGCGGACACCTCGGCGCCCGGGCGCAACGCGTCCCGCCCGGCCTCCTGCGACCGCGCGACCAGCGCATACACGTCCCGTTGCCAGTCGGCGGCCTGCCCCAGGACATACGTTCTGGTCATGTCCGAGTGGTATCCGCCGACCTCGGCGCCGAAGTCCAGCTTCACGAAGTCGCCGCCGGCGAGGACCGCCTCGGTGGGGCGGTGGTGCGGGATCGCCGAGTTGGCGCCGGCCGCGACGATGGTCTCGAACGAGATGCCGTCGGCGCCGTGCGCGAGCATCAGCGCCTCCAGTTCCCGGCCCACCTCCTTCTCGGTGCGTCCCGGGCGGAGGCCACCCCGTTCGATCAGGTCGGCGAGCGCGGAGTCGGCGGCCGTGCACGCCGCCCGCAGCAATCCGACCTCGAAATCGTCCTTCACCATCCGCAGTTCCTCGACGAGACCCGGAACGGGATCGAGGCGCGCGTCCGGCGCGAGCACCGACCAGGCCGCGAACTCGTCCACCGTCACCACGTGGCTCTCGAACGCCAGCGAGGACGGGCTCCGCCGACCCACCGATTCGATGAGGTGCGCGGCGCTGGCGCGGGCGATCTCGGCCCGCAGATCGGGAACCTGTTCCCCGACTTGCGTGAGGTAGCGGCCGTCGGTGCAGATGACGGTGCGCTCCTCGGCCCCCTCGGCGTCGGCGGCGTGCACGAGCAGGGCGGCGTTCGATCCGGTGAACCCGGTGAGATAGCGGATGTTCACCAGATTCGTCACCAGAAGTGCGTCGAGATCCCGGGCGGCGAGGGCCGCGCGCAGCGCCGCGCGCCGCGAACCATGATCAGCAGGCATGTCGTCAAACGTACCGGCAAATCGCCGCCCGGAGGGCGCGGATCGACGGCACCCGTCCGGTGGCGAGAACAGGTTTCAGAGCGCGCCGTGTGGGTTAGACCACACGGGTGAAAACCCGCTCGTTACGCTGTGCCCATGAATGCGTGGGTGGTACGCGGCCTCGGCATGGCCCTGATACATGTTTTCGTTCGTGTGATCCTCGGTGTGTCGATCACACAGTGGCCCCTTCAGGGATCCGCTCTGAGATGGCTCGCACTGCTGATCGTCGTGTTCGTGGCGCTGATCTGGGCCGGCATCGACGGCATCCGGGACCGTCGCCGGAACCCCGAGCCGGAGGACGGCGCCGACCTGACGATGCTGTGGCTGAAGGCGGCCCTGCTCGGCGGCATCGTGGCGGGTGTGGGGAGCTGGCTGGCCAACCTGATTCCGTCCCTCAACGTCACCCAGAACTCGTTCTTCTTCGAGATCACGTCCGGGGCCGCGTTCACGGTCCTGCTGATCTTCGTGCCTGCCATGCTCGCCGTGTTCCTCGGCCGGTTCTTCGTCAGCCGCGAGTCCAGGAAGACGGAGAAGGACCGCGGCGAGCGTCACCCGACGGCGCGCGGCGCCGGAACGGCCGCAGGGGCCGCAGCGGGGGGAACCGCAGCAGCAGCCGTCGCCGACGACGAGGGCTACGGACAGAACTATCCCGGCCAGGCCTACGAGCAGACCGCGGACACGGCCGTGTTCGACGCCGACACGGCCGTGTTCGAACCGGTGCACAACTACCGCGAGGACACGTCCGACCTCGATCAGCCGCAGGGTGGGGACACCGCCTGGCAGGACCCCGTCGACCTCGGGAAGCGCACCACCGACGACCAGCGCCGCGGCGAGTAACAGCCTCGGCTTCACCACACCGACAGACGACGCGGCGGTGTGAGCGCACTCGCTCACACCGCCGCGTCTCACTTCGTGCCGCTACGTCACAGCAGGACGGCACCGCCGGTGCCCGGCTTCTCCTCCCGCGCCACCGCGGAGTACGCGGCCACGAGCAGAGACGGGTCCGGGCCCTCGAGCCGTCCCGGCTTCGCGAGCCCGTCGAGCACGACGAACCGCAGGACGCCCGCCCGGTTCTTCTTGTCGGTCTGCATCCCCTCGACCAACTGGCCGAACGCGTCCGCGTCGTACGTGGTGGGCAGACCCACCAGTTCCAGGATGGTGCGGTGCCGGTCCGCCGTCGCATCGTCCAGGCGTCCCGCCAGACGCCCCAGCTCCGCCGCGAACACGAGCCCGACGGCGACCGCCGCACCGTGGCGCCAGCGGTAGCGCTCACGCCGCTCGATCGCATGCCCGAGGGTGTGCCCGTAGTTCAGGATCTCCCGCAGATCGGATTCGCGCAGATCGGCGGCCACGACCTTGGCCTTGACCTCAACGGACCGCCGGATCAGTTCGGGCAGAACGGTTCCCGTCGGGTCCAGGGCGGCTTCGGGATCCTTCTCGATGAGGTCCAGGATCACCGGGTCGGCGATGAAGCCGGTCTTCACGACCTCCGCCATTCCGGCGACGATCTCGTTGCGGGGCACCGTCTCCAGCGTGGCCAGGTCGATCAGCACCGCCGACGGCTCGTGGAACGACCCGACCAGGTTCTTGCCGGCCTCGGTGTTGATGCCGGTCTTGCCGCCGACCGCCGCATCCACCATCGCGAGCAATGTCGTGGGCACGTGGATCACGCGCACACCGCGCATCCACGTCGCCGCGACGAACCCGGCGAGGTCGGTGGCCGCGCCGCCGCCCAGGGAGACCACGGCGTCGCTGCGGGTCAGCCCGATGCGGCCGAGGACCTCCCAGCAGAATCCGGCCACGGCCAGATCCTTGCCGTCCTCCGCGTCCGGAATCTCGATGCGGTGCGCATCGATTCCCTTCTCGGCGAGTGCCGCGCGCACCGCCTCCGCCGTCTCGGCCAGCGGCGGCTGATGGAAGATCGCCACCGTCCTCGTGCCGGTGAGTTCGTCCACCAGCTCGCCGAGCAATCCGCGCCCGATGATGACCGGGTAGGGGTTCGCCGTCTGCACCTGTACGCGTACCGGTTCGGTCACTGTCTGCTGCTCCGCTCCGTCGTGTCCGAGATTCTCGGATGTCTCTGTTCCGCCGGGGTCGCCCATCACTCGGCGACTCCGCCGGGGTCGCCGATCACTCGGCGAGTTTCGCCACCAGCTGCTGCACCACGCGGGCGGGGCTCCGCCCGTCCGTGCGTATCCGGATGGACGCCACCTGCCGGTACAGCGGTCGGCGCTTGCGCATCAACTCGGTGTACTTCTGGCGGGGGTCGCCACCGGCGAGAAGGGGGCGCGCGGTGTTGGTCCCCGTGCGCTTGAGCCCCTCGGCCACGCTGATCTCGAGATAGATCACGGTGTGGCCCTTCAACAATTCCCGGGTCCGCTCGGAGAGGATGGATCCACCGCCGAGCGACACGATCCCCTCGTGGCTCTCGATGGCCTTCCGGACGATCTCTTCCTCGAGGGCGCGGAAGGCGGGTTCGCCCTCCTGGACGAAGATCTCGGCGATCGTGCGTCCCGCCTCCTCCTCGACCGCCACGTCGGTGTCGAACAGCGGAAGGTCCAGGGCCTGCGCGAGGCGCCGCCCGATCGTGGACTTACCCGCTCCCGGGGGGCCGACCAGCACGGCTTTCGGTGCCATCATCCGTCACCGCCCCGATGCGACGGCAGACCGGGTGGTCATCGCGCGAGCCGGGCTGCGACGCCCGACGCGTAGCGCTCGTAGTTGGCGGTCGTCTCGGCAACCGAGTCGCCCCCGAACTTCTCGAGTGCCGCCTGGGCGACGACCAACGCCACCATCGCCTCGGCCACGACACCGGCGGCGGGCACCGCGCACACGTCGGACCGCTGGTGGATGGCCACGGCTTCCTCACCGGTCGACATGTCTACGGTGGCCAGCGCGCGCGGGACCGTCGAGATCGGCTTCATCGCCGCACGCACGCGGAGCGCCTCCCCGTTGGTCATGCCGCCCTCGAGGCCGCCCGCGCGGTTGGTCGAACGCAGGATTCCGTCCGGGCCCGGACGCATCTCGTCGTGCGCCTGGCTGCCGCGTCGGCGCGCGGTCTCGAAGCCGTCGCCGACCTCCACACCCTTGATGGCCTGGATGCCCATCAGGGCGGACGCGAGACGGGCGTCGAGACGGTCCGCGCCGCTGATGAACGATCCGAGACCCACGGGGAGACCGTGGATGACGACCTCGACGACCCCGCCGAGGGTGTCGCCGTCACGCTTGGCGGCCTCGATCTCGGCGATCATCGATTCCTCGGCGGCCTTGTCGAAGGCGCGTACCGGGCTGGCGTCGATCGCCGCCAGATCCGACGCGGTGGGTTCGGGACCGACGTACGGGTCGGACGCGCCGATGGAGATCACGTGGGACAGCACCTCGACGCCGAACACCTGGCGGAGGAAGCTACGGGCAAACGTCGCGGCCGCGACCCGGGCCGCGGTCTCGCGTGCGCTCGCGCGTTCGAGAACCGGGCGGGCGTCGTCGAATCCGTACTTGAGCATGCCCGAGTAGTCGGCGTGACCGGGGCGCGGGCGGGTCAGCGGCGCATTCCGCGCCTGGTCGGCGAGCAGTTCGGCGTCCACCGGGTCCGCGGACATGATGGTTTCCCACTTGGGCCACTCCGTGTTGCCCACCTCGACGGCGATCGGTCCGCCGAGTGTCCGCCCGTGGCGTACACCACCGACGATGGTGACCTTGTCGGCCTCGAACTTCATCCGCGCGCCGCGGCCGTAGCCGAGTCGGCGTCGCGCGAGTTGGGTCGAGATGTCCTCGGACGTCACTTCGACGCCCGCGACCATCCCCTCGAGCATCGCGACGAGGGCGGGACCATGGGATTCTCCGGCAGTTATCCAGCGCAGCACGCCCAATATCCTTCCATGTCGCCGCGCCCGGCAGTGACGGTGGTCCTCCCAACCGTGTGCCGGGCGTGGACTCGTTCACGCGATGTGCACGGCGAACAGCGCAACCAGTGTCGCGGCACACATGGCCGGGCCGTGCGGGAGCGGTTTCGGCGAACGCCGGGCGGCGAGGACGATGCAGCCCGCCAGCGCTGTCAGCGCCGGCGCGAGCCCGGCCGCGAGCACCCAGGCTTCTCCCCCGGCAAGCCCGGCGGCGGCGCCCACCCCGAGCGCGAGTTTCACGTCACCCGCACCGACCGCCCCGGGTGCGCCGAGGTACAGGGCGAGATACGCCGACGCCAACAGGAACCCGCCGATCACGGCTGTGGCCGCGGATCCGGTCGCGGCGCCTACGCCGACGATCGCGAGGAATCCGGGCAGGGTCAGCGGGTTCGGCAGCTTCCGTGCACACAGGTCGGTGGCGGCGAGACTGACACACCACCACCAGAACATGAGCGCACACGGCAGCACCCACAGTGCGGATGCGGTGGTACCGGCCCAGACCGTGGCGGGGACGCCGACCGTGCACACCGCCTCGCACCAGCCCGCCCGCACCGTGCCCACGAACAGACCGGCCGTCCGGCGGGCTGCCCAGCCCGCACCCGCACCTGCCACCACACTCGCCGCGATCAGCCACCACATGCCGAGCAGCATGCGTGACCGGATCACCGTGTGGATCGCGATGACCTGGCACGACAATCGACCTGTGGATAGCGGTCCGGCCTGTGGACAACTAGCCCAGAGCGGCCGCCATCGCCTCGCGCGGCGCCGGTCGACCGGTAAACTGCTCCACCTGCCCGAACGCCTGGTGCAGAAGCATCGAGAGACCGCCGACGACGGTGCCGCCCGCCGCCTCGACGGCCGCTGCCAGCGGGGTCGGCCACGGGTCGTAGATCGCGTCGAGCACGAACGGCGCCCGCCCGAGAATGTCCGCGTACTCGGTGATCGCGGCGGACGGAACGGTGCTGACGAGCGCGGCGGCCGCCGCGCACCGGGCACCGAGTTCCGGGCTGTCGAAGCCGAGCAACCGGACGTCGAGCCCCACCGATTCCGCGCACCCCAGTGCGCCTGCCGCGCGACCCGCGTCGCGTGCCACCACGGTCACCGATTTCACGCCCATGTCGGCGAGCGCCACGAGCGCGGGTCTGGCCGTTCCCCCGGCGCCGACGACGACCGCCTCGGCGCCCGCGATGGTTCCGACACCACCCGCGGTGAGCGCACCGCTGACCCCGTCGACATCGGTGCAGTCGGCACGCCAGCCACCCTCGATACGGACGAGGGTGTTCGCGGAGCCGATCACCACGGCCCGTTCGGTGCGCTCGGACGCGAATTCGAGTGCGGCGATCTTGCCCGGCATCGTGACGGACAGTCCGACCCATTCCGGGCCGAGCCCGGACACCAGGCCGGGCAGTCGCGCCCCGTCGCACTCGATCCGGTCGTACGTCCACCCGGTGAGACCGAGCGCCCGATACGCCGCGAGGTGCAGGTGCGGCGAGCGCGAATGCGCGATCGGGCTGCCCAGCACCGCAGCTTTGCGTGCGGTCACCACTTCATCGTCCACTGTTGAGAATCCCGTTGTTCAGAGCCTGGTCGATGTTGGCCAGGTGTTCGTCGTAGCTCTTCGTGAACAGTGTGGTGCCCTTCGAATCGACCGTCACGAAGTAGATCCAGTCGCCGGGCGCCGGTTGTTCGACCGCCTGCAACGCCCCGATGCTCGGCGAGGAGATCGGCGTCGCGGGCAGACCGGGGCTGGCGTACGTGTTCCAGGGTGTCACCTGTGCGCGGTCGGCGTCGGTGGTGGCCAGTTCGGTCGTGTCGAGCGCGTAGTTGACCGTCGAGTCGAACTGCAACGCCTGGTTGACGGCGAGCCGGTTGAGGATGACGCGAGCGACCTTCGAGAAGTCGTCCGGCATCGCTTCCCGTTCCACCAGGGACGCGGCGATCAGCATCTTGTACGGCGTGAGTCCGACCTGGTTGCCCGCGGTGAGGATGCCGGTCTTCTCGTAGCTCGCGGAACTCTCGGTGACCAGCCTCTGGAGTATGGCGGCGGGACCGGCGGTCGGGTCGAAATCCCAGCTGCCCGCGGCGATGAGCCCCTCGAGCTGGCGGTCCCGGTCCGGAACGCCGGCGACCGCGTCCTTCGCCCAGTCGGGTACCCCGAGCGCGGACAGGTCGCCCGCGCCGGCGGCGTTGAGATCGTCGTAACTGATGCACTGCTCCTGGCCGGCCTCACCGACGCAACTGGCCTCGGAGATCAGGGTGTAGATCCCCTTCTTCTTGGCCCCGGTCTGCACATCGGTGGTGTCGTGGAGTTGCCTGCCCTCGGAGATGATCATCTGCCCGACGCGGGAGCTGGGGTCGACCAGTTCCTGCACGGCGTCATCTGCCGGGATCTGGGTCGAGAGGCTGTAGAAGCCGGGTTGCACCGAGTTCATCGCGTTGCTCTGGACCGCGGCGTTGAAGAAGGCCGACCCGCTGGCGACGACGTCCCGCTCGGCCAGAGTGGAGGCGATCTCCTCGGCGGTGTCGCCTGGATGAACCTGCACGACCACCTCGGGACCACCGGGGCCCGCGTAGTCCGCGGGCGCGTCGGGACCGCCGAAGAACATCTTGCCGCCGACGAACACGATGCCGACCAGCACTATCAGGACCGTCGCGGCGGCGAGGGCGCCGAACAGCTTGCCCCTGCGTGCGCGTCCCGTGGCCTGTTTGCGCCGGCGCGCCTGCGTGCGGGCGTGGGCGCGCGTCGGCGGGATCTCCTCGGGGATCGCGGAGATTATCTGTGTCTCGGCCTCCGCGAACGCGACATCGGGCTCGTCGGGCGGTGTGTCGTAGCGGTCGTCGGCATAGGTGTGGGCCTCGTACTGCTCGTCGACGTGCACCGGCTCGTCGGCGTAGGCAGGCTCGTCGTACGCGTGCTCGTCGGCTGCCGGTGCCCGGTAGGCGCGGGCGTCGCCGTACGAACGGGGACCGTATCCGTCTTCGTAGACGGGCTCGGGGTCGAACGGCTGCTCGTACACCGGGTTCTCGTACGCGGGCTGCTCGTACACCGGCTCTATGTAGTCGGCGTGGGGTTCGTCGATTTCACGGTCGTCGTACACCACCGCGTGGCGCCCCGTGGTGACGACGTCGTCGTCCTCGGGGGGCGGCGCGTAGTCGACGTGGTCGTCGTCCTCGTCGAGGTAGCGGTGCCGTCGGGGTTCGCGGGGGACGTACTCGAATTCGGGTCGCTCACCTGCGGGTCGCCGATGATTGCTCACTGGCCCCCCTCCGGTAGCTGCACGTCCCCACCTGAATCCCCTGCATTCACCGACCTGCTCCGCTCGTCCAACCATCCCTGCAAGATCGCCACCGCCGCAGCCTGGTCGATCACAGGACGCTGGCCCCTCGCACTGACACCGCTCTCGCGAAGCGCCCGTGCGGCAGTGACGGTCGTCAGACGTTCGTCCGCCATCCGCACCGGTATCGGGTCGACCTTCCTTCGCAATCGCTTCGCGAACACAGTAGCGATCGAGGCGGCCTTCCCCCGTTCACCCCGCAAGGTCTGCGGCAGACCGACGATAACCTCCACGGCCTCGTATTCCTCGACAATGTCGGCAATGCGCCGGATATCCGGCGCGTCGGGTCCCCGATCCTTGGACCGGGGCACCGTCTCCACGGGGGTGGCGAGGATCCCGTCGGGGTCGCTCGACGCGACCCCGATCCGGACGCTGCCCACATCGATGCCGATGCGCCGACCACGCCCAGGGTCGTCGGCTCCCGGTCGATCCGGACCCTGTTCCGCGTGATCCACCGCTACTGGCTCCCCACCTTGTCCGCCACTTGTCCCCGGACAGCGTCGAGGGCGGCCGCAATTCCGCTGGTGTCCGAACCGGAACCCTGTGCCATGTCGGCCTTTCCGCCTCCGCGACCGCCGATCTTCGGACCGAATCCCTTCACGAGGTCGCCGGCCGCCAGTCCGAGTTCCTGTGCCGCCTTGTTCACGGCCACCACGAACGGAACCTTGCCGTCGACGTCGCCGAGCAGCGCGACCACGGCGGGCTGGGTGCCGAACCGGCCGCGGATGTCGGTGACGAGACCACGCAGGTCGTTGCCGCCGACACCGGCCGGGGCGGCATCCGCGACCAGCAGCACCGGCCCGACCCTCTGCGCCTTGTCGACGAACGTGCCCGCCGCGGCGAGAACCGCCTGCGCGCGGGTCTGCTCGAGTTCCTTCTCCGCCACGCGGAGTCGCTCCACCAGCGCTTCGACGCGGGCAGGCACTTCTTCCGAGGGCACCTTCAGCGACGACGACAGACCGGCGAGGAGCGCGCGTTCCTTGGCCAGGTAGCGGTACGAATCGAGCCCGACGTACGCCTCGACGCGGCGCACACCGGAACCGACGGACTGCTCACCGAGCAGCGTGACGTTGCCGATCTGCGAGGAGCTGCCCACGTGAGTTCCACCACACAGCTCCATCGAGAAGGGCCCGCCGATTTCGACGACCCGCACCTCGTCGCCGTAGTTCTCGCCGAACAGCGCCATCGCGCCCATCGACTTCGCCTTGTCGAGATCGGTGACGAACGTGTTCACCGAGTAGTCGGCGGCCACCGCCTCGTTCGCGACGACCTCGATGTCCTGCTTCTGCGCTTCCGTCAGCGCGCCCTGCCAGGAGAAGTCGAAACGCAGGTAGCCCGGCTTGTTCAGCGAGCCGGCCTGAACCGCGTTGGGGCCGAGCACCTGTCGCAGCGCGGCGTGCACCATGTGGGTGCCGGAGTGACCCTGCGTGGCACCCTTGCGCCACGCGGCGTCGACCTGCGCGAGCACGACGTCGCCCTCGGTGAGCTGACCCTCCTGCACGGTCACCTTGTGGACCCACAGCTTCTTGGCGATCTTCTGGACGTCGTTGACCTTCACCCGCAGGCCCGGGCCGGTGAGGGTACCGAGGTCGGCGATCTGGCCACCCGCCTCCGCGTACAGGGGACTGCGGTCGAGGATGACCTCGACGTCCTGGCCCGCCGTCGCGACGGGGACCCGCTGCCCCTGCGAGATCAGCGCGAGAACATGTGCCTCGGAGACCAATTCGTGGAATCCGGTGAACTCGGTGGGTCCGCGGTCGAGGAGTTCCTTGTAGACGGTCAGGTCGGCGTGCGCGTGCTTACGGGCCTGGGCGTCGTCCTTCGCGCGCTGCCGCTGCTCCGCCATCAGCGTGCGGAACCCCTCCTCGTCGACGGTCAGGCCGGCCTCGGACGCCATCTCCAGGGTCAGGTCGATCGGGAAGCCGTACGTGTCGTGGAGCGCGAACGCCTGGTCGCCGCCGATCGTCGACTTGCCGGACGCCTTCACCGACTCGGCGGCGCCTTCGAACAGCTTCGAGCCGGACGTGAGGGTCTTGAGGAACGCGGTCTCCTCCCCCACCGCGACCGTCTCGATGCGGCCGAAGTCGGTGTCGAGGACCGGGTAGGACGGCGCCATCGTGTCGCGGACGACGGTGATGAACTCCCGCATGCTGGGCTTGTCGGCACCGAGTAGCTTCGCGGACCGGACGATGCGCCGCAGCAGGCGGCGCAGGACGTAGCCGCGCCCGTCGTTGCCGGGGTTCACGCCGTCGGCGATGAGCATCGCCGCGGTGCGCGCGTGGTCGGCGATGACCCGGAAACGCACGTCGTCGTCGTGGACGGCGCCGTACTTGCGGCCCGACAGTTCCTCGGCCTTCGCGATGACCGGACGCACGAGGTCGGTCTCGTACACGTTGTCGACGCCCTGGAGCAGGAACGCGACGCGCTCGACACCCATGCCGGTGTCGATGTTCTGCTTCGGCAGCGGGCCGAGGATCTCGAAGTTGTCCTTGCTGATGCCCAGGCCACGCTCGTTCTGCATGAACACGAGATTCCAGATCTCGATGTAGCGGTCCTCGTCGGCCTCGGGGCCGCCTTCCTTGCCGTACTCGGGGCCGCGGTCGTAGTAGATCTCCGAGCACGGGCCGCAGGGGCCGGGAATGCCCATGGACCAGTAGTTGTCGGCCATGCCGCGGCGCTGGATCCGCGATTCGGGAACGCCGACCTCGCCGCGCCAAATGTCGCGGGCCTCGTCGTCGTCGAGGTAGACCGTCACCCAGATGCGCTCGGGATCGAAGCCGTAACCCCCGTCGTCGACGCTCGAGGTCAGCAGCGCCCACGCATGCTTGATCGCGTCGCGCTTGAAGTAGTCGCCGAACGAGAAGTTGCCGGCCATCTGGAAGAACGTGTTGTGCCGTGTGGTGATGCCCACATTCTCGATGTCGAGGGTGCGCACACACTTCTGGACACTGGTCGCCCTCGGGTACGGCGGCGTCTGCTGGCCGAGGAAGAACGGCACGAACTGCACCATCCCGGCGTTGACGAACAGCAGGTTCGGATCGTCGAGAATCAGCGAGGCGCTGGGTACCTCGGTGTGGCCTGCCTTGACGAAATGGTCGAGGAAGCGCCGGCGAATCTCGTGGGTCTGCACGTCAGTGATCCTTATTGTCTGTCTCGAGGGCAACGATGGGTCGAACAAGCGGAGCGAACCACGCGTCCACCGCGCAGTTCGTCAACATTCAGCTTAACCGGCCACCCTGACGGTTCGTGCCGCGGACGATCGCGCGCAATTTGTCCACGCGCCCCGCGATGTCCCGCTCACCGCCGTGAGTGGTGGGCTGGTAGTAGTCGACACCGACCAGCTCGTCCGGCGGATACTGCTGCGCCAGTACCCCGTCGGGGTGATCGTGGGGATAGCGGTATCCGACGGCGTTGCCGAGTTTCGCCGCCCCCGCGTAGTGGCCGTCGCGCAGATGCGGCGGGACGAGCCCGGCGTTTCCGGCCGCGACATCCGCCATCGCGGCACCGAGCGCGGCGATGACGGCCCCCGACTTGGGCGCGGTCGCGAGGTGGATCGTGGCCTGGGCGAGGGCCAGGCGGGCCTCGGGCATACCGATCAGCTGTACTGCCTGCGCGGCGGCGGTCGCGGTCTGCAGCGCGGTGGGGTCGGCCATGCCGATGTCCTCGCTGGCATGGACCACCAGCCGCCGCGCGATGAAGCGGGGGTCCTCGCCCGCCGTGAGCATCCGGGCCAGGTAGTGCAGGGCGGCGTCGACGTCGGAACCACGGATCGACTTGATGAAGGCGCTGATCACGTCGTAGTGCTGATCGCCGTCGCGGTCGTAGCGGACGGCCGCCTTGTCGACGCTCGCCTCCACGGTCGCGAGGTCCAGCAGCACCGGACGGTCCGCGTCACCGGCCTGGTCGAGCGCAGCGCCCGCCGCCGCCTCGAGCGCGGTGAGCGCCCGGCGGGCGTCGCCGGCCGCGAGGCGCACCAGATGGTCCATCGCGTCACCCGCGATCTCGATCTCCCCGCCGAGACCCCGCTCGTCGGTGCGCGCCCGCTCCAGAAGGTTCTCGATGTCGTCCGCCGTCAGCGACTGCAGTTGCAGCACGAGTGAGCGGGACAGCAGCGGGGACACCACGGAGAACGAGGGATTCTCGGTGGTGGCGGCCACGAGGAGCACGATCCGGTTCTCCACCGCCGCTAGCAGGGCGTCCTGCTGGGTCTTGGAGAAGCGGTGCACCTCGTCGATGAACAGCACCGTCTGCTCGCCCGCGAGCAGGCGGCGGCGGGCCAGTTCGATGACGCCGCGCACTTCCTTCACCCCGGCGGACAACGCGGACAGTGCCTCGAAGCGGCGGCCGGTGGCCCCCGAGATCAGCGACGCCAGCGTGGTCTTGCCGGTGCCGGGCGGACCGTACAGGAGGACGGACGCGGCCCCCGACCCCTCCACGAGGCGCCGCAGCGGCGCGCCGGGGCCCAGGAGATGCTGCTGCCCGACCACCTCGCCGAGCGTGCGGGGACGCATCCGCACGGCCAGCGGTGCGTGGTGGTCGACCGACACGGGACCGGGAACCGATCGCGGGGCCGATGCCGCCTCGTCGGGCTGCGCCGTCTCGAACAGGCCTGCCGACTCGTCCTCGCCGACATCCGAACCGAAAAGATCGCTCACAAGTTCGACGCTACTGGAACCGCACCGTCCGACCCAGTCCGGCCGGACCGTGGGTCAGCCGACGGACAGTCCCCGGATCTTGTCGGCGATGACGCGGGCGTGGTGGGCGACCACCGTGTTCCCGGCGTGATCGGCCGAGCGGGCCAGCTTGTCCCAGCGCTGGGTCAGCGCCTCGGACCGCGGCACGGACAGGTGGTGTTCGCGGACGGCGGCGATGCGGGTGTGGTTCTCCGGTAGGAACAGGTAGGTGCTGAGCCACACCCAGATCAGCTGCGCCTCGACCATGCGGGCGGCGAGCACGTTGTCGTCGGCGAGCGCAGGCCACATCCCCACGACTTCCGCACGCCAGGCCTCGATCATCGCCTGCGTCCGGTCCTCGGACAGTTCGATGCTGCACAGGCAGCCGGGGAACGAGACCAGCGCGTACGCGATGTCGAGCATGGCGTCGCGGAAACCGCCCCACTCGTAGTCGAGGAACCGCACGCCCTCGTCGTTGACGATGATGTTGTCCGGGCACAGGTCGGAGGGGCTGAACGCCCGGAACCGGCCGCTCTCGAACAGCTTCGCGGCACGCGCCACCTGATCGGTCAGGTCCGGGGAGACATCGACGCGGAGGATCTCGGACAGCAGGCCGGGCACGGCGGGCACCGCGCGCTCCACCTGTTCGGCCACGGTGTCGTCGCAGTGCGCCACCTCGGCGCGGCGCAGCAGCGCGGTGAAGTCCTCCTCGCGGCCCACGGTGGCCGCGTGCATGCGGCCGAGCGCCTGGGCCATCGCCATCAGGGTGTTGGTGACGGTGTCGGAGTCGGAGTGCTCGAGCAGGGCGCTGATCGGGGTGGCGTCCCCGAGGTCGCTGAGCACGAGGAGCCGGGCGTCGAGGTCGGATGCGAGCAGTTCGGCTCCGGGGCGGCTGTCCGTCGCCAGCGCCGTGGCGAACTGGTACGAGACGGCCTCCCGGAGGAAGGCGCTGCGGCTGTCGCCGGTGAGATCGTCGGGATCGACGGCCCGCGCGCCGGACACCCCGGACTCCTCGCGGACCTGCTTGATCACCAACGTCCGTGGAAGGGAGAACGGATTCTCCGCCACGCGCACGCGGAGCACGATGGTGCGGCCACTACCGCCGAGATCCACGGGATCCACCAGTGTCACGGGTGCCCCTGTGCGACGGGTGAGCAGCTTCTCGGCTGCGGCAACTACCTCTGAAACGGGGTCTGCCAGTATTGCAGTCATCGCGGACCAACTTACCTGCTAGTGACACGGATCATCGAGTCCTCCACCGGAAGCCCGGATGAATTTCAGCATTTCGGCTGATCCGGCGCGAGCACTTCGATCGGCGCCACGTCAACCGACACCGCAATGGTGCTGTTTCGTGCCTCTGTGTATATGACACCGCGCAGCGGCGGCACGTCCGCGTAGTCCCGGCCCCACGCGACCACGGTATACCGCTCGTCGACCAGCTGGTCGTTGGTGGGGTCGAAGGCGAGCCACCGGTCCCCCGGCATCCACACGGCCGCCCAGGCGTGGGTCGCGTCGACGCCGATCATCCGTTCCTTGCCGGGCGGCGGTTGCGTCGCCAGATAGCCGGACACGTACCGGGCCGCCAGTCCGCGCGAGCGCAGGCAGGCGATGGCGAGCCGGGCGAAGTCCTGGCACACCCCCGACCGCTTCTCGAGCACCTCCGCGACGCGCGTGGAGATCGACGTCGACCCCGACTTGTACTGGAAGTCGCGATGGATGCGCGTGGTGAGATCGACCACCGCGTCGGCGAGGGGCCGTTCCGGCGGGAAACTCGGCGCCGCGTACTCGCGGACCGCGTCGCTGATCTCGGGGGGTTCGAGGTCGAGCACGAACTCCTGCGCCATCGCTCCCTCGGTTCCCACGGGGCGGGACAACTCCCACGGCGCGTTCGCGGGTGCGGCGGCGAGTCGGGTCTTGTCGGGTCCGTAGACCTCGATCTCGGATTCGGCCGCCACGACCAGTTCCTCGTGCGGCGTGCTCACCTGGAAGTACAGGTCCCGGTTGCCGTACACGTCGGACCCGGTGGAACGGTCTGCGGGCGCCGGCGAGATGTCGACGACGGAACTCACGCATCGCTGTTCCTCGGTGTCGCGGGGCAGGAGATAACCCCGGCCGTACGACGAGGACACCGGCCCCGAGTACGTGTACGTGGTGCGGTGGGTGATCTTGTATCGGCGCAGCACCGGCCGTTCCGCTGCCCCGTCCGCGCGGGGCGACACATCGGTCATGCGGGAACCCCGCCCTGCGCGGCGCTCCACGTGGTCCCGCTACCCCACAGCGGCTGGGTGCCGCCCGGCAGCGACAGCTGACCTTTCAGCATCACGTCGGACAGTTCGCTCAGCAGTGCGCGCATCGTGGTCGTCAGCTCACCCAGCTCCTTCCTGGACCCGTTCGCGTCGACCGATTCGAGTCGAGCAGGATCGACGCGTCGCACGGTGTTGACCATGTCCTCGACGAGCCGCTCCGCACGCGACGCACCCGAGGCGTCCGGCAGTGCAGCCAGATTCGCACGGAGCGCCTCGAGCTGGAACGCCAGCGACCGCGGGTTCTTCACGTCGAACAGCAGCAACTCGGCCACGGCGGCCGGGCGGATGCTCCGATTGCGGCGGCGGTAGACGACGGAACTCTCCGTGGCGACGAGGAGCGATTCGATCACCGCCCGCTCGGTCGCCGGGTCCGTCCTCCGTCGCAGCGTGGACTCCACCAGCGCGATCAGGGTGGATGCCCGCTCGATCCGTTTGCCGATGTCCATGACGTGCCAGCCGGTGTCCCGCACCAGCGATTCCGCGGCGACTCCGGACAGTGCGAGCATCCCGCCGAGTACGGCGGACTGCGCCTCGAACAGCAGGGAACCGTCGTCGGCCGTGTCGGCGGCGACCTGCCCGAGTGCGCGTTCGACGGAACTGAGGACGGCCCAGATGTCGTTCGACAGTTGCCCGCGCACGGCCCGCGCGGCCTGCTCGACGCCGCGGACCGCATGCGCGAGCGACCCGTCCCGGTCGGGGTCGACCGTCAGCGAACGGAACTCCGAGCGCACCCGCGGCTGGTCGGCGACCGGATCCGAGCCTGCCTCGGCACCGCGATCGGGCCCTTGCGGGCGGTTCCCGGCGTCGGCGACCCGTAGGACCGTGTCGAGCAGGATCGGGAGGCTTCCGCCGCCCGCGAGCCACGGTCGCAGACGGTAGTCGCGGTACTTCTCGCCGACGGCGATCATCAGGCGTGCCGCACCCTCGGCGCGCTCGGCGAACCGGCCCATCCAGAACAGTTCGGTCAGTGCGCGCGGCGACGTCATCAGGTCGGACGTCGTCGCCGCATACGTGGGCAGGGCTTCCCCGTCGCGGTCGGCGGCGTCCCCCGGATCGGTGGACGCGGTGCGCTGGGCCAGCCGGATCCAGACGTCCTTCGCGCCGGCGTGACGCCGGTCGCCGCGCTCGGCCCCGGGAACGAGGGACGTGCCGAGACCTCCGGCCATGGGGGTGAATCCGACCTGCTGCGCGACGTTGAACAGCCGCACCCCGACCGGTGCGAGGAAGACGTCCCCGGATCCGTCGGCCGCCGGCGCATACGAGGGGTCCGGGACGATCTGCCCGACCCACCGCTCGGGTTCGGCCCGCACCCGGTCCAGCAGGGTGTCCCGGTCGGCGGCACCGAGCTCGGCGGGCACGATCGGCGACCCCCCGTGCACCGCGCGCAGCACCATCGACGAGACGTTCGCGAGGATGTGCGACAGCTCCGACCGGTCGCCACCCCAGAAACTCGGCACCGACGGCAGGAGTAGGTCCTCGTCGAGGAGACGACGGCACAGGTCCGGGAGCAGCCGGGTGAGGGCCGGGTTCTCGAGGATTCCGCTGCCGAGAGGGTTGACGACGGTCACCGCTCCCCGTCGCAGCACCTCGACGAGCCCGACCACGCCCGACCGGGAGTCGGGGCGCAGGTCGAGGGGGTCGGCGAGGTCGGCGTCCACCCGCCGGACGATCACGTCGACGCGTTCCAGGTTGCCGAGCGAGCGCATCCACACGTGGCCGTCGCGGACCACCAGGTCGGCGCTCTCCACGAGCGGGAAGCCGAGGACGGTCGCGAGATACGCCTGATCGAATGCCGCCTCGGACCGGGTACGGGGGCTGAGGACCACGACCAGGGGGTCCTCGGTGCCCGCGGGGGCGGCGTCGATCGCCGCCAGCCGCATCGACTGGGCGAAGGAGGACAGCGGACGCGGGCCCACGCTCTCGTAGATGCCGGGCATCGCCCGGGCGACGACGCGGCGGTCCGCCATCGCGTAGCCGGCGCCTGCCGGCGACTGCGTGTGGTCGCGCAGCGCGTGGAACGTGCCGTCGGCCCCGCGGCCGACGTCGAGTCCGTGCAGGAACAGTTGATGGCGGCCCGGCACCGTGATGCCGTGCGCCGCACGGACGTACCCCGGGTGTCCGAACACCGTGCGGGCCGGCACGGCGCCGCTCCGGACGAGCGCCATCGGTCCGTACAGATCGGCGAGTACTGCGTCGAGGAGGCGGGAGCGCTGCACGAAGCCCGCCGCGAGCTGCTCCCATTCCTCGGCCGCCACGATCAGCGGGACCGCGTCGATCTCCCACCGCGGCGGCACGGTCGGGGCGTCCGATCCGTCGAGGGGGTTGTAGGTGATCCCGTGGTTGTCGACGAGAAGCCGGATGCGGGACTGCAGGCGGCGGACGGAGTCCGGCCCGCCTCCGGTGAAGTCCTGGGCCAGCTCCGCCCACGGGTCCCGGACGTCGCCGCCGTCGTCGAAGAGTTCGTCGTAGCCCGCGCCGTCGTGGGGCGACACGATCATCAGGCCCTCCGCCTCTGTGCCACGGACCGCTCTTTCCGCGCCTGCTCGAGGAGCCGGCGGGGATCGCCGCCGCTGCGCAATCGCAGTGCCAGAACCAGGACGCCTGCGATCACGATGCCCACCATGTTGACACCGAGTTGCAGCGCCGCCAGCGCCGCGACGCGCCATTCGCCCACGGTGACCGCGACGGCGGCGAATCCCGCCGCGGGGACGGTGGTGACCGAAATGAAGACGCCGACGAGTGCCGCCGACTTCGCGGACACGAGCGCGAGCATGCCTGCCGCGCCGGCGAGGAGCGCGACGATCAGTGAGAGCGGTCCGACCCGGTAGATGAAGTCGACCTGGTCGAGGGACTCGATGCTCTCGAAGTCCATCCAGCCGACCCGCTCCATCAGCAGCGTCGCGACCAGCGTCGCCGCCATCGCGAATGGGAAACCGAAGAGCAGGGCGATCAGCGATCGCCGGGCCAGACCGAGCTTGCGCCGCATCAGCGCGACGGCGAGCGCGGCGAGCGGACCGAACTCCGGTCCCACCACCATGGCCCCGACGACGGTGATCGGCGAGTCGGTCACCACACCCACCGCGGCCAGCAGGCAGGCGATGGTGAGGAACGCGAGGAAGGTGCCGTTGAGTGTCGACTCCTCGCGCGTCCGGCTGACCAGTTCCTCCCACACGACGCTGTCCGCGGGATCGCCCGGAGCCGCCTTCTCCGCGTCGTGTGCGGACTTCGACAGCACCGTTTCGACGGGCACCACCGTGATCGCGCCGGTGCGATCGATTCCCAGGGCCTCGAGCGCGTCGATCACGTCGTTCGCGGACTCGCGGGCCACGTCGGTCTGGATCGCGTCACCGGCGGGGTCGATCGCGGCGGCGCGCAGCACCACCACGTGGGTGGCGCCGGGTTCCGCCGCGAGCACACCGAGGACGTCCTCGGTGCGCTCGGCCGGACAGATCACTCGCAGGTGCAACATCGTGTCCCCCGGCTGTTCCGCGTCGTCCGGTCAATCGAGTCCTGCCGGCAGATCGCGCCGGCGGGCCCGCCTACTTGGCTGCGGGTGCGTCGGGCTCGGCCGCCGCGGCATCGCCCTTCGGCTCCGGCTTGGCGTCCACCCCGGACTCCTTGCGCTGCTGCGCGGTGATCGGAGCCGGAGCATTGGTCAGGGGATCGACGCCGCCGCCCGACTTCGGGAACGCGATGACCTCGCGGATCGAATCGACACCGGCCAGCAGGGCGGTGATGCGGTCCCAGCCGAACGCGATGCCGCCGTGCGGCGGGGCGCCGAACGCGAACGCGTCGAGCAGGAAGCCGAACTTCTCCTCGGCCTCCTCGTGGGAGATGCCCATCACCTTGAACACTCGCTCCTGAATGTCCTTGCGGTGGATACGGATACTGCCGCCACCGATCTCGTTGCCGTTGCAGACGATGTCGTAGGCGTAGGCGAGCGCGGACCCCGGGTCGGTGTCGAACGTGTCGATCGACTCCGGCTTGGGCGAGGTGAACGCGTGGTGCACCGCCGTCCAGGCGCTGTAGCCGAGCGCGACGTCGCCGCTCGCGGTGGCGTCCGCGGTCGGCTCGAACAGCGGTGCGTCGACGATCCACACGAAAGCCCACGCGTCCGGGTCGATGAGGTTCTGCTTGCGGGCGATCTCGCCACGCGCGGCGCCGAGCAGCGCACGGGACGACTTGGTGGTGCCGGCGGCGAAGAAGATGCAGTCGCCCGGCTTCGCGCCGACGTGCGCGGCGAGGCCCTCGCGTTCGGTGTCGGTGAGGTTCTTGGCCACCGGTCCGCCGAGCGTGCCGTCCTCGCCGACGAGCACGTACGCCAGACCCTTTGCCCCGCGCTGCTTCGCCCATTCCTGCCAGGCGTCGAGCTGCTTACGCGGCTGGCTCGCGCCGCCGGGCATGACGACCGCGCCGACGTACTCCTGCTGGAATACCCGGAACGTGGTGTCCTTGAAGAGCTCGGCGCACTCGACCAGTTCGACGCCGAAGCGCAGGTCCGGCTTGTCGGAGCCGTAGCGACGCATCGCCTCCGCGTACGTCATGCGCGCGATCGGCGTCTTGATCTCGTGCCCGACCAGCTTCCAAAGCGACGACAGCACCTCCTCGGCGAGGAGGATGACGTCGTCCTGGTTGACGAAGCTCATCTCGATGTCGAGCTGGGTGAACTCGGGCTGGCGGTCCGCGCGGAAGTCCTCGTCGCGGTAGCAGCGCGCGATCTGGTAGTAGCGTTCGATGCCACCGACCATGAGCAGCTGCTTGAACAGCTGCGGGCTCTGCGGCAACGCGTAGAAGCTGCCCGGCTGCAGTCGCGCGGGAACCAGGAAGTCGCGGGCGCCCTCCGGCGTCGACCGCGTCAACGTGGGCGTCTCGACCTCGACGAACTCGTGGTGCGCGAGCACGGCGCGGGCCGCGGCGTTGACCTTGGACCGCAACCGGATGGCGTGGCCGGGGCCCTCACGGCGCAGGTCCAGGTAGCGGTACTTGAGGCGCGCTTCCTCACCGGCATGGTCGTCCAGCTGGAACGGCAGCGGCGCGCTCTCGTTGAGGACCTCGAGGTCGGTGACGTTGACCTCGATGGCCCCGGTGGGGATCTCGAAGTTCTGGTTGCCCTCGGGACGCACCTCGACCACACCGGTCACCTTGACGCAGTACTCCGCGCGCAGACGGTGAGCCTGCTCGGCGGCGGCGCCCTCCCGGAACACCACCTGGGAGACACCCGACGCGTCACGTAGATCGATGAAGATCACCCCGCCGTGATCACGACGCCTGGCAACCCAACCGGTGAGGGTTACGGTCTGCTGGGCCTGCTCGGCTCGCAATGAACCGGCGAGATGTGTGCGCAGCACGGGATTCCTTTCGAAACATGGGGCAAGCTACTTCGTTGGCTGAGATCCTACGGAGACACCGGGCGTGAGCGGAAACGCATACCCGCTTCACGTGCGAGGCTCGATCGGCACGCACCGGAAAACTGCAGAGAAAGCGACGACACATGACCTTCAACGAGGGCGCCCGAATGGACTCCGGCCGGGTGTCGGTCGGCGGCGGGGGCGGCGGTGGCCTCGGCGGCAAGTTCGCGATGGGCGGCGGCGCCGGCGGTCTGATCGTGCTGGTCCTCGCACTGCTCCTCGGCGGCGATCCCGGCTCGCTACTCGGCGGCCTCAGCGGCACCACCGATTCCTCCGCCCAGAATTCCGGCGCGGGCCTCGCCGGATGCGAGACCGGCGCGGACGCCAACCGCGACGTGAACTGCCGGGTGGTGTTCACCGCAGGCAGTCTCGACTCCGTGTGGGAGCAGGAGCTCGCGAAACAGACCGGCACCGCGTACGTGCCGCCGGAGGTCGTGCTGTTCTCCGGTTCGGTCAACACCGGCTGCGGCAACGCCACCAGCGAGGTCGGACCGTTCTACTGTCCGGCGGACTCGACGGCGTACTTCGACACCAGCTTCTTCCAGCTTCTCGTCGACCGCTTCGGGTCCAGCGGCGGACCGCTCGCGCAGGAGTACGTCGTGGCGCACGAGTTCGGCCATCACATCCAGAATCAGCTCGGCGACATCGGGCGGGCACAGGCCGACCCGCGGGGCGCCGACTCGGCCGCGGTCCGAACCGAGTTGCAGGCCGACTGCTACGCGGGCGTGTGGGCCCACTACGCCGACAGCCTCCCCGGCCCCGACGGCGGGCCGCCGTTCCTGAACACCCTGACCGGCACCGACATCGACGACGCCCTCTCCGCCGCCTCGTCGGTCGGTGACGACCGGATCCAGCAGTCCGCGGGCGCCCGGGTGAATCCGGAGGGCTGGACGCACGGCTCCTCGGAGCAGCGCCAGAAGTGGTTCGCCACCGGGTACCGGACGGGTCAGGTCCAGGCCTGCGACACCTATTCGGCGCGCGATCTGAACAACCCACCTGCGCTGCGCTGACCACCCGACTCACCGACAGTTATTTTTGTCTTGACAGAATTTACTGTCAGTGTGAGAGTTGACGCATGTTGGACGTAGCAGTGATCGATCAGGCGGCCGCCGCGGAGATCTCCCTGGACCCGGTCCGGGCGCGGTTGCTCGCGGCGCTGGCCGAACCCGGTTCGGCGAGTTCCATCGCCGCGACGGTCGGATTGACGCGGCAGAAGGCCAACTACCACCTGCGGGCACTCGAGGAGCACGGCCTCGTCGAACTCGTCGAGGAACGCAAGAAGGGCAACGTCACCGAACGGGTCTTCCAGGCCACCGCGGCGTCGTACGTCATCTCCCCCGCCGCGTTCGCCGCCCTCGCCCCCGATCCCGACCGGTCGCCGGACCAACTGTCGGCCCGCTGGCTGGTCGCACTGGCCGCGCGCCTGGTGCGTGAGGTCGGCGAGCTGATCGCCGGCGCCACCGCGGCGCGTCAGCCGCTGGCCACCTACGCGATCGACAGCGAGATCCGGTTCGCGTCCGCGGCCGACCGGTCCGCCTTCGCCGACGAACTCGGCGAGTCCATGAAGCACCTGGTGGCCCGATACCACGACGAGAACGCCCCGAACGGCCGCAGACACCGACTCGTCGTCGCACTGCACCCCAGCCTGAAAACACCGTCCGAGCAAGCGAAGTCACCCGACAACTGTCACGAGGAGAGCTAGCCATGTCCCAGAACTTCGAGATTCGCCGCGAGGTCGTCCTGAACGCCACCCCGGAAGAGGTGTTCGCCGCCGTCACCAGCGGCACCGGCGGGTGGATGTTCCCCTCCGATCTCGATCCCGGCGTCGGCAGCGAGGGACCGGACGACCCGACCGTCGTCGCGTGGGAGCCGCCGCAGAAGTTCGCCGTGCGCCAGGAAGGTCCCGACGGCTGGTTCAACGCCCTCGAATACCTCATCGAGGCCCGCGAGGGCGGCACCGCGGCGCTGCGCTACGTCCACAGCGGCATCTTCACCGACGACTGGGACGCGCAGTACGACGGCGCCGACAAGCACACCACGTTCTACCTCCACAGCCTCGGCCAGTACGTCCAGTACTTCGCAGGCCGCGCGGCCACCTACATCACGACCGCCGGCCCGGATACGTCCACCGGTCCGGGCGCGATGGCCACACTCCGCGGCGCGCTGGGGCTGACCGACACTTCCGCCGCAGGCGACGCCGTGTCCGTCGACGTGCCCGGTTTCGGCACCGTCGACGGTGTCGTCGACTACCTGACGCCGCACTTCATCGGCATCCGGACCGCCGATGCGCTGTACCGGTTCTACGGCCGCAACGCGTTCGGCGGAACGGTCGACGCGGCGCACCACCTGTTCACTGCGGGTGCCGACCAGGAGAAGTCGCAGGACGCGTGGAAGTCCTGGCTGGACAACGCCTTCGCCTGAACCCGGCACACCTCCGCTCAGGACGCCGTGAACTCGCCCCTCCCCGGAATGTTCGGGGTGCTCGTGGTGATCTCGATGCTGACCCGGCCCGCCCCCGGATCGAAGTACACGGCTGTCGGCGCGCCCGGACCGTCCCAGCCGCTCAACGCCCACTGCTTCGTTCCGGAGGCGCCGGTGTCGAGGTTGCGCCAATGCAGGGTGCCGTCGACCATGCAGACCCGGGAGGGGCCGACGAAGTACGTCGTCAACAGCACGTAGTTCGGACCGTACGGCTCCGGGTAGTCGGACGATGCGTGGGCGTCGATCCGCCCTCCGCACACGCTGAGGTCGCCGGGGTTCAGACCGTGCCCGATCGTGTAGGTGGGGGTCAGCGTCGCAGCATCCGCCCCGGCTGCGGCCGGTGCACCGAGTAGTGCGGCCGCGGCGAGCGAACCCACCACCGCCGATCGGACAACCAGATTTCCCACAGGCATGGCGCTCCTCGGTCGTTGTGCGTCGGGCGAACCTCTCTCCCCCTTGTCTCCGGGAATGCGGGGAGCGTTACTCGTGCGCTTGGCTAGTGTCGACGCAGAAACATCGGTCGACATCGACGAGGAGATTTCCATGTCGTTCACAGACGAAGAGATCGCCTACCTGCGGTCGCAGCCGATCGCCCGCGTCGCCACCGTGGGCGCGGACGGGCAACCCGACGTGGTTCCACTCGCCTTCGAGTTCGACGGAACGGACTTCTGGGTGGGAGGTTCCGGTCCGTCCGTCGCCGGTACCCGCAAGTTCCGGAACATCCGGGCCGGGAACGACAAGGTGTCGCTGGTCGTCGACGACCTGGTGTCGTTCGAGCCGTTCGTCGCGCGGTCCATCCGGGTCTACGGCACGGCCGATCAGCCGGTGGAACGGGACGGAATGGTCGGCCCCGGTCTCTATGTGCGCATCGCGCCGACCATCTCGTGGAGCTGGAACATGGCGGGAGAACCTGCCGGCGCCGAATGGTACGAGCCGAGGCGGACCGTTCACGTCAGAACAGAGTGAGCGCCGGTCCGGGACGACCGACTCCGACCAGTTCACCGCGATCGGGCTCGACGGCCTCGGTCTGTCCGGCCTCCCGATGGTTCGCCGCGCCGCCCAGACCGTACCGGTCGACGAGAGGGTCGACGCGCTGCTTCAGCCACGATGTGTACTCGGGCGGAACGTAGGCCGCCCGCCCGTACAACTGCCGGTACTGACGGACGAGAGCCGGATGCTCCGTCGACAGCCAGTTCATGAACCAGCCCTTGGTACTGCCGCGCAGGTGCATCGGGAAGACGGTCACACCCGAGGCCCCGGCATCGGCGATGGATTCGAGTAGTCCGTCCAGATGCCGCACCGAATCGGTCAGGAAGGGAATGACGGGGGCCACCATCACATTGCAGGGCAGGCCGGCGTCGGTGATCGCCCGGATCAGATCGAGGCGCGCCTTCGGGGTGGGCGTTCCCGGCTCGATCGACTTCTGGAGGTCGGGATCGTGGATCGCCAGCGACACGCCGATGCTGACCGGCACCTGCTGGGCCGCGAGCGTCAGCAGCGGGAGGTCGCGCCGCAGCAATGTCCCCTTGGTCAGTATCGAGAACGGGGTGGCGGATTCGGCCAGCGCTCGAATGATGCCGGGCATCAGACGGTACCGGCCCTCCGCTCGCTGATAGGGATCGGTGTTGGTGCCGAGCGCCACGTGCTCCCGCTTCCACGACCGACGCCCCAGTTCCTTGCGCAGCACCGCCGCGACGTTGGTCTTCACGACGATCTGACTGTCGAAATCGCGGCCCGCGTCGAGGTCGAGGTATTCGTGGGTGGGCCGCGCGAAGCAGTAGCGACAGGAATGTGAGCATCCGCGAAAAGCGTTGACGGTGAAGCGGAAAGGCAGTTGCGACTCCTCGGGCATCTTGTTCAGCGCGCTCTTGCACAGCACCTCGTGGAAGGTGATGCCGTCGAACTCGGGTGTCTGCACGCTGCGCACGAGCCCGGCGCGCTCCAGCCCCGGCAATGCACCGTCGTCGGCGTCGACCGCTTGCCCATCCCACCTCATGAGTACATGCGAACATTTGTTCTAACCGGTGTCAAGACTTCGACCCGCGCGGAGACCGGATCGTGGGGAAAGCCCGCGCTGGTGAGCGCCGGATCGGGGCTTGCGACAATGTTGCCCATGTCGAACAGAAACAACGTCTCGTCCGGTTCCGAATGGGAAGCCAAGATCGGCTATTCCCGCGCCGTGCGCATCGGCCAGCTCGTGTCCGTGTCGGGCACCACGGCGTCGGGTCCCGACGGCCCCGTCGGCGGAAACGATCTCGGCGAACAAACCCGGGAGGCACTGCGCCGGATCGAGGCAGCACTCACGGAGGCCGGCGCGAGCACGACCGAAGTGATCCGCACCCGCATGTACCTCACCGACATGAGCCGGTGGGAAGAGGCCGGCATCGCGCACGGCGAGGTCTTCGGCGAAATCCGACCCGCCACCACGATCCTCGAGGTCAGCGCGCTGATTGCCCCCGGCCTGCTCATCGAGATCGAGGCCGACGCCGTCATCGGCGACTGACCGACGCGGGGAGGCGGCACCTCACCCACCCGTTCACGACGCACGCATTTGCGTGCTGAGCACCGCCTCGACTTCCGACCGGGTCGCCACCGTAGTGGGCGCCCGGTCGGAATCCGAGATGGGTGGGTCCGCACCCGGTGTGGGCACGCCTGAGCGACACTCACTGCCCGACCGGCGATCTGCCTGCGGTCATGATCTGCGGGATTCCGCCGATCGGTAGATGCGTCGCGTTTCTACGTTTTCAAAGATCAACCTGGGATACCCGGGCCGACGCTCTTGTCGAGCATCCAGCGGCCGTGTTGCTCGAACTCTGCGTCACCAATGTTGTGAGCCCACACCGCAGTCGCTATCGCGTGATGCATCCACTCGAGGTCCAAGGTTTCGACGTCCGAGGCGGTGAGATCACGCCCGAGACCGGCAAGGAAGGCCTCCTCCAAATCGGGTCGGCCCATGAACTGCTGAGGCTGCAACCTCACCAGATCACTTGTCCAATGCCTCCAGCTGGTCAGCCGGCACCAGATCGTCCGCCCGGTCGATGTACCCATGCGTGCGCTCGATCAGATTTGCGTAGTACACGGTAGACACCTCGCCCGGCAACAGCAGGCCAGCGAGTGCCTGCCCCGCCTGCAGGTAGGTGGCCGGGCCCCATTCCGCTGGCGACCCCTCGACCGTGATGCCTTCACGATGAAGTCGTTGCAAGCTGTCCGCACTCTCAGTACGGTCGTGTCCTGCAATGGCCACGAATGATCCGCGAGAACCTGCCACTGCCCGAACCAACGGTCCAGTAGAGCCGATTGCTCTTCTGTCAGATCTGTTCTCCGCCCCGGGACGTCCCCAGACTAGGCCGAGCCGATCGTGTGCATGTTGGTAGGCACTTGCTGAATCATCCACCATGCGACGACGCTGAGCTGCCTGCTTGCTATAGCGCTCTCGAGATCAGTTCTTTCATGACCTCGTTGGATCCGGCGTAGATGCGCTGGATGCGGGCGTCGGCGTACATCTGGGCGATGGGGTATTCGAGGATGTAACCGTATCCTCCGAACAGTTGGAGACAGCGGTCGATCACGGCGCACTGCTGGTCGGTCAACCAGTATTTCGCCATTGCGGCGGTGGTGACATCGAGTTCGCCGCGAAGGTGCTTGTCGATGCAGTCGTCGATGAAGGTGCGCGAGACCCTCGCGAGTGCCGCGCATTCGGCAAGTTCGAAGCGGGTGTTCTGGAGGTCGAACAGGGTCTTTCCGAACATTGTCCGCGATTTGGTGTACTCGATCGTGAGTGCTACTGCGCGTTCGATCGCGGCGACGGCAGCGACGCCGCAGATCAGCCTTTCCTGTGGTAGTTGCTGCATCAGCTGGACGAATCCGGCACCCTCACGTTCTCCGAGGAGGTTGTCCACCGGGACGCGAAGTCCGTCGAAGAACAGTTCGGTGGTGTCCTGCCCCTTCTGGCCCAGCTTTTCGAAGATCTGTCCGCGCGAGAATCCGGGAGTGTCGTCGTTCACCTCGGCGACAACGAGAGACACACCCTTCGCCCCGAGCGTGGCATCGGTCTTGGCCGCGATGATCACGAGGTCACAGTTGCGACCGTTGGAGATGAAGGTCTTGCCGCCGGTGATGACATAGTCACCCCCGTCACGCACGGCCTTGGTAGTGATATTTTGCAGATCCGAGCCGGCGCCCGGTTCGGTCATGGCGATGGCACCGACCCATTCACCGCTGGTGAGCTTGGGAAGCCATCGCGATTTCTGCTCGCGGCTTCCGTACGCGTTCAGGTAGTGCGGAACGATTCCCGAGTGCACACCGAGCTGCAACGAGTGGTCACCCGCCATCACCTGTTCGTGGAACAGCACGGCATCGTGAGCGAAAGTTCCTCCCCCTCCGCCGAACTCCGTAGGAATCGACATACCCGACAAGCCCAGCTTGCCCAGGGTGCCGTAGACCTCCTTGTCCGGAAAGCCCTGTGCGGCGAACCGGCGTTGGTGGGGGGTGACCTCCTTGGCGAAGAAGTTGCGGGCGAGTTCGGCAACCGCGCCGAGTTCGTCGTCCATCCATGGGGATGCGATGTCGGTGATGGCAGGGTGAGCAGTCAAGGGTTCGTCTCCACAGTTGTTGCGAACGAGTCATGAGGGATCAGGTGTCTCAGCTCCTCACCGGGACCTCCGACGTCCGGGCGGCGGGCTCATACACACCTTGGGCGAGTGGTTCGCGGTAGAGCAGCTCGATCGCGGAGGCATACTTCTCGGCGATCGGTTTGCGGCGCAGCTTCATCGTCAAGGTGAGTTCGTCACCGCCCGGCTCCCAGAAGGTGGGGAGGATCAGGAAGCGCTTGATCTGCTCCACGCGAGAGAGGCACGTGTTGGCCATCGCGACGGCGGTCGCGATCATCGCGATCATGTCGCGGTCTCGTGCCAGGGAAGCGGCGTCGACCAGGATGTCCTTCGTCGCAGCGAAATTGGCTGCGGCCTCGGGGTCGAGTGAGATCAGGGCCGTGTTGTACGGCCGCGCATCTCCGATGGTGGCCACGCCGCCGATGAGCGAGGAGGTGGCCTTGATTGCGTTCTCGATGGTGGCGGGGGACATATTCTTCCCCGACGAGTTGATGATCAGTTCCTTCTTCCGATCGATCACGGCGAGGTATCCGTCCGGGTCGATGGACACCACGTCACCGGTGGCCAGCCATCCGTCGGCGTCGACGGCGTCGGCAGTCTTGGCAGGCTCGCCCCGGTAACCCTTCATGACGAGGGGGCCACGAACGAAAAGCTCACCGTCGTTCGCGACCCTCATGTCCATGCCGGGCACGATCTTGCCGACCGTTCCCAGTTTGGCGGGATCGGCCGGGGCCGCGCTGGCGATGCAGGTCAGTTCCGACATCCCCCAGATCTCGGAGATCTGCAGCCCGAGCCCGGAGAAGAACGCCAACGTGTCGGCGGGTATCGGTGCCGCCCCCGACACGGCCCATCTGAGCTTGTCGAAGCCGAGTTCGGCGCGCATCGGCGCCAACACCATCGATTCTGCCTTGACGAACTCGTGTTCCAGTTCCTCCGGTACCGGCAGCCCTGCCCGGAGCATCTCGATCCGGCGTGCGCCGACATCGAGCCCCCACTGCAACGCGTGCCGTCGTGCGTCGTCCGGCTCGTTCGCCACCGCCCGCTCGACCGCGATCTTCAGCTTCTCCCAGACACGCGGCACCGCGCCCCAGATGGTCG
This sequence comes from Rhodococcus sp. IEGM 1305, assembly GCF_030058635.1. Taxonomy (NCBI): domain Bacteria; kingdom Bacillati; phylum Actinomycetota; class Actinomycetes; order Mycobacteriales; family Nocardiaceae; genus Rhodococcus; species Rhodococcus sp. IEGM 1305. Next base: position 66,584 of record NZ_JASHKX010000017.1, read on the forward strand.
GCCGGCAGTCGGGAAGTGCGGCAGCGATCTCCCGCACGTCCGCGACGACGGTGACTTGAGTTCCGAACACCATCTGGAAGTACAGCGCCGTCATCCGATCGGCGATGTGTGCCGACGGCATGAAGGAGGTGATGCGGTCTCCGAACTCGATCGGGAGGATCCAGCACACCGCGCCGGCCTCGAACAGCAATGCGGCATGAGTCGACTCCACGCCTTTCGGGTTGCCGGTGGTGCCCGAGGTGTAGATCAGGGTTGCGACATCGTCGGGCCGCACCGATTGCCACGCGGCGTCGAAGTCGAAGTCCAGTGAGCCGAGCGCCTTCATCTGGTTCAAGGTGAGTGTCCCGGCCGGGGCAATTCCTCCCTCGGCGTCGATGACGACGATCTGCTCCAGCTGTGCGCCGGATTCCCTGATCCGCTCCACGTACTGGGCCTCGCACACCACGACCTTGGCTTCGGCGTTGCCGAGAACGTATGCGATGGCAGAGGGGGGAAGCGTGTTGTAGATCGAGAACGACGTCGCCCCGACATGTTGGGCTCCGACATCGATGGGGTAGAACTCCACACGATTGGCCATCATCACGGCGACGGTGTCGCCGCGGCGGACTCCGAGTGCGGCGAATCCGGCTGCCACGTCGCGGACCTGGCTCGAGTACTGCCGCCAGGTCAACGTCTGTGCATCGCCGACCGTTCGCAGCGCGATGGCGTCCGGGTCGATGGCGGCGGTGCGTTGAAAAGCTGCGCACAGGGTGTGGGGCGCTTCCTCGATGGTCATGGGGTTCTCCTCGCGTCGGGACCGGCTGTCGTGGATCCACTCGCATGTGTGGTGACGGGGCGTTCTTCGAGCTCACGGATCAGTTGGTGGCATTCGGCGTCGGCCGCGAGGTAGCCGTCGGCGAGCACGTTCACCAGTCCTCGTCCCAGGGCCCACGGTTGCCATGCCGCTGGAGCGAGGGTGCGTCCCGCGCGGCGGGCGACAGCGTCTGCGATCACCGTCGCCGCATCCTCCGGGCTGATGCGGCGGCGCAGCGGACGCGGAAGACGCGCATCGAGCCTTCTGCCGATCTCGTCGTCGTCGAGTGTTGCCCGAGCCAGTTGGGTGTCGACCATCCCGAAGTACGCCACACCCGCGGAGGCGCCGTATCCGGTGAGTTCGAGACGGAGTGCCCGGCCGAGTTGTTCGACGGCGGCCTTGCTGATCATGTAGGACGCGCCACCGAGACCGGGTGCGAAGGCCGCCGCAGACGACACCACCACGATGTGGCCGCGTCGCGCGATCACTTCGTCGATCGCAGGATGGACGGTGTTGAAGACACCGGTGAGATTGATGTCGATGACGCGGTCGAAGCCCACCGGATCGATCTGGCGGAGGGTGGACGGGGGCGGGGTCACTCCGGCGTTCGCGATCACCACATCGATCCGCCCATACCGCTCGATCACCGCGTGCACGGCCGCATCCATGCCGGGACGGTCGCGGACATCGGCGACCAGGGTGAGGACCCGCCGTCGGCCGAGCGCGAATTCGGCTGCCGTCAGCGATGATTGATTGACGTCGAGCAGTGCGACCGTTGCACCGCGGGCATGCAGCGCTCGCGCCGATGCCAGTCCGATACCGTCACCTCCGCCGGTAATCAGGACCACCTTGCCGGCAACGTTGTACTCGGCGCCTCGACCGGGAAGTGGGAGGCCCAGGTCTCTCAGGGTGCGCGCAATTGTCGACCGGGTTCTGAACGTGGCCATCATCAATGCCTTCCGTGGAGCAGTCGGACGAGAATGCGGACCAGAGCGTCGATGCGTGGTGTGCGCCGGAACGTGGTGAGCGGAAGAATCGACGGGAATCGCTGCCTCGTCATCGCACGGGGAAACGTGAATTCCCGCAACCCGTCAGCGCCGTGAACCCGGCCGAATCCGGAATCACCGACACCACCCAGCGGCAGGCTCGGGACGGCGGCGTACATGACGTACGAATTGACCGACACCGCGCCGGTGCGGATTCGTGTCGCGATCTCGTCGCCGTGACGGCGGGAGAAGATGCTCAGCCCCAACCCGTATCGGGTCGCGTTGGCCCGTTCGACCGCCTCGTCCATATCCCGCACCCTGGCGACGGTCAGTGTCGGCCCGAATGTCTCCTCGGTGACCGCGGCACTGTCCTCCGGCACGTCCACAAGGATCGTCGGCTGCACCACGTTGCCCTCGATGGCGTCCGGCCCTCCGAGCACGGCGCGGCCGCCCCTTCCGATCGCGTCGTCGATGTGGCGACGGATCACGTCGATGTGTGTGGGCATGGTGACGGGGCCGATCTGGGCGTTCCCGCCGGTACCGGCGCGGATCGTGCCTGCGAGGGTGACCACCCGATCGACGAAGCGGTCGAATACCTCTTCGTGCACGTACACCCGCTCCACCCCGAGGCAGGTCTGACCGGCGTTGGAGAATCCACCCCACACCGCCGCATCGGCCGCGGCGTCGAGGTCGCCGTCAGCGTCCACGATCAAGGCGTCCTTTCCGCCGCACTCCATCAGGACCGGGGTGAGCGTCGCCGCGCACGCGATCATCACCTGCTTTCCGGTGGCGGTGGAACCGGTGAACCCGATCTTGTCCACACCCGATCGGCACAGCGCTGCTCCCGTCGAGCCGTCACCCGTGACCACCTGCAGAACCGGGTGTTCCGGCACGACCTCGGACAATGTCTGGGCCAACCACACACCGACTCCCGGGGTGTACTCGCTGGGCTTGTAGACCACGGTGTTCCCGGCTGCGAGCGCGAAGGACAGAGAACCGAGCGGGGTGAAAATGGGGTAGTTCCACGGTCCGATCACCCCCACGACTCCGAGGGGGAGATACTCGATGCCGGCCGCCTGGTTGACGGTGAGGAGGCTGGGGCGGACCGTGCGCCGACCCAGTACCCGGGCGGCGTTCTTCGCTGCCCACGCGAGGTGTTCCAAGGCCATCGCAATTTCGAGCATCGCGTCCGCTTGCGGCTTGCCCATCTCGATGTGGGTGAGTTCCGCGAGTTCCGGTGCCCGGCGGGCGATGACGCCCCGCCACGCATCGAGTCGCCGGGCCCGTGCCTCGAATCCCAGTGCCGCCCACCATCCGGCGACCTCACGCGCGCGGCGCACCGCGTCGTCGACGTCGTCGGCCGACCCGCGTGGGTGAGTACCGACCACTTGCCCGGTCGCCGGACTGATCACATCGAACGTGTCGGCCGCAGCCGAGGTGCTGATCATCGGGTGGTGCCCTTCGGTCCGTCGAGCGCCGTGTCGTCGAGCGCCGTGTCGGCGAGCGCGTTCACCCATCCCCGTGTCACCCGACGAAGGAGTGGCAGGGACAGCGCGAGAATGGGGGCGAAACCGGGCGCGGAGTCCACCGCAAAGGTCCAGGTGAGGCGGGTTCCGTCCGGCGTCGACTCCAGGGTGATGTCCTCGGCGAACCGGCGGAATCCCGGTCTGCTGGCTGCCTCGGCGGTGAAGGTCATCCGTCTGCCCTCGTCCCAGCGGTAGAAGCGTTCCCTCAGCGCTGCGGCCCCGTGCCCGAGCGTCACGGTCCTGGTGGTGCCGACGCCGAACGGCCGCGACGATGTCCACTCGCTTGCCGTGATCAGCCGCGCCCACGACACCAGTGCGTCGTGTGCGGTCAACACACTCCACACGTGGTCGGTGTCCGTCGAGAGATTCACGACGTGCACGATCCGGAATCGGGCGGTCTGCAGGAACTCGTCGTCGGTCGCGGCGAGTGGGTACCAGCGCGTCACAGGTCGACCACCAGTGACCCACCGGCCGAGCGGGACAGACAGATCAGCATCGAATCCTCCTTCTCGTTGTGCGTCAGGATCCTGTCGCGGTGATCGACCTCGCCGGCCAGAACACGTACGCGACAGGTGCCGCAAAAGCCCTGCTGACATGAGTAGGCGACGCCGGGGACCTCCCGGCGGATCGCGGCCAGCGCGGTCTCGTCCGGCCCGACGGACACGGTCGTCCCTCGGCGGGCGAGGTGTATCTCGAACTCGCTGCCATCGACCACCGGAAGTGGTGAGAAGCGTTCGGTGTGAAGCGATCCGGTCGGGTCGATCTCGCGCATCACCCGACGTGCGGTCGTCATCAACGGTGTCGGGCCGCACATGTAGACGGCGGCACCCGGTGAAGCCGTGGCGACGATTCCGGTGATGTCGGGAGGGCCGAGTTCGTCGTCCGGCCGGATCTCGACCTGGCCACGGGAGTACCTGGCGAGTTCATCGAGGAACGGCATGGTCGCTCGGGAGCGTCCGAGATACACCAGCCGCCATGGCAGTTCACGGTCGTGGCATCTCTTCAGCATCGGCAGGATCGGAGTGATTCCGATTCCGCCCGCGACGAACAGATACGAGTCCGCGGCCACCAGCGGGAAGGCGTTGCGCGGCCCCCGCACGGTGATCGGCGTCCCTGCCCGCAGGGAGTCGTGTACCTCGATCGAGCCACCCAGACCGGTGTCGATCCGGCGGACCGCGATGCGGTAGGACGACAGGTCGTCGGGGTCGCCGCACAGAGAGTACTGCCGTTGCTTTCCCGACGGGAGGATCAGGTCGAGGTGAGCGCCCGGGATCCAGGACGGAAGATCGCGTCCGTCCGGCGACACCACTTTCAGGCTGACCACATCAGCAGCCTCGGTCCGCACCTCCGCAACGATCAGATCCCTATCGAACCCCCAGTTGCGCACAGGCTTCGGCCTCGACAGCCATGGAGCAGCACGGCTGGCGGCGAACACGTGCCGGTACGCGACCGTCGCCCGCGCGGCCAGCCGGAGAACCCTGGAGGGTTCGAAATGGGGCGTATCGGAGTCCGAACCTGCGGACCTGTCCGACGTCGTCATCGTCATGAGTGACTTTCTCGGTGGGAACGGTTGGCGGCAGGCGACTGTGCGAGGTATCGCATCGCCACATCCATGTCACCGATCTGCGAGGGATGGAAGCCGGGACGGAGGTACGGCGGAATCTCCGTGATCAGGAATTTGATGTTGGGCACGAGCCCCCGCCTGGTTGCACGGATCAGCTGCAGCGGCCAGAAGCGACCCTTGTCCGTCGACGGGTCGGTGCAGAAGAGGTAGTTCATCGATGTCAGGAACAGCAAGCTGAGCGTGAGGCTGGCGATCAGCGCCGTTCGTACGCGGCGGGCATAGCTGCCGTCGACGTACATGTAGGCGTCGAAGGCGACGTTCCGGTGCTCGACCTCCTCGGCGCCGTGCCACCGGACCATGTCGAGCATCACCGGATGCATGCCCGCCTTCTCCAGCGCGGGGTCCGTCAGCAGCCACTCCCCCACCACGGCGGTGTAGTGCTCCATGGCGGCGAACAAGCCCAGCCGTTCGCACAGCCACGCCCGTTTCGCGCGGCCGGACAGCCCTCGATCTCCCAGAATCCGGTCTACGAGCCAGTCCATCTTCTTCGCCATCGGTTCGATGTCCATGCCCAGTTCCGCGAGGTGTTCACGGGCACCCTTGTGCGAAGCGGCATGAGTCGCCTCCTGGCCGACGAACCCGACCACTTCCTCATGGAGCCGCTCGTCCTCGATCAGCGGCAGTGCCTCCGCCAACGTCGCGGACATCGCGCGCTCACCTTCGGGAAGAACCAGATGCATGAAGTTGATGACGTGCGTGGCCATCGGCTCGTCGGGAACATAGTGCAATGGCACTCCATCCCAGGAGAACTCGACGTCACGAGCGGCGATCGCGTGTGCCTCGTCCGTGTACCGCCGCGCACCGACAGGATCGACCACAGGGTTTCGGCCGATTCGGGGAAACGACATCATCCTGCTGTCCTCACTGGCGACTTTGCCGAGGCTCCGGCCCCGCTGACGATGTAGTGGTCGAGGTCCACCCGGCGGGTCCGCGCGCGGAAGCGGCGGTTGAACCCCGGGTAGAAGGTGAAGTTGCGGCCCTCGCCGCTGAGGTAGTAGCTGTTGCACCCGCCGGTGTTCCATACCGAGGTCTGTAACCTCTCGTCGACCTCGTCGACGAATGCCTGCTGAACATCGGGGCGGACGTCGATACTCGCCGCCCCCTGCGCGTTCATTTCCTGCAGACAACTGAGGATGTACGCAATCTGCGCTTCGATGGTCACAACCTGCGAGGTGTAGACGACCGAATTGGGACCGAGCAACATGAAGAAGTTGGGGAAACCACTGATAGTGGTGCCGAGATAGGCGCGGGCATTGCCGTTCCACGCCTCGGCGAGGGTACGACCGTCTCGGCCTCGCACCACATCGAACGCGGGATTGTCGGTCAACCGGAAGCCCGTTCCCAGCACGATCGTGTCGACCTCGTGCAGAACGCCGTCCTCGGTGACGATCCCATTCGATCGCATTTCCCGAATTCCGTCGGTGACCACGTCCACGTTCGGTTGCGCGAGCGCCGGATAGAAGGAGTTGGAAAACGTTGGTCGTTTGCAGCCGAACGCATAGGTGGGCGTAAGTTTTGTCCGCAGTTCGGGGTTGTGGATCTGGCGGCGCAGGTGGGCGCGGCCGAGTGCCGCCAGCCCTTTCAGTAGCGCCGGCTTGTACACGAATCCGGGAACCATCGCCTCTTGGACCAGATCGAGACCGGTCCGTGCCAGCCGCTGGGCAACAGGTACCCGCGCGAACAATTTCCGGGGCCATCCGGTCATCGGTTGGTCGGGGTGCGGAAGTATCCACGTCGGGGTCCGCTGGAACACTGTCATCGAACCGACGATCGGCTGGATTCGGGGGATGATCTGGACCGCAGAGGCACCGGTTCCGATCACCGCGACCCTTTCCCCCGCGAGATCGTGCTCGTGATCCCAGGCAGCCGAGTGAAAGACAGCGCCTCGAAAGCTCGCTAGTCCCGGGAGGTTCGGTACCGCCGGTTCACTGAACGGGCCCATCGCCCCGACCAGGATCCGCGCCTCCCAGGTTCCACGACTGGTGGTCACGTGCCACACCTGCGAGTCGTCGTCCCAGGTCGCGTCCCGCACGTCGTGACCCATCCGCAGATGCGGGACGATGCCGAAGTTCTCAGTGCAGGCGCGGAGATAGTCGTGGATCTCCTGCTGCAGCGGGTAAAGCCTGGTCCAGTTCGGGTTGGGCGCAAAAGAGAATGAATAGAGGATCGAGGGGATGTCGCACTGCGCTCCCGGGTAGGTGTTGACCCGCCACGTCCCGCCGATGTCCTCCGCGCGGTCGAGCACGACGAAGTCGTCGATGCCGGCTTGTTTCAGTCTGATCGCAGTTCCCAGCCCACCGAATCCCGCTCCGACGACGAGTACGTCGACCACTTCGGGTGGGTCATCGACGCTGTCGACCGGAAGTTCCACCGGTGTTGCAGACCTGACCATTCGGGCGCCCTCCTCGTTGATGCCGCGCATGCCGGCAACACTAGAACTGACATCACACGCTGTCAACAGCGATCGATGTCAACATTAGGGAGAGGATCACACCGGCATCCGACCTGCACGCCGCAGTGAGAGGATGAGGACATGACCGAGACCGGCCGCGGCGCACCCCGCCGATGGCGTGGACAGGAGCCGGAAGACCGACGGGCCACGCGCCGGGAACAACTGATCGAAGCAGGCCTGGAAATCATGGGCACGGACGGCAACGATGTTCGGCGCTCTCGCGTTCCTGTACCAGCATTGGCTCACCGGCAACTCGAAAATTTCCAAAAGCCGGGTCATAGACCATGTTTCGCTGGCAATCGAAGCCCAGGCCAACGTCAACAGCACGCCGGATCCAACCAGGTGACACTCGCCATGGACAACCACCGCGATTCCCGCACTTGCGCCGGCCCGATTCGCCGTCACCGCCTGCCTCGTGCCGCGAGGACCGAGAACTCTACGGCGCAACCGGATAGTGGCTGGTGATCGCGACCCGGTTCCAGGCGTTCATCACGGTCGCCAGCCAGCTGATCGCGGACACCTGCACGTCGGTGAGTGAGCCGTCGTCCCAGGTCCGCCGTTCCGGGACAGCGAGCGCGGTGACCTGTTCGGCGAGCCCGAGCGCCGCCCGCTCCTGGTCGCTGAAGTACTGCGACTCCCACCACGCCGCCACGACCGCAAGTCGATCCGCGCTCTCCCCCTTGGCCAGCGCGTCGCGGGTATGCAAGCGAAGACAGAACGCGCAGCCGTTGAGTTGCGAGACCCGAATCTTCACCAACTCCACCAGCAGCGGGCCCACCCCCGCCGCCTCCAGAGCTGCCTTCACCTCCGCGTCCAACTTCGTCAGGCTCTGGTAAACGGACGGGTGCTGCTTACCGAGATTCACGCTGGTCATCATGTTTCCTTCGAATAGTGTGCCGGACTGACGAATGGTCGTGCGTGCGTTCCGGTCACGCGGACCACGCCGACCCCGTGATCCGATCGACCATGCTCACGCTGCGGAAGCCCGGAACGAAGTGCTCGAGCACGTCGGCGTTGACGGTGCCGTAGGTCGTGTCCGGCCGATAGCTGAGCCCGTCGACGAAAGCACGCAGAAACTCGTTCTTGAAGTCACCCCGCGGATGGACAGCGGTGATCTCCTCCACCTGATCCGGGTGCAGACCGTCCAGACCCAGCCCGACCACATCGGTGAGAACACCGAAGTTCGTGGCAGCGACCTCATCCCCCATCCGGCCGGGAATCCCCGGCGTCGTGTGCAACGCGATCGCCGTCCACACCACCTCAGCGGCGGCATCGGAGAAACCGCGATCGAGCAGAAACTTGCGAGCACGATCGGCGCCATCGAGCTCGAACCGCTGCTCCACATCCGAGAAGGGCGTGAGCAGACCCGTGTCGTGGAAGAGGGCAGAGAGGTAGAGCAGCTCAGGGTCCGGCCGCAGGCCGAGCTCGCGAGCCCGCAGCGTGCTGAAGAGGAACACCCGCCGCGAGTGATGGAAAATCAGCGGGTTCGTCGTCTCCCTGATCAGAACCGTGGCCTCAGCCGCCGCCTGCGTCTCGGGAATCTCCACTCCTGCGATGATCTCGGTCATGAGCCCTGCACGTTCAGGTTTCGATGTTGTAGAACAGACGATGTGTCCGTCCCCCAACGGTGCCGCACACCTGGCCTCCGGCGCCGCCTCGGTCCGGCCATGAACCACTCGAATCCGGACAGGCGATGAGCATGCACACCGGCCCCCACCCGCATCGGGTCGCGGTCCTGGTCTACGACGGGGTGAAACTGCTCGACGTCGCCGGCCCCGCCGAGGTGTTCGCCGAGGCGAACCTATGCGGCGCCGACTACCAGATCGTGCTGCTGTCACCGACCGGGGCCAATGTGGCATCGTCCATCGGCATCACGATCTCCGTCGACGGCGACGCAGCATCGGAACCGTCCCCCGACACTTTCCTCGTCGCCGGCGGCGACATCTACCCCCGAACCGCCATCGCCCGCGACCTCCTCGACGCCACACACACCCTCGCCACCCGAGCCGCCCGGGTCGGCTCCATCTGCACCGGGGCATTCATCCTCGGGGCGGCAGGCCTCCTGGACGGCAAACGCGCGACCACGCACTGGAAAGTCGCCCACGAACTCGCCGCCCGCCACCCGACGACCCACGTCGAACCCGACTCGATCTACGTTCGCGACGGCACCACCTACACCTCCGCAGGCGTCAGCGCCGGCATCGACCTAGCGCTGGCCCTCGTCGAAGACGACCACGGCCCCGAACTGACACGCGACGTCGCCCGACGCCTCGTGGTCTACCTGCAGCGCGCGGGCGGACAATCGCAATTCTCCGCGCCATTCCAAGGCCCACCGCCGCGCACACCAGCCCTCCGCCGAATTGTGGATCTCGTGACGGCGGACCCCGCCGGGAACCACTCGCTTGCCGAACTCGCCACACACCTCAACATGAGCCCCCGCCACCTCACACGACTCTTCCGCACCGAGCTGTCCACCACACCTGCCCGATACGTCGAACTGATCCGATTCGACCTGGCAAAGGCCCTCCTCGACCACGGACATAACGCAACACAGGCAGCATCCCTCGCCGGATTTCCCAGCTACGAAAGCCTGCGACGAGTCTTCGTGCGAGAGCTGTCGATGTCCCCGGCGGCCTACCAACGCCGCTTCGGCACCGCACACCGCGCCGACGCAGGATAACCATGGCCACCGTGTGGCGTCGGCGACCGATGAATTCCGCCTCGCCACGCAGTCTGTATTGATGAGTGTCCGCTTCCGCACCTGCGGGAGGTGTGAGATGAGGCAACAAGGAGCGTGCATACCGTGGAACAAGACAACGTGAGCGCCACTGTGACGGTCACCGCGCCCGCCTCCAGGGTGTTCGCGGTATTGGCCGACCCGACGACCCATTCTGCGATCGACGGCACCGGCTGGGTTCAGCAAGCCGCCGACCGGGCGCCGCTGACCGAGGTGGGGCAGATATTCCGGATGGACATGTATCACCCCAACCATCCGAACGGTGAGTATCAGGTGGCCAACGAGGTCCACGTGATCGACCCGCCGCGCGCCATCGGCTGGATGACGGGGCAGGAGAAGGACGGCGGTCGCCTGGAGTTCGGCGGCTGGATCTGGCGCTACGACCTGGTGCCGCGCGGCCCGGCCGAGACCGAGGTCACGCTCACCTACGACTGGTCTGCGGTGCCCCAGTTCATCCGCGAGTACATCCAGTTCCCGCCGTTCGGTCCTGAGCATCTCACCAACTCGCTGCACCACCTGGCCGAGCTTGCCGCCACGACCTCCCAGGCTTGGACGGCCGAGTAGTCCTACGGTTGGGCGAGCCGCTCGAGGAGCCATGATTCGACGCCGCTGAGCGCAGTCCCGGCCATTGCCGTGGGGTGGCCCGTGAACCCGTGGGGCGCGTCGGGATAGATCCGGAGCTCGACGTCATTGCCGGCGGCGGAGAGCCGGCCTGCCATCGCGAGGTTGTCTTCCAACAACACGTCCTTGCTTCCGACGACCAGCAGCGCCGGGGGAAGGCCGTGGAGGTCGCCGTAGAGAGGAGAGATGTCTGGAGCAGTGCGATCTTCCACATGGCCGGCGTAGGCCTGGATGAAGTATTCGTCGGCGATCCGACGTCCGGCCGGAGTCTGCGCGCTCGAGTCGAAGGTGCCGAATTGGAGTGCGGCGCCGGTGAACCCGTCGACGGCCCCCCGGTCCCGCAGCCGGAGCAGAGTTGCCATCGCGAGTGTCGCTCCCGCCGATCGCCCGCCGATCGCCAGTCGGGATGATCCGAAGCGGGCATCGGCGTGTTCGACGAGCCAGAGCGCCGCCGCTTCACAGTCATCGGGTGCGGCCGGCCACGGGTGCTCGGGTGCCAGCCGGTAGTCGACGCTGACGACGGCGATGCGGAGAGCGTCAGCGAGCTCACGGTTACGCACGTCGTCGCGCGCCGCGGAGTCCATGTAGAAGCCGCCGCCGTGTATGTCGAGGTAGACGCCCCGCGCTCGACCGCCGGTGGGGGTAGAGATCCTCACCGGGACATGCGCTCCCGCGGCTTCGACCATCTCTTCGATCGCCGGTGGATCGGCGGGAGAAGGAGCGGACCGCCTCGCCCGTACTTCCCTCAACTCCTCGGGGGTGCGGGGGCCACGGCCTGCTGCCCTCGAGGTGTAGAAACCCCGAGCTTCCTCGACCTGCTCCGCGGGCACGTCAGCCAGCAAATAGTCCAGCGCGAACCGCACGCGCCCTCCTCACCGTCGGGGTCTCATCACCACACTGTTTACCGCGCAGCGCTCGGCACACACCGAACGCGAATTCAGTGCTTCTGAACGGTTTTCAGTGTTCGCGAGCCGACGGAGATTGTATCGGTACAGATTGTTGCAAGAGTTCGGCACGGGTGCCGGGCATGCCGCTGTCACCCCGATCGGAGGATTTAACTGCCAGAACTTGGTTGATCCCGAGCCGATTCGCCGCAAACGCCAACGCCGCGCCGGCCATGTACATCCGCCACACCCGGGCCCGCCCGGCGCTGCTGTAGGCCACCGCCTCGTCCCAGTTCGCCTCCAGGTTCCCCACCCAGGCCCGCAGGGTCAGCGCGTAGTGCTCGCGCAGCGACTCGACGTCGCGCACCTCGAAACCGGCCCCTTCGAGCGCCTCGATCATCGTCGCGAGTGGTTCGATTTCTCCGTCGGGGAACACGTAGCGATCGATGAAGGACGTTTTGGAGAACGTGGCGGCGGGTTTGCGTGGTCGCCGCGAGATCGCGTGGTTGAGCAGCCGCCCCTGCGGGCGTAGCAACGCGAACAGGTCCGCGGCGTAGGTTGCCAGCATCGCGACGCCGACGTGCTCGGCCATGCCGATGCTCGAGATCGCGTCGTAGGGGCCGTCTGTGACGTCGCGGTAGTCCTGGACTCGGATCTGCACCAACTCCCCCACGCCCGCGTCGACCATCCGTTTGGCGGCGTAGTCCGCCTGCTCCTGGGACAGGGTGACACCGACGACGTGCACTCCGTAGTGACGTGCCGCGTGCAGCGCGAAGGTTCCCCACCCGCAGCCGACGTCGAGGATCCGCATCCCCGCGGTCAGGCCGAGCTTGCGGGCCACCAGATCGCATTTGGCATATTGGGCTGCGTCCAGATCGTCGCTCGGCTCCGCCCAGTACGCGCACGAGTAGGTCATCGACTCGCCGAGCACGAGTCGATAGAAGTCGTTGCCGACGTCGTAGTGGTGGCTGATCGCGGCGGCGTCACGCTCCTTGTCGTGCCGGTGCCCGCGCGCCGGTTTCATCTCCTCGGCCGGTGGTTTCGGTGGGAGGCCGATGATCCCCAGACGTAGCGCCGCTGTCGCCAGCGCCTTCTTCGTCTGCCTGTCTATCCGTACGCCGGGGCCCCTCGTCGGGTCCGACACCTGCTCCAACACGTCCAGCCCAGCGAGCAGGTCACCCTCGATGTCGATGTCGCCGGACACGTAGGCCCGCGCGAAACCGAGGTCGTTGGGCGCCCACAGCAACCGCCGCAGACCACGCCGATTGACGATGTGCACCTGCCACGGCGCGTCCGAGGGACCACTGCGACTACCGTCCCAACACCGGATTCCTACCGGGACCTGTTCCCCCACCACCGCGCGAACCAGCGGCGCCACCGTGTCAGCGACCGTCATACACACCTCCGTCGAAGTTTGGGGTCCCACCACCACTGCGGCTGCTCAGTTCACCTGACTCGCCCGTCGACCATATCGATGGAACCCCCGTCGCCGCACACCTTCACACCAACTCCCGCTCGGGACATCCTGTTTCTCGAACCCCGACTCGCCGTCATCGGATGGGCGGCCCGAACGGATCAGACGCCATCGGCTCCGGGCGTTACGATTGCGTCGAAGAGTTCGCCCGAGAGCCAGGGGTGCCCATGTCGGATCTGGATCAGGCGTTCGCCGATGCGCAGGAGAACGTCACGAAGCTCACCTCGCGGCCGGCCAACGATGAGCTGCTGCGGCTGTACGCGCTGTTCAAGCAGGGGTCGAAGGGCGATGTCGAAGGCAAGCGGCCCGGTCGGTTCGACATGGTCAACCGCGCCAAGTACGACGCCTGGGCCAAGGTGGCGGGTACGAGCAGCGCCGATGCCAAGCAGAGCTACATCGACCTGGTGGCCCGGCTCACGCAGGGCTGAGTTCGGGCGTTCCGGTCCGGTGCTGCCCGATCGCGCGTGATCCAGCGGTCGCCCCGGCGCAGACCTGGCACGATGGCGGTGTGACGGATTCCAAGCGCGTCCTCGTCCTCGGCTCGGGATTCGCCGGCTTGTGGGCCGCGCTGGGGGCTGCGCGGCGGCTCGACGAACTCGATGCGGCGGGCACCGTCGATGTCACGGTGATCAGTGCGCAGCCGTTCCACGACATCCGGGTCCGCAACTACGAGGCAGACCTGAGCGCTTGCCGCATTCCACTGAGCGACGTGCTCGACCCGGTCGCCGTCGGGCACATCGCCGCCGAGGTGACGGCGATCGACACCGCGGCGCACAGCGTCACCGTTTCGGGTAACGGGGCACAATTCACGCAGAGGTACGACCGCTTGGTCATGGCGCTGGGCAGTCGGGTGGCGAAGCCCGATATCCCCGGTTTGCGGGAATTCGGCTTCGACGTGGACACCTACGACGGCGCAATGAAGCTACAGCGCCACCTGGCCACGCTGTCCGGCGGCCGAGCGGACGCGGGCGCGGCGACCGCGGTGGTGGTCGGCGCCGGCCTTACGGGCATCGAAACGGCGTCCGAGTTGCCCGGAATGCTGGCGAAGGTATTCGCAGGACGCAACGTCGAACCACGGGTGGTGCTGATCGACCACAACCCCTACGTCGGTTCCGACATGGGGGCATCGGCGCGACCGGTGATCGAAGCGGCTTTGTCCGACAACGGCGTCGAGACGAGGACGGGTGTCGGTGTCGCCGCTGTCGACGAGCACGGCGTGACGCTTTCCTCCGGAGAGGTGCTGGCCGCGGGCACCGTCGTCTGGTGCGCGGGCATGCGGGCGAACCCGCTGACCGCACAACTCGGTGCCGAGCACGACCGGCTCGGTCGCCTGCCGGTCGACGACTATCTGCGGGTGATCGGCTCGCCCGAGGTATTCGCCGCCGGCGACGTCGCCGCGGCAAGGGTGGACGAGGACCACCTGTCGGTGATGTCGTGCCAGCACGGGCGACCGATGGGCCGCTACGCGGGATACAACGTCATCAGCGATCTACTCGGGGAGGCGATGCTCCCGCTCCGGATCCCCTGGTACGCAACGATTCTCGACCTGGGACCGGCGGGAGCGGTGTACACCGAGGGGTGGGATCGACAGGTGGTGTCGCGCGGCGCGCGAGCCAAAGCCACCAAGGTCACCATCAACACCCAACGCATCTATCCCCCGTTGAACCGAGACCGTGACGCGCTGCTGGCCGCCGCCGCGCCGGCGCTGCAGGCGCGACCTGATCCCGGACAATGACTTTCAGATCGGCGGTCGAGGTCGTCGACCACATCGGTGACGACGACACGACCGCCCTGCCGGTCGCCCGCCAGGCCACGACCTCTCGCCATCTCACTACACCCGGCGATGCCTCCTTCGGCCAAGTCCATCTCAACATGTAGCGTGCACCATCTATTCGTGCACAACTGATATGTGCCACCTGCAGCGCCAGCCGCAGCGGACGGCCACCGAAACAGGTCAATAGGCACAGACAGGACCCCTACCACAGGCGAGGGCAAGGCCAATGAGACAGTCCGACAGCCCCTTCTACGACGAGATACGGGGTGCAGGTACATTCGCCGCCTTGCTGAGCAGGCGCACGAACCGCCTGGGCGGGCGTTGTCCCGGGCCCGCCGAACGCGACGCCTGGTCGGGCTGCATGACGAAGGCGATTGCCTCAACATCCCCGACAGCAGCGCCGAGAGCAGTGGAACCATCCGCCGAACCTGAGGTTGTGGAGACCATCGACATACATAATCGCCCTGCACCGGGCCCCGCGCCCGCCGCGACAGCCCGCGATTCCTCGGTGCCAGCCGCCGCGGCGGTCGCAACCGCATCCGCCGCAGACGACGTCGTCGACCCCGACGATCCGCCTGGGGAATAGCCTGCACTCATGGCCGCACGGAAGACCACCCAGCGACGCTCCAAGCCCAGACGAGCCAGCGCCGCGCCGCTGATACCCACCCCGGGGCACGGGGAGCGGATCTGGATCCTCGATGTCCCTTATCGGGCATCCGCGCCCGGTGCCAAGTACTACAAAGCGCTCAAAGCATATGCCTACATCGGCACTCAATTGCCTGACGAACTCACCGTCTACGCGTCGAAACCGTACTCGTACGCTCGCTGGGTCGAAGAGGACTTCAACGGCGTGCGGCAACCGGGCGCTACTGGTTTCCACAAGATACCGCGGCCCGAACAGGTGGACGCCGCGAAGGCGATCGCGACGGCCTTTCACCACGGCAAGCGCGGATTCCTGTTGGCCGACGAGCCCGGTGTAGGCAAGACCGGCAGCGCAATCCTCGGCGCGAAAGCTGCGCTGAAATTAGGGGGCGGCGACACCGTACTCATCACCGTGGACCGGCCGGCCCAGATCACCATCGCCGCGTGGCGCGACGCCCTCGCTGCGTTCGGCGACGGAGGCTATCGGTGGCTGATCATCTCCCCGGACCAGCTCAAGAAGTTACTCGGACGCAACGGCCAACCGAAGTACTCCTTCTCCCTCATCATCAATGACGAGGCACAGCAATTCAGGCACCTCACGGCCCAGCGCACCCAGTACCAGCGGCGCATCAACCGTCTCTCCGCGACGCCTGAGAAGGCGCCGTTCGTCATCACCGTGACGGCGACACCGGGTCATCACCCAGGCGAATACACCTACTTGTCTTCGCTTTTCGCGCAACTGCACGATGACCCGCCGGGCGAGTGGGCCGATCTCGGTAAGAAACTGGTCGAGCATGGCCTACCCCTGACTCCCGGGTGGGACAAGGGCAAATGGGACTGGAACGACCAAGCAAAAGGCTCTCAGCGGCTGCAGCATCAGGCCGTCACCCGCGTCCGAAAATGGATGACCGACTGCGACCCGCCCGTCATGATGCATCGCGACGCGCCCTGGGGGCCGCCACCTATCGACGGCCTGCCACTCGACTTCACCGCCACACAATGGGCTGCGTACCACCAGGACTGGAGTGAGTTCCGCAGCGCGATGAGGATCGCCCGCCAGGGGAACGACACCGCCCGCGGCCGTGCCGCTCTGATGCGGTTCCGGCAGAAGGCAGGCATGCTGCGAGCCCCGCAGACCGCCGAGCTGGTAGCCGCACACGTCGAACGTGGCTACCAGGTACTCGTCGCCGTCGAATTGGTCACCACGGCCGCCGACCCGGTAGCCAACCTCTTGGAGGAGCACGGCATTGGCGTCTCCCGCATCTTCGGCGCGGGCGATCTCGAGACGGAGCGCATTCGATTTCAGCGAGGCCACAACCCGGTCGTGGTGTTCAACACCGCATCTGCGATCAATCTGCAGGCGTCCGAGTTGATGGTCGACGGTTCCCGCGCCTCATCGGCACGTCGCATCGGGTTCTTCCACCAGCCTCGCTACTCCGGAATTGCCGCACGCCAAACGATGGGTCGTGCGCATCGCGACGGGCAGGTTTGCTCGTGGTCACTCCTGTTCGCCGCCGGAACGGTGGAGGAGCAGGCGGCTCGGATCATGATCAATCGGCTCATGGTGACATCGGCCAGTGTCGATGGCGATCTCGGGGGGTTCGGAAACCTCGCCCGGCTGTTCGACGCAGACTGGCTTCCCGAAAGCATCTTCGAGTAGGAATGATGCCTGGACCAGGGACTTCTGCAATCGAGAGTGAGCGGATGTACATTCCCCCACTCAGCCAGGTGTGTCCGCGTGGACACACGACAGCACTGGGAGCCACACCCATCGGCGGACCGCCGGATCGGGTTCAAAGGCCCAGCTCAACCGGGGGAACAGGCGAGGACGTCTCATGCAGCGCTGGCGCGATCACTGCCGATGTATCCGGCAGCAGCTACGCCCACCCTGCGATCCCCCCTCGTCGCCACCGAAACAGACGATGGATGCACCACTACCGGGCAGGCACCGTTCGTGACCGACACCCGGGCACAGAAACCTGTCACCTTCCTCGTGGATGCCACCGACGGTCGAGGCGTCCACGCGAACCGAATCTCACACACCCTCGACCGCCACACCCGAGAATGCGGATGGACCCTTGCCCACAGCAGACCAGATCATTGCACCGGTCGCCCTCCTCCGCTCACAACTCACCCACACCAACTGGACAGGGCCCTCCCCAAGCCAACTTCGCACAACAGCCGACGCAACACGACGCCGCGATCCGGCACCGCAACGCCACTCCAGCGTCCGCGAAGCAGGGGCGAGCCGCGCTCGCACAGATTCGGATCCGGTCCGTAAACCATCGTCATGGACGCAACCCTCAGTCGGCAAGCGCACCCGATCCAGGCGGCTCGAACACTGGCTCGGGGGCCCACCTTCAGCACGCGCCACCGTTCAGGTCCCCTGCGCGGCCGCATCCACCGATGCAGGGTGTGCGTGATTTACCGGGTTCGCCGGTTTGCGCACGAAGGCGCATGCGGCGATCAGCACGAATGAGAGGATCCCGGCGACAAGAAAGACCATTCGCACCCCCTCGGCGATGGCGTCCGGTGAATCGTGAGGGTGACCGGATCGTGAGGCAACGACCGTCATTACAGTGACGAACAGTGCCGTACCGGCGGCGCCGGCCACCTGCTGGAACGTGCCCACCACTGCGGAGCCGTGCGCGTACAGGTGAGCGGCCACCGATCCCAATCCCGACGTCATCAGCGGTGTGAAGGTCGCCGCCAGGCCGAGGCACAGTGCCATGTTCGACAACAGCAGCCACCACAATGAGGTGGACGTGTTCAACGTCGTCAGCATCCACACTCCGATGCTGACGAGGATCGAGCCGGGGATGACCAGCACGAGAGGACCGCGCCGGTCGTAGACGCGGCCCACGATCGGACCCGCCAGACCCATCAGAAGGCCGCCGGGCAGTGTGATGAGACCGGTTTCGAACGGATCGAGGTGAATCACCGACTGCGCGAAGTAGGGAACGATGATGAAGGTGCCCATCATCGTTGCCATGCCGACCAGCATCGCGACGACCGAGATGCTGAACTGGCGGTATCCGAACACACGCAGGTCCAGCAGGGCCCGGTCCTCGCGTTGCAGCCGGAACTGTCGGGCGAGAAACCCGGACATCGCGGCCGCACCGATGAGGAACGGCACCCACACGGGGATCGTCGGGGATTCCTGGGCCGATTCGCCGATGCTCACCAGGCCGTACACCAGGCCACCGAATCCGAGTACCGCCAGGGGGATCGACAGAATGTCGATGCGGGCCTTCGTCGTCTCGGACACCGAAACAACGAATCGGGCGCCGAGGACCAATGTGACCAACGCGATGGGGGCAACGAATCCGAAGATCCAACGCCACCCGAGGTGGTCGAGGATGAAACCGGACAGGGTGGGGCCGAGAGCAGGCGCAACCGCGATGACAATGGAGATGTTGCCCATCATCGCACCACGACGGGCGGGCGGCACCAGCGTCATGATCGTCGTCATCAGCAGCGGCAGCATGAGGGCTGTCCCGGATGCTTGCACGATGCGGGCGAACAGCAGCACACCGAAGCCGGGTGCGGCGAACGCAATCAGCGTTCCCGCCGTGAACAGCGACATGGCGAGCACGAACAAGGTGCGCGTAGGGATGCGCTGGATGAGATAGCCGGTGAGCGGGATGATCACCGCCATCGTGAGCATGAATGCGGTCGTCAGCCACTGCCCGACGCTGGGATGTACGCCCAATTCGACCTGAAGGACCGGGATGGCGATGCTCATCACCGTCTCGTTGAGGATCACCACGAAGCTGGCTACCAACAGGACACCGATCACCTGGAGGTGTCGGCGTTCGATTCGGTCGTCGGCTCTTGCCTCGTCGTTCACGAGGCCAGTAGGTTCGGTCACGGTGGACCTTTCGGGTGGTGGGAACTGGGGACATCCCGGCGAACGACGGAACAGAAGCAGGGCAGCCACCGAATCTACCGACCCCCAGTTCCGCCGCCAAATGTTTTTTCCGTGCTCACTTCGGGCGACGCGGCGCGCCGGCCGCACAGCTCGGCGGACGGTGAGATTGGTGGGCCCGCTCGCTGGTCTTCGCTGCATAATTGAACGGCGCCAGCATCTCCTTTCCATGCGCACCAAGATCATTCGCGCTTCCTCGCCTCGGAGCTCCTACTACTCACGGCCTCGGGGCGGCGTCTGAATAGCCACGGGCCACACTCAGCGCGACGACAACGGCGCTCGCGACGTCCGACCCTCCCTACACCTGTGGGTGCGGCACCGGTCGATCCCGCCCGACGACTGCTCCGGGATGGGGCCACCGCACCGGCGTCCGTTGCCGAACTCTCAGGTCTCCACGGCGGACACGTCGACGTCGGCACCACCGGAGGCCAGTACGAGTCGCCGCTCCCCAAACTAATCGGTGACCTGAGGCGGGCCTACGGCGAGGTGACCGTCCGGATCAGGGAGTACCGGTCCGAGACCGACGTAGCCACGGCAGTGCGCGACGGAACCGTCGAGCTGGGGTTCGGCTTCCTCGAACCGGCCGACTCCGGAGAGCCCGCCGACCGCCGCGACCTCGACACCCACAACCTGGGCACCGATGAACTGTGCGTTGCCCTTCCCCGTGAGATCGCCGAGGGTCTCCCCGACCCCCTGCCATTCGACCAGATTCACGACCTACCGGTGATCGCGGTGACCGGCGGCGCGCTAGGGCGGGTCGCGGTGGAGTCCGCGTTACGCCGCGCATCACGGCGGACAACGCTCGGTGTCGTCACAGCGCATCGCCAAGCGAGCGTACCGCTGGTCGCCGCCGGTGCCGGAATGGCGTGGGTGCCCAGGGCAGTCGTCGACAATGCCGGCGAGTCGGGTGTCGTTGCCCGCGCCATGGACCCGCCGTTGATCCTCCCTGTAGGGGTCATGTATCGGCCAGGGGTGCTCTCCCCCGCTGCCCGCGCGCTCCTCGCGGCGGCACTATGGCGGCGTAACCAGCAGGATCGGGCCCGGCAACACCGCTGCGGGAGAGTCCAGCGTCCCCCGGCGCGGGCGTTGATCCGCTGGATCCTCTTCGTGATCCCTGCCGGTCAGTGGGCGACTAATGTTTCCGCCGCAGGGTGTTGGGCCTGCTTACGCGCGCCCAATATCGTGCGCCGATGTAGTTCAATGGCAGAACATCAGCTTCCCAAGCTGAATACGCGGGTTCGATTCCCGTCCTCGCCTCTCTCTCTCCATCCATCCATCCACTCCATCCAAGCTATGCGGACCTACCCTCCAGAACGACCCCGGTCGAGTGGAGACGTCGTTCAGGCCACCTCCGGGATGGAGGTAGCGATGGGGCACTGTCCACGGCGGCGCGTCTCGTAGTCGATCGGCGACAAGTGGTCGATCGATGAGAGCAATCGGTCCGCGTTGAACCAGCGGACCCACTCCCGGTCATACTGCTGGAGGGCGCGATGACTTCTCCGTACAGGACGCCCGATCGGCACCCACGATCGAGTGGTACAACTTCTAGGGCCACCACCTCTACCCTTCTCGACCCTGGCGAGCTTGAAGCCGAGAAAGTTGATCAGCCGTCGACATGGAACACGCGCCGACCGTGGTCGGCTGAACGGCGCAACGCGGCCTGGATGGCGGCGGTGCCACCGATTCCGCCGGCGAGGACGAGGAACAGTAGGGCGACATTGAGGTTCACGGGACAGGCCCTCCTCGGGGTGGACCAATATGGGTCCGGGTGCGGATCATTATGTGGTATAGCATAATTCGCGCATCCGGCATAGCTCGGCAACGAGGGCGAAGAGGTGACGCTGTCGTCAGCGAAGATCGCGGCGGGTAGGAACTTTGATCTCCGCGATACTGATCGACCCGGCACCGGCGAGGGTCGACGCTGCCCTGTGGTCGGATGTCGTACTCATGGTGGACGATTCCCGCCTTCGTCTAGAATCAGTTGGTTGGCTCCGAGTGCAATCGGTCAGATCACGGACGAACATGCAGTCATCCCACGAGAAGACCGCGGGTCATCGCCGCCGTTACACCCTCACCAGAACAACGTGCCCACCCACGAACGCGGGAACGGCGACGGACCGGCGAAACTGTGAGCCGCTCTGCCCGCCATCGACCGATCCGTCCAGCACCCACACTACGACCTCCGGAGCACCTACTCCCCCAATAGCATTCCAGTGAATCCTGCTATTGCTCTAGATTTCGTGCCAATGAATCTCTGCCGCACGTCGCCGACATACGGGCCACGCCGTACCGAAACTCAAACTATGAAGAATCGACCGATGCGGTCTGCCCTTCGCGCCGCAGGGTGCGCGTACGCGGACACCTACCGCAGGGGACCACCGGACTGGTGACCTCGTCGGTGTCGGCGCAACGTGCCCCGACGACGGTGCAGAGCCCAACGGTTGACCGGCCGAGTCGTTCTCTCATTTATTTCACTACCGCCGTCGTCACGGATGCCTGCCCAAGCGGGGCCGCCAGACGCTGGCGCAACTTCACTTCGTGGGCGTCGTCCTTGGACCTCAGAGGTTTGCCGGTCTTGGCCACCCGACGGCCGGCAACAGTCAGCATCGGTCGTGGAATCCCGATCCCCATTACCGGCACGCCTGTCAGGAAGTTCTCCTTGAAGAGAAACATCGAGGCGTCGGACACTTCGTCGTGGGTGAGCGCCGAGGCCACCCACCCGACTTCTGCTCCGATGGCATCCGCGTCTAGAATCGGGCTGCGATAGCCCCCCGCTGTCTTCGCTAGAAGCCAACGCAGAACAGCGTCACGAACCGCCCACTGACGATCGGTAGCTGCACTCACATTTCAGTCCTCCAGATAGATGCCACTAACGCTGCCCTGCACCATAGCCATCGGCAGGAAATACGCAAGCTTCGTGAAATTTACTGCGCGCCTTGCACCTCGGAAGCTCTGACTGCCACTGCAGGAAAATCGGGGTGCACGCTACTGAGACGTAGAGCATCTCCAATAGGAGGTACAACCCGGTGACGATGCTCCAACCGACCCCGCCGTCACGACCCGCCTGTACTTGAGCCGCCCCATATCGGCCGCTGAACTGGACTTATTTCTTTTGTTGGGTATGGTCGAAGCCAGTTCGCGGTTGCCGATTCGGAAAGGACCGACAATGGCTGACAAATCCGCCGTCAAGAGTTCGAAACAGTCTGCACGTACCCTCAAGGAGCGCCGAGCGGAGAAGCGAGAGAGGGCCCTCGAGTCGACCCAATTCGACCGAAAGCGTAAGAGCTGAAGGATAACTGACATCAACACACCACGCCACCCTCTTCACTGCCTGAGGATTGACGATATTGCCCGGGAATACAGCCAAAAAGCCTGACCCGCGCCCACAGCAGAAGGAGCAGCCCGGAAGAGACCGGCTCGGCGTGACGATATCACCGCTGCACTCTTCCGATTTCCTATAGGAGCGAACAAGACTCACACGACCCTGACAAGTTCAATGGAGACACGCCATAAGTTCTCGGTTCGCCCTGCGTGTGACCACCTGATCGGGGGGCCAACTTCCGGCCTCTGGCATGTCGTCCCGGCCGCTCCCGGCCGGGACGACATGTTTCCCAAGAAGTCAGGCTGAGCGAGACAAGAGCAACTCACACAACATCCGGCGAGATCACTGTCTCCTGTGCCGACCCTCAGGGTCGGCACAGCAGTGCCGGACCGTCGAGAAACTATGAAACAGAAATGAATCGTCCGGGACTCGTCACCCGACGGCCTGACCCGACCTCACTGTCGTCGAGGAAACGCCAGGCAACGTTGCGGGTCATCCTGCTGCCGTTGGATATCGCCGAAAGCGCCGACCCGGTCCCGGTTCCCGCGGTCGACTATGTCGAACCGTTCCTGCCTGCCCGCATCAGCGCCCCCACCACCACCGGAGACGATGGACCCCACGCACAGTTGCTGGCGTTCCGACACATCGTCGACCGCAGCAGTCCACCGATAACCTTCGGCATCGCACTCGATAACCAGCGCGCGCCTGACAGCCCGCAACGCCCGTACGTCGGCCCACCGGCAACGTGCCTGTCACTGTGGGAGGTTCCTGGCAACGGACTCGTATTGGCCTGCGAGGAACTTGCCCCCGACCGCACCGGCGGTCTGATCGACCGACATCATGACCCGCTCCGCGGCGACGGTAGCCCCGAATTCTGGACCGCCATCGAAGCATTTCTTCGACCCTTCGGACTGACGCCCGAGGCGAGCCCGATCGACGTATTCCCGCGACTGGACACCCGACTGCCCAGATCCGAGGTCTACCGACGGCTGCGCAGCCTGACAATGCACAGCCCTCCCCGGACCGATCGCGACACCGTCGAGGGCCTGGTCATCGAGGTCCACACCGACGGGGTCGATACGGTACGGCGACTGGTCGACGAACCGAGCACCACACCCTGCACGGAAGCCGCGTCCCCCTCCTACCGTGGACTATTACGCTGGCACCGGGCCCCGCTCACCGACAGGCCGTGGCGTCCGGGGTCAGGGATCGCGATTCGCGAGGACGCCCGCGTCCTCGCCGTCGACCTCGGCGCCACCGCTACCAGTCCCGACTACCTCGATCGGGGCACCCGTAACATGCTCTACGGCCTCATCGGCTGGGTCGCCCTCCGCGCCCAGCACTCGGCGGACCACCGCCGCGTACTATCGCTCCTGCGCAACCGCCGCCACCTGTGCGAACGCGGCGGGCTCGCGGGCCTCGGCGACATCGCGGCGGCCCGCACACGGATGATCGAGACACGGCTTCTGCAAACACATCTCACCAGTGCACATCGATGCCCGCCACGGATCGCATCGACACACCTTCGATCAACGCTGGTCCACCGCACCGCCGACGAGATCGCTCTCCTACATACCGATCTCGGTAAGCTGTGTGACAGTGCTGAAAGCAGTCTCCTGCACCACGCTGCCGCCTCCGCCCGAGACCGGCGGTCCACGCTCGTTGCGGTCGCGGCCGCCGGTGCGCTGTTCGCGACGTCGCTTCACGCGGCCGGCGCGGCATCGCTGGAGGATTTACAGCGCTGGGGGCTCACCGTGGCGGTTGTCACCGCGATCGGCGCTGTCGCCCTACTCGAGGGTGTCGCACGTCGTCGCCCCTCCGGGACACTGACGATACCGAGACCGGTCTCGCCGCCGCTGGCCTCGCCCGCCGTGAAGCCTGTCAAGGATCTCGAACGTCGACGGCGCGAATCCATCTTCCCATTCGAGACGGACCTGTGGCGCACAGCTCCGCCTCGCCGCGAAATGACGCCTACTCTGCGAGAGTGCCTAGAGGCCAACAACCTTTCCGACTTCGGACCGTCCATCTCACCGCCGGTGATGGCGAGTCGGTCGTCCCGTCCAGAATCAGAATAGACCCGACCTTCAGGACACCTGCACGGGGCACGATGGCGACCGAGAGGTTCCGGCGCGACACTCGCGGCTGTTTCTTTCCGCCACGAGCAGGGACTGCCATTCGCAAACTGCTGCCATTTTCAACCGAGCGGCTCGGTGCGCCGGCCGGGCACTTATTCGGCCAGCACGGGCCAGCACTGCCGTCACCGATCTCCCGGAACCCGGACCGCGGGAATCAGCTCAGCGGGGACCTGAAGACACGGGCACGCCCCAAGCGCTCCCCTGCTCGCGATCGAGCACCGTGACCGCCTTGTTCTTCAGCCCGAAGATGTAGACCAGCAAGCTGACCCCGATCACTACCGTCACATAGAAGATGAACCAACCGACGTGACCGGCCGACTTTGACGCCTGGAAAAGCACCGGCGCCGTACCGCCGAAGATGGAGTTCGCGAGCGCATATCCCAGGCCCACACCCAAGGCACGGATGTCGGCGGGGAACAGCTCCGCCTTCACGATCGCGTTGATCGAGGTATACCCGGTGAGGATGACGTAGCCGACCGCGACCAGCGCGAACGCCATCAGCGGCGAGGTGGTCTGCGGAAGGAAGGTGAGCAGCACATAGGTGTAGAGGACACCACCCACACCGAAGAAGATCAGCAGCGGCTTGCGCCCGACGCGGTCGCTGACGAGGCCGCCGATCGGCTGCAGCAGCAACAGAAAGATCAACCCCAGCAGGTTGATCCACGTTGCCGTCAGCGCATTGTCGGCCCCGAAGGTGGATTTCACAATCGCCGGCGCGTTGACACTGTAGGTGTAGAACGCGACCGTGCCACCCGCGGTAATGAGGAACACCAGCAGCAGCGGACGCCAGTGTTTGGTGAACAACGCCGTCAAGGAACCCGCCGTCCGGTCCTCACCCGCACGGATGGCCTTCAGAT
This sequence comes from Rhodococcus sp. IEGM 1305, assembly GCF_030058635.1. Taxonomy (NCBI): domain Bacteria; kingdom Bacillati; phylum Actinomycetota; class Actinomycetes; order Mycobacteriales; family Nocardiaceae; genus Rhodococcus; species Rhodococcus sp. IEGM 1305. The sequence continues at coordinate 92,339 of NZ_JASHKX010000017.1, forward strand.
GCGACTCGCTGAGCGACTCGTCCATCGAACGCCGAATCCACAGCACGACCAGTGCGGCTATGCCGCCGATGAAGAAGCCGATCCGCCATCCCCAATCCTCCAACGCCTCGACATCGAGAACGCTGAGCGCGATCAGGAGCGTGAACTGCGCGAGCACGTGGCCGCCCACGAGGGTCACGTACTGGAAAGACGACAAGAAGCCGCGCCGATTCGCGGTCGCCGCTTCGGACATGTACGTCGCCGAGGTGCCGTACTCCCCACCCGTGGCGAATCCCTGCACAAGCCGAGCGAGGACCAAAACCACCGCCGCCCAATACCCGATGATTTCGCGCGTCGGCATGACCGCCACCACGAAGGAGCACGATGACATGATGGTGATGCTGAGCATCAGGGCGGACTTGCGGCCACGACGGTCGGCGAACCGGCCGAAGAACCAGGACCCCACCGGTCGCATGACGAAGGTGACCGCGAAGATCGCGTATATGTAGAGCGTGGAGTTGGCGTCGTTCTCGTCGAAGAACTGCGCCTCGAAGTACGTGGCGAAGACCGTGTAGATGTACACGTCGTACCACTCGACGAGGTTTCCTGCCGAGCCCTTCATCGTGTTGAGCACCGCCCGCCGGGTGCTCGTCGGAGCGCGGGTTGGACTGGACGGAGTCGCGTCATCGCTCATCCGTAGACGATAACGGATCGACCTCCCACGCCTGGGCGAGTCGCCCTAGGGACGGTGTCAATTCGGTCCCGGTTCGTCACCACACAGTCAGGGCACCGGAAGGATCAGCGAACAACACCCGGCGCAAGCCCTGGCAGGCGGCGATCACGGTCGTCGACATAGACAGGAAGACTGTCCCACCTGAATCGGCAACTCTTCCCTGCGAAGCAGACGACGAATCTCAGCCCAATCTTCCACATCCTTCGTCTCCCCCGACTCGACTCGCGTCAAGCAGTGCGCAGGGGGTCAAAACTGAGAGTACGGCGCATTCAAGCGGTGGTCGCAACACTGTCGGTTCACGGTGCCAGAATCTCGGGCAGAACCTGTGCCGGTGTTCGCCAGTCGAGGATCTCGCGTGTCGGTTGTTCAGACACTCACAGCGTGTTCGTTCGTGCCGACCACGGACCCGCCCTGCACGTGTCGGGCGTGGCGCGGCGGGCGTTCATCGCCGTACCGTGCGGTTGTTCGACAGTGCTGCCCTCCTCCAAGGGACAGAGACCGGATGTCGGCCCAGGGACCGCCACATGGAATTTATCGCGGTAGCTGGCCGCGAAGTGGCGGTGCGCGGGTGGAGAGCACGCAGCGAAAACTCGACATTGCGGAACACCGTGCGGCGTGCCAGCGCCATCAGGACCGCCATGCCGGTCACGGCCATCCACATCGGCAGCGGGTAGAGAGCGAGACGTTCCCCAAGGCCGAAATGGAGCGCCTGTCCCAGCATGAGGCCGGCGCCGACCAGGCCCACGAGTGCGCACAGGGCCGACCACAAAGCGACCAGCCGCTTCTCGTGCCACATATGCCAGGCGATGAGCACGAGCACCACGTGGCGCGCCACGAAGCCCGGCAACACGGCCGACCAGTGGATGATCGTTCCATCGTTCGCCGGAAACAGTCCGGTGGCAGCGGTGCTGACCGCGATGATCACGGCAAGCGAGAGTATCCACTTCTTCTCCCGGCCACTTCTTATGTGCTGATGAAGAAACAACGCACCGAGGAGGGTGAGCACCCCGAGCGCGACGAACGTCGAATTCATGACGTCGTGCATGGGTGAGCAGGATCCGACTTCGCAGGTCGTCACGCCCAGGGAGCTGATCGAGTCCTGCGCGAAGCTGTAAGGCGTGCTCCACGCCGCCGCGGTGAACACCTCCGCCAACAAGTAGGCGAACGAAAGTACCCAGGCCGTGCCAGCTGCTGCGTGGCGAAGATTGTGGGTTCTCGGTGATGTTCCGGCGCGGTGTGGATTGCTGATGGTGCATTCTCTCCGTCGAACGAGATGTGTCGAGCGAGGCCGCAACGAACCGGCCCGGATGATAGCCGTAACTCTACTGCCCGACCCTGAGGATGCTGTCCGAAATGTCTGTATGTGGCCACAGGATGGCCTTGAATTCGAGATCCGGTCAGCCTCCGCTGTGTATCCAGTGGTAGTTGCCGGGGATCCGCTCTCGACTCGGCTCAGACATTCCCTTGTAGTCACCAACCCATCGGACACGGCATTTGTGCTGCTCGAGGCATCGCGGCGAGATCCACCCCGCAACTGACACCGGGTGAGAAGGCAAAGGGAAGCCGCCGGCACCTTCCCCGGCGTCAGCGGCTCCTCGTCCCTTCCGGGAACGCTACGCAATGTAGGTCTTACCCGGTCAGGGGCGACGGTGACGCCATATCGCCTCTCGGCAAGTGGTCGCTCGCAGCGACTTTTCTGGTGTGGTACCCGGGGTATGAGCGCCACCGTCATCTTCTTCAACAGCGGCCTTACCGGTGGTATTCCGACGCGGGCGTGTCCGCCGAGCGGACGGGCGTGCGAGGCCCCACCGTGGTCAGTGAGTGCCCTCCGCTGCGATCGGCCTCAGCAGGTCTGCGCCGTTGTTGCTGACGTTGTTGACGGCCTAGGACACTTCCCCATGTCGATCACCAGTACTGGCGCGCAATACCCTCAACCATTTGGTTGACCACATTCTTTGTCAGCCCCACCACCACCAGCGCGCCCCACGACAGCGAATGATCTCGCGAAGCTGCAGCCGGGGCGACGGTGTGAGGGCACCGTCTCTATCCGCGTTCACCTCTTCTGCGGCAGCGCCGGGCACGTCCTCGCCACTACTGCTGCGCGTTGGAGGGTGCAACAAAGGTTCGTCCATGGTCTGGGTTCAGCTCACAGTAGGGGCGGGGCTGCCGGGGTGGGGCAGCGTTGCGGTGAGTCCCGTGATCAAGATGTCGAGGCCGCGTTCGAGTTCCGCGGCGCCGTCGTACGACGCCAAGACGGGTGCGAGGCCGCGCAGGAGGGGGAAGTCTCCGATCGGCAGCCGGTGCAGGCCCAAGCGCAGCAGGTCGTCGTGCTCGTCGGGTTTTTCGACGATTTCCTGGAGCTCGTTGAGGACGTGACCGTGGAGGAAGCCGAACAAGGCCCGGTACACGTGCAAGGCATCAGTCGCGGTGAAACCTGCCCGGGTAAGCAGGGTGAGGATGTTCTCGAGCGGGCGCAGTGTTCCCAGGGGGCGCAGCCCAAGCGGGGTCGACAGGGGTCGTGTGACCAGGAGCGGGACCACGTGGGGATGGTCGAGCGCCAACCGGCGGAAGCCCCGGGCGACCTCCCGGAGTTGGGTTGCCCAGTCGCCGTCGTCGGTGTCGACCTCGAGTTGTTCGAGGACGCGCTCGACGACGGCGTCGACGAGCGCGGCCTTGTTCGGGGCGTGACGGTAGAGGGTCATCGGGTCGCGGCCCAGGGCTTTGCCGAGGCGACGCATGGACAGTGCGTCGATTCCGTCGCGGTCGATGATCTCGAGTGCAGCCGTCAGGATTCGCTGTCGGGTGATCGGGCCGCTGTCCGGAACCTGACCGTTGCCGGAGCGGGTCGTGCGATCAGCGGGGGCCTTGGCCATCAGAAACACTTCCTTCTTCGCTTTCAACTGTAGGCCTTTGCCGTAGGGCTTGGTAGTAGACCTACAGTGTTGACACATCGGATATTGGTGCCGGTGATCAGCGGCGTCGGGTCGACCTACTGACCCGGCCGTGAGGCCGCACCGGACGGGGCACCACCAGGTTCCGGACGGGGGCTCGTCGGGAACCTGAGCACACCATGGCCATCTCCGATATCAAGGACGACGCGGACGTCGAGGCACTCAGCGACGAACTCATTAGCATTCGCCGGGACGTCACCGAGTCGCTCGGCGAGGCCGACGCCGCCTACATCCGCCGCACCATCGGCCTCCAGCGGGTACTCGATGCCGCGGCCCGGTTGGTGATCCACGGCAGCAGGACCACCACCGGGTGGGTTCTCGGGACGACGGCTCTCGCGGTGGCCAAGAGCGTCGAGAACATGGAGATCGGCCACAACGTCTCCCACGGCCAATAGGACTGGATGAACGATCCCGAAATCCACTCCACCACCTGGGAATGGGACATGGCCGGCCTGTCATCACAGTGGCGCTACTCCCACAACTACCGCCACCACGTGTTCAGCAACGTCGTCGGAATGGACGAGGACCTCGGCTACGGGGTCATCCGCATCACCCGCGACCAACCCTGGAAACCGGAACATCTGCTGCAACCGCTGCGGAACCTGCTGCTGGCGGCCATGTTCGAATGGGGCATCGCCCTCCACGACCTGTATTCCGAGCAGACCCGGGCCGGCACCGCCGCCGAGAAATCCGCCCAGACCCGCGCGCTGCTCGGGAAGATTGCCCGCCAGACCGGCAAGGACTACCTGCTCTTCCCCGCCCTCAGCGGACGACGTTGGCGACGGACGCTGACGGCGAACCTGCTGCGGAACGTATGGGCGTACGTGGTGATCTTCTGCGGGCACTTCCCCGACGGCGCCGAGAAGTTCACCCTCGCCGAAATCGAGAACGAAACGCGGGCGGAATGGTATCTGCGGCAGATGCTCGGCGCGGCCAACTTCCGGGCCGGCCCGGTGCTGGCGTTCCTCAGCGGCAACCACTGCTACCAGATCGAGCATCACCTGTTCCCCGACCTCCCCAGCAACCGCTACGCGGAAATCTCCACCAAGGTGCAAGCACTGTGCGAGAAATACGACCTGCCATACACCACCGGCTCCCTGGCCGGGAAGTACCTGCAGACACTGCACACCATCCTCAAACTCGCACTGCCCGAACGGTTTCTGCGCGCGACCGTCGACGACGCCCCCGAGACGGCCTCCGAACTGAAATTCCGCACCGTGCGTGAGCCGATCGAATCGACCCCGGCTTCCCGCATCGGGCTCCGGACAGCCCTACGAGCCCTGCCCACTCACCGTCGCACCCGCCGACGGTCGACACCACCAACATCGGACGATCGCCATGCCTGACACCACACCTTCCCCGGCACACGCCGCCACCTCCTCGCCGGCGTCGCACGACAACTCGTCCTCTACCGCAGGACGGGTGGCCCAGAACAGCTTCTTCGAACGATTCGCCCGCGCAGGGTTCGTCGTGAGCGGCATCGTGCACCTGATCATCGGCTACATCGCGATCCGGCTCGCCCTCGGCGACGCAGCCGGCACCGCCGACCGAGCCCGATAAGGCCTCGGGACTCGACGGCGCCTTCAAAACCGTCAGCGCCCAACCCTACGGAGCGGCCCTCCTCATCGCGGCCGGCCTCGGCATCATCACCTACGGCCTCTACAGCTTCGCCATGGCCCGCTACGCCAAGATGTAGTCGGACACAGCCGCAGCAAGCCGGCGCGCGAGGCGCCTGCCGCGCTCGACAACCAGCCCGCCGCGAAGACCTTCGACGTGCCTTGTCACAGTCGCCGCTCCAAATTTGTGGAGTCTCGTCTCGGGTCGTCCCGACAGGTACGACGCGGCCTAGGTATGACTAGGTGAATGTCGGTGTTCTCTGAGCGTCTCGCCGACGACTCTGAAGAGTGAACCCGCCGCGCCGGCGGTGATGCGTGGCCGCCCGGGCCGCCTGGACCGCCTATGCAGCGAAAGGACTCTCCGTGCCAACTGACACCTCTGCGGTAGCCGGACGGGACCCTTCGGACAACGCGGACGCACTGTTACTGTCCGCCGCGGCAACACTCCTGGCCAAACAGTATGGTTGCAGCCAGGACGCCGCCTTTGATGCTCTCCTCGACATTGCCCGCCGCAACCACGCCAGCGTAGCCAACGCAGCCGAGCACGTCCTGTCCCGGCAATCGACCGTTGACGGCCGGAGAGAGCAGCAGGAACCCCGCCTTGCGGCCCGTCCGCGCCGTGCGGGTCCCACGACGCCGGCGGTGTTCAAATGAACAAGATGCCGCATTCGCCGCCCCTCGACGATCCCGCCACGCGCAGGGACAACGTCCCCCGCGATTCCGGTGACTGGCAGGCGCGTGCCGCGTGCCTTGGAAACGATTGGGCAGTGTTCTTCTCACCCGACGCCGAACGCGGCCACGCCCGCGACCGGCGCGAAGCGCAGGCCCGGCAGATCTGCCTGCCCTGCCCCGTGCTCGAGCAGTGCCGCGATCACGCGCTCGCTGTGGGTGAACCCTATGGTGTGTGGGGTGGTATGACGGAAGCGGACCGACGAAGGCACACCAAGCGACTCCGCCGCGGTGAGCGCCGACCACTCGGTTCCCAGCACCCGCGGCCCGTGAGCGCCGGTCCCGCCAATGCGACGGTCGACATTGACTCTTCAGCGACCGACCGTTCGCAGACCGGTGGGGCGTTGAGGGGTCGCCCCACCGGCACGATCACGGTGTTCTAGCTCAGACAGCCGGGATCTCCGCCTGCGTTGAAGTGTCGCACTTCCCCTTTCAGCCGGAATCGGTTCCGAAGCGGGATTGAGCCATACCGTGGTCACAGACGGTGACGTCGCCGAACTCTGATCGAAGGCACAGCGGCGGGCTGAAGGTTTGAGACACGGTTCGACGAGACCGATCCAGCGACGGGTTCAAGCTAAGCAAGCGAAACCGGTCACGAACCTTCGAGAGCCGACAATCAACCCGGAGGATGCCGGTGAAGTCCCGTCCGGCACCCAGCTAGAAGTCGACCCCGTGGCCATCGAGCCACCGCGCGGGGGTGAACCACGGTGTATCGAGGTGATACTCCTTGTCGAGTGCGTCCAATATCGAATGCGCGTCCGCCCCCCGGTAACTTTCATACATCCGAACATTGAGTCCTGAACGCTTTTTCACAGCATCGAACATGATGCCGTGGCGGAATAACACCGTCGCGGAAGGACAAACTACGATATTGCCACCGCGGTCGGCCGCCTCTCCGTCCACAACGTCCACGCACAACACCATGCGGGGATCTGTCGAGAGCACAACGAGCAGCAGATCCAGATCATGGGGGTTCGTTACCCCGTGCCATGGCCTTCTCCCCTCCCCACCGCCGGCCACTACACAGTCGAGGGCCCGCCGCCACGGCCGCCCTTCGACGATATGCAAGCGGCCACCGGACCTCAGAGGCGGAAGCGGACAGTCCCCCGCCGACCCGGATTCGGAGTGGTGCGTCGTTCCGTGTTCGGTCGTCATACTCCCGGCGTGCCCGTGGGCATCCGTTCCGAAACATCGGAATTCCCCCGCTGGCCGGCTCCGCGAAGGCCTCCACTGAGCCCCGTCCCCACCCTCGCCGTGAACTTCTTCGCGTCGCCGCGCCCGTACGATTCCGTTCGCGGCGAGTCGGAAGCTATCGAATGCGAGTCACCATCTCTGGGGACCCAAGTCACGCTGCCCGCGGCTGATCTGGGGGGCGGCGGATATCGCGCTCCCAGGCCCCGACTACTCCCAACACCCGCCATGGATGCGAGGGGGATCCGTAGGGATACGACGTACTTTCCGCCAAAAATTCCGCCCGATTTGTCATTCTTTGTGCATACAGTGGAGTAGAGTATTTCGACCGAGGCGGGCATTGCCTACTGGACGTGGAGTGGGCGCATAAGAGGGACAAAGGCATTGAAATGGCGCGCCAAACCACTGCAAAACCAATCGCCGTCGGATTGGCCACAGCGTTGTGCAAGATTCGCGACGTGGCTTGAAACCGATCTTGACGCTCAGATCCGCATCGGCAAGCTGGCCTCCAGCGTCGACAGCGTCCGACGGCCGGCCGGTGGTCGACTCAGATCTTGGTCCTCCATCGCATCCCGCCAGCGATCCTCGGCGGTCGCTGGCAGTCCTTCGTCGATGGCCGGTTCCTGAGAGTCGACATCTCCCCTTCCGGGACCCAATCCATCGCCATACCGACAACCGCGCTCGGCGATGTCGATACCGGGATGTGGATCGGTTGCGTCGCTAGTACCTGCTATTGGCGATAGATCTCCACATGGGCGTTGGTGATCACGCCGACATTCAACGAGGGGGCACCCCAATTCGTGCCGCAAGCCCCGGTGGCCTGACCTGTCGGCACAAATGAGCGAGTGGACTGGCTGAAGGGCCCTACCGCATAGAACGGAAAGGCGTTGGGAATGCCGTGAAGGCCCCAACAGTCGACGATCAGCGCGTACTCCCTACCAGCGGGCGCACCGGTGTCGTGGCAGGTTGCCGTCGCACTGAAGGCATCCCGCTGGATGACGCAAGCTTGGGGGTCCGCATGGGCGGTGCCGGACCCGATGATCGCTGCGACGGCAAGCCCCGATACGAGGGCGGCCGTGACGCGTGCTGCAGCGACGATTGCTCTCTTCATGGAGATCCTTTCAGTAGCAATATGTCTGGTTCCGGGCAGTCCCGGTGGCCCGTCCGATGACCGACAGCCCGCTCATCGTGCAAGGTGATACAACGTTGCTGTTCTTGTACGAATCCACTGGGCCCGGACGAGGGTCGATGCGAAGAGTGACTACGGATATGCCACGGATGTTGTCCGGCGTCGAGTGGCCGGATTCGGAAGGTCTAGGGCCGAGGAGCGAGCAGGCGTCGTTGACCATCGACCTCGCTGCCGACTGCACCCGGCCCCGTTCAGAAAACTTTCAGCATCCCAGGCGACCAAATCGGTGACGATTCCAGACGAACCCATCGTTCTCGCTCCTTGTGGTCGTTATCTAGTCTTGGCACCTTGATCGTCCGGACCGACTGGTCTGTTACGTTTTCGAATTCCTCAGCCGAGCACGGGCGCGGAATGCACACGTCGGCGAGCAAGCCGTAGGACCGGTGTGATTGTGACGACCTGGACCACGGTGTTCAGTCCCGGTTGCCGATCCATGACCGGACGAATTCGGGAGCGGGTCATGGCAGAGGGCGCTGGCCGCTCCCGATTCGTTGCTTCCGCACAACTGAACTCATTCTCCGAAATCCCTGCCAACCCCCGCACCGTGTAGATGCACTATTGCGGTGCGGGCGGATGCCTACTGCCCTCAGTAGTCTGCGAGTTCGATGACGAGTGGAATGCCGGTGTCGAACCAATAGCGGTGCAGATCCTTGATCTTGGCCCGGGAGGGTCGCCCGCGAAGATGCAGCCGGCACTCGCCGAAGTCAATGAGGTGAACCGTCTCGCAGATCGCGTCTCTTGCCTGCTGCAGTTCGGTCGGGTCGCTGATCTCTCGCGCGACGCCAGCAAATGTTCGGCGTCGCAGTCGCAGGTGAACCTTCGGGTTGCCGCGGATGTTCCACACCCAGGATGAAACGGCCAGAGGTCGCTCGATAGCCAGGGTGGGTGGGCGAAGCATCACCACGTACACCTTGTCTTGGCGCCGGATGGCGCGAACGTAGTTGCGGCGCTGCTTGCCGCTCTTGCGCCCCGTGGTGGTGAGGACTCCGTGCCCGGGTGGTGTCGAGACAGCGAAGACCCACAGCATGATCTTGCTCAGGATGCGTCCGCCCCTGGCCGATTGCAGCAGCTGCCTGTGCTTCGGTGCTTGGCTTGTGGCCGCGTCCCGGATGGCGGCGGCACAGACGGTCACCGCCTTGTCACCCGATGCGGAACCGTTACTTGGGGCTTCTGCCATCTTGAGCCTTCTCGTGTCTCCGCGCAGTCAGTACTGACCAGCATCGCAGATCGTCCTTGCCGCTCGCAGCTAATACGTGCGCGAGCCGGACGACCCACGGACTGGTACGTCTGAGGACGTTCGTGCTCATCGCGAACCGGTCAACGATGCAGTTACCGTTCCGGTTGGCAAAGCGATGTGGTGGACTCGATGCACTTCGAGGCGGCTGACAACTACGGTGAGGCGCGGCCGCAGATGTGATTCAGCCCGCCTGTTTCAGGTCGCCGTAATAAGTGTGCGCCTTGGCAGCGAGCAACCACAGCGGGTCTTCGGTGCCCTCGCGGGCATAGCCCTTGTCCCGGCCGTCTTCGAGGTACTGGGTCCGCACCCAATCCTCCATCGCCTCCGGCGACTGGTCCGGTAGTCGATAGATGACTGCGAGTGCGCCTTTGAGCTGGTCGTCATCGATGGTCATCGCTTGACGCTGTTTACGGAGCCACAACGCCTTCTTGCTCTCACCAGCGCGATGCAGTGAGGTTAGCGATTCTCACTTCCACTTCGAGCAGGAGTGGGCAAACGTTCGATCCGACAAGCTCGGCGCATGTGAAGATTCGTTCATGCGTACCGAGGATCACGACGAGCCCGCAGGTCACAGTCGACCGACGGCTGACGATGGGCCGTTCACGTTGACGGTCGATGGCGAGGTTTTCACTGTGAGACTACGTCCAGAGGAACCAGGCGCCTGCGACTACGACTGGGAATCCGGACCGAACAAAGGGTACGGATTCTCCAGCTTTCAACGCGTGGCCTATTCCGGTATTCAAGACCGAGCGAACACTCCGTCGGCCGCGCTCCAGCCGAACACGATTGACGAGCATCGCGAATCGATCCGCGACTTCCTCGGCCAGATCAATCCCGAGACCGGTTACATCGGCGACTAAGACTCCGCGCACCGTGGCACGCATCCCGCCCCCGCCCGCCGATCCGCCACCGCTCCGACAAGCGACGCGTCCGGACCGCTCACCGACCGTGGCCGCTGGTCGGTGCGGGGCTGTGCGGCGATCCGATCATCTGGCCCGACCCCAGCCCCGGCTCGCCGACTGGTGGGACCGAGTACTCGGCCGGCCCGCGACCAGGACCCGCGGACCTGCTCGCATGTGTGGAATCCGTGCGGTCCTATGTCGGCTCGGCGGAAAGTACGGTCATCGCGGGCGCAGTGTGTTCTGCTGAGACCACACAGAAGCCGGGAGGTGCGGTGTGCGAGCTGGGTTCGGTGGTCTGGCGCCGATGAGCCCAACCGAGGCGATGTTCGTGCTCTTCGAGTCGCCGTCGCACCCGATGCACGTGGCCACCCTGACCCTGTTCGATCCCCCGGACGGCACAGCACCCGATGCCCACGCCTCCGACATGGTCGAGCGCCTGCGCGCCCACACCGAGGCCGGCGAATTGTTCCGCAAACGCCCTGTCCGCCGACTGCACGGGTATCCGTGGTGGCGGCTCGAGAAGCACGTCGATCTCGGATATCACGTGCGGCATACCGCCGTTCCCGGCGACGGCACCATGGCCGAATTGCTGTCGCTGGTCTCGCAGATGCACTCGATGCCGCTCGATCCGCAGCACCCGATGTGGGAGATGCACGTCATCGAGGGACTGACCGATGGGCGCACCGCTGTATACACGAAATTCCATCTGTCGCTGACCGACGGCGCCTCGGGGATGAGGCTGCTGCACCGCACGCTCTCGGTCGACCCGGACCTCCGGAACTCCCCCGCGCCGTGGAGCCCGTCGGTCGCGGCCCCCACTCGGTATTCCTCCCTCGACCCACGCGGGGTGCTGCGGTCTGGCCTGGGCATCCCGCGGGAGATGGCGGCCGCCTTTCCCACCCTGGTCCGTGCCGGCTACCACGGACTGACCGAAGAGCGCCTGACGTTGCCGCTGCAGTCCCCGCCGACGATCTTCAACGCCCCGACCGGCCGTGCCCGCAAGGTCGCCGCCCGGTCCTGGCCCCTGAAACAACTGCGCCGGCTCTCCGCCTGTACCGGTGCCCCGTTGGATGTGGTCGTGTTGACCCTGTGCGCGGGCGCGCTCCGCGCATATCTGCTCGAGCAGTACGCACTCCCCGAGGCTTCGTTGACCGCGATGCTCCCCGTCCCGCTCGACCTCGGCGAGGACCCCACCATCGGGCCGGGCGGCAACCGAGGGGTCGGGGCAATGGTGGTGTCCCTGGCCACCGACGAAGACGACCCCCTTGCCCGCCTGGCACGGATCGCCGACTCCGTAGCCCATACCAGCGGGATTGTCGCGGCCCTGAGCCGTACCCAATTTCAACTGGTCAGTGCCATGACGTTGAGTCCGATCATGCTCGACCCGATCCGCCAGGTCCTCGACGACATCCCGCCACCGTTCAACGTGATGATCTCCTACACCCCGGGGCCGACCCGCCCGCGGTACTGGAACGGCGCCCACCTCGACGCCGTCTACCCAATCCCGACCCTCGCGCGTGGCCAGGCGTTGAGCATCACCCTCACCAGCCGATCCGGGCAGCTGCACGTCGCGGTCGTCGGTGACCGGACGGCGGTCCCTCATCTGCATCGGATCATCGGCCACCTCGATACCGCCTTGACCGACCTCGCCACCGCGGCCCGCACAACCCCGCGGTGACACTGGGGACGGCTCGCCGGCACGCATTCGTTTGGGGCATCCGGCCACCGCCCATTGCCTCCGAGGGGTAGGGGGAGCAGTGTGAAACACAGACAAATGACCGGCGACGCCGCGTCGGCGCCGCCCTGAGAAGAAGGGTGCCGATCGTGTTCGCACGCTCAACCACAATTCAAGCGCATCCGTCGTACATCGACGCCGGGATCAAGCACGTACGCGACACCGTGATGCCCGCGCTGGCGGACGTAGAGGGCTGCCTCGGAATGTCTCTGCTCATCGATCGCGGCACGGGCCGGTGCATTGCGACCAGTTCGTGGCGGGACGAGGAATCGCTACGCGCCAGCGAGGGGCAGGTACTGAAGCTACGTGACGTCGCAGCCGAGGTCTTCCACGGCACCACCGAGGTGTCGCGGTGGGACATCGCTGTCATGCATCGCGACCACCATTCGGACCGCGGGGCCTATTGCCGCGTCACGTGGGTCAAGACCGAGTCGGCCCATATGGACCGCGCCGTCGACGTGTGGAAGATGGCAGCACTGCCCAAGATGGAGGAACTCGACGGCTTCTGCAGCGCCAGTCTGATGCTCGACCACGCCGCGGGTCGCGGGGTGTCGTCGCTGACATTCGACAGCTCCGAGGCAATGGAACGGAACAGGGAACGCATCGACCGCATCCGGGACGAATGGGTTCGCGAGTCGAACGCCGAGGTACTCGATACATGCGAGTTCGAACTCGCCATCGCGCACCTGCACGTCCCCGAGATGGCGTGAACTGTCGAACTGCCGGAGGGAATCCCACACTGCAACCATTAGCACTCACCCGCAGCTCGTCAGTGCCACAACCGAACTGATGTCCAGGAGACCACTGCCGAGCAGCGGGTGAAGCTGTCGAGATCACGGCAACACGGCACCTCACCCAGCCGTCGGCACCCTCGCCGCGGTGACCCGCATTCGCGTCACCCCGGCGGTGGCATCACAGTGTCCCGCCGCGCCCAAGGCGCCACGCACACCCCGGCCCAGGCTTACCCTGGGCCGGAACTGCTGCACCCAATCCCCTCCCCCGCGAGAATCGTCAAGTCAGGTGCCGCCGGGATACCTCGGACCCATAGCGGGCACCGCTGACGCCGGACAATCGCCCACCACATGATCCCGAAGGCCATGATCCCCACAGGCTCATGGCCTTCGCCGCAGGTTGGCCACGGAATCCATCAGCGCAATGTTGCAACTCACGCCACCGGCATCTGCGCCTGAGCATCATGGAAGGCCCGCTCGAGCTCAGCTGAGATCCGGCCGCGCAGGGACACCTCGTGACCCGCCCCGATCGCCCA
>NZ_JASHKX010000017.1:105967-138304 GCF_030058635.1 Rhodococcus sp. IEGM 1305
GCTCAGCTGAGATCCGGCCGCGCAGGGACACCTCGTGACCCGCCCCGATCGCCCATTCACGAATCTCCCTGGACGAGTTCTTCGCCGGAGCCTTACTCACGGCCGTCCTCTTCACCGCGACCATCTTCTTCACGGCCTTTTTCTCCGCAGCCGCCTTTGTCGCGATTGTCTTCTTCGCGATTGTCTTCTTCCCGGCGGTCTTCGTCCCGGCGGTCTTCGTCGCCGGAGCCGTGCGCGCCGCCGCCCTCGTCACAGGAGCCGTCGGCGCGGCGGTGTTTCTCACAGTTGTCTTCTTCGCGGCCGTCTTCTTTACCGGCGCCGTTTTTGCCTGAACCTTCTTCGTCTGAGCGTCATGGAAGGCTCGCTCGAGCTCGGCCGGAATCCGGCCGCGCAAGGACACCTCGTGACCCGCCCCGATCGCCCACTCACGAATCTCCCTGGACGACTTCTTCGCCGGAGCCTTACTCACGGCCGTCCTCTTGACCGGAACCTTCACCGCGACCACCTTCTTCACGGCCTTTTTCTCCGCAACCGCCTTTGTCGCGACTATCTTCTTCGCTGTGTTCTTCGCAGCCGTCTTCGTCGCGGCTGTCTGCTTGCCGGCCGTTTTCGTCGCGGGTGTCTTCACGGCCGTCTTCGTTGCGGCTGTCTTCGTTGCGGCCGTCTTCTTTACCGGCGCCGTTTTTGTCAAAACCTTCTTCGCCTGAGCGTCATGGAAGGCCTGCTCCACCTCGGCCGGAATCCGGCCACGCAAGGACACCTCGCGGCCCTCCCCGATCGCCCACTCACGAATCTCCCTGGACGAGTTCTTCGCCGGAGCCTTACTCACGGCCGTCCTCTTGACCGCCGCCTTCGGCGCGGCCGTCTTCGTTGCGGCCGTCTTCGTTGCGGCTGTCTTCTTCGCGGCCGTCTTCTTTACCGGCGCCGTTTTTGTCGAAACCTTCTTCGTCTGAGCGTCATGGAAGGCCTGCTCCACCTCGGCCGAGATCCGGCCACGCAAAGACACCTCGCGGCCCTCCCCGATCGCCCACTCACGAATCTCCTTGGTTGTCACTTTCGCCGAACCTTTCGAACCCTTCGGTGATACCGTCATGTGTCTCCTTCTTCGCCCGGGCAACCGTCGAACGCACACAGTAACGGCAGGCGGCTTCTCACGGTAATCAGGAAGCTCACCCGAACTGACATTTCAACGTCCCAACCCATCCCCGATCTGGGCGGGTCGACACGATCCTCGTGAAGTTCCACACTCACGACGCACCAAGATTCAGGCAGAACGAGTGCGACTCACTCTGTCAATCAAAAACGTTGGTGAGCCGCAGCGACGATAGGCAAGGTTGGGATTGCGCAACGCGGCCTTGGACCACGGCGATCTCGAACGAGGCTTCAGAGCCGGCAGTTATCCATTGGACCGCGTCGCTCTGATCCGGGGCAGCGGGTCGAACCGTATCTATCAGGGAGGCAGGCGTATCTGGTTTCCGGAACGAGGCGTGAACCACACAGCCATCCAATTGCGAGCCAGGTAATCCGGTTTCCGTTTCAGCCGTTCGGGAAGTCGGCCTGCTCCTGATCTCTCTCAAAGACCGCTTCCTGGTAGCCGTTGGTGAACAAGATCTGCGACATCTGCCCGAAGCGCAAACCCGCCCGGAGCCGAGGCCGAGTGTCGCCGGCAGTGCTCTCAGCGGGATATGTGCACCCCTGGCGATCGTCGCCGTGCCGAAGAGCATGTCGATCGCCAGTTTTGGAGATCGGTTCTCTGCATCATGTGGTGGACGCTGCCACTGGCCGGGCCGGCGGTCGGGGTTGTCGCCGGTTGGTCCTCACCAGGACAAGGTTCAGGCTCAGGCGAGCCTGAATCAGTAACCATCTACCGCGCCGGAGCCTTGCGCGCGGACAGATACTGCCTGGGCAAGGGTGGAAGAACCTTCCAAGGCCGCGTTCACCCGATCCAGATGACGACCCGATGGGTGGTAGATCACGGAATGCTGGTCGACCTGAGGTCAGACAAGCCCCCGGCGCAGCCATGCAGTCGAGGACAGTCAGTGTATGGATCGCAGCGGTACGGCTGGGGCTGTGCCTGTTGGCGATGATTTTTCGGCCGCCGCAGGGTCAGTACTTGATATGAGGACACTCGCAATCACCCAGAACATCACCCTCGACGGCTCCATCGAGATGCTCGGCGACTGGTTCGACCCCGCGGACCAGGATCCGCAGCTGCTCGAGGCCACCCGCCGGCAGTCCGAGCACGTGGACGCGATGCTGCTGGGTCGGCAGACGTTCGAGGATTTCCGCGGCTACTGGCCCCAACAGACCGACGACCAGACGGGAATCACCGACGAGCTGAACCAGATCCACAAGTACGTCGTCTCCTCGACCATGACAGACCCCCAGTGGCGGAACTCGACCGTGCTCACCGGCGACTGGAACGCCCGAGTCCGGGAACTCAAAGGGCAGCAGGGCCGCGACATCGTGGTCACAGGCAGCATCACGCTCACCCACGCCCTGATCGTCGCCGGCCTGGTCGACGAGTACCGGTTGTTCGTGTACCCCACCGTCCAGGGTCGGGGGCGCCGGCTGTTCCCCGACGGCTACGAGATGCCGAGGCTGCAGCTGGCGCAGGCCCGCGGCTTCGAAAACGGCGTCTCTCTGCTGCGCTACACCGTCTGAGAACACCACCCCGGGCCACCAACGGACGAACGGTCCCCACCCTCGACCCCCGACGGCAGAACGGGACGCGACGAGCCTCCCTTCCGCCCTTTCGTCTCGAATCATGTACGAGACACCCTCGCCGGCGAAACTAGGCCATCCGGTTCCGCCGTCGTCCGCAAATTGCTCGGGTCTTCTGCAGGAGAGCGAGCGCGGCATCGACATCAATAGTGAAAATGTCCTCGCCGTACTGAAGATCGCCTTCGCACCGCCCTTCACGTGAGCGATGCTATGTCCGGCGAGCCGACCCACTCGGCCATGGACCGCGCCGGGGAGGCCCGAGTCAGGGTCTACGGCGACACCGCGGTCTTCACTGCTCGGGTGACGAACACCGCGCACTACGAGGGAAGGCAGTTCGACGCCGACGAATGGACAACGGACGTGTTCGTGAAACGAGATGGTGGTTGGGTGTGCGTGTTGAGCCACATCACCCCAGCTGTCCAGCCGTGATCGAACACAGCCGACGGCTTTTCCGCCGGCGGCGGGATCGACGTCGTTCTGATAGTGCGGCCCTGGATCCGCCGGCCGCGGCCCGCAGGGCTGCGTGTGCACATGTACACCGAAGTCACGGTCGCGTGCCAGGCCGGTCGCACTGAACGTAACGGTCGTGCGGCCGTTCTCTTCTTCGGATTCGATGTTTGCCGAAGAACCCACCGGGACAGCGACTTCGTCGTAGGTGAAGGCATTGTCGCCGCCGTCCTCCCCAGGCGACCGGAATGCTCCTCCCTCCACACCGGGCAGCGGTACGGGCGGTGGTCGTCGTCTCGGCAGAGGTGGGGAAACGCAACCCACCCACGATCGGGAATCGACCCTGCGGTTGCCTCGTTCGTCGCTAAAGGGAAGCTACCCACGGCCACCGACACCACCAGGTGGCGCGCAGTTCTCATTGGCGAGTCAAAAGTGCAGAACCGAACCTGCCCGCACGATTGCTCAGGCAAGCTTTGAGCCCAATAACTTTGAAATCATACGTTTTCGAAGTACTGATAACGGAGGTAAGTAAACTCGACTACCCCGGAATACAGTAGGTGCCCCGAGCGCTCGCCCATCCCGCAGGTCGACAAGTTCATGCTTCATCCGGCGTGTCGCCCGCCGCTGTCGATTACCGGGGCGATGCCCGGTCCAGCGCCGTAATCTTATGTGCAGCCGCTGTTTCGAAGACCACGACCAGCTATCGATCGTGTTCTCCCGCGGAGTGGCGTCCGTTACGAGGTATAACAGGCGGGTCATCGAGTTGGACGTGAGCTGCTGCTGCGCGCGCTATCACCGAAATCGCGACGCGTAGGAGATCACTGGGCTACACCACCCCTGACAGCCGAATACACGTCGTGTTTCCCACATCGGGTATGGCGGCGAGGGCGAAAGCGAGAACCTGCCGGGGAAGCCGACCGGGTCAGCTTCGGACCGCACTGACTGCAGCGGAGAGCAAGGCCGTTCGTTCGGCTGAAGTGAGGGCCCGTTTGGATCCGTTTATACCCCACCACACCAGAACAGCTGTGGCGTAGCCGATCCCCTGGTCACCGCACCCAGATCCAGACCAACAACATCACCGGCCAATGGCTGGCTACCGCAGCCGGGCTCGGTGTCGCGGCACTCCCCCTCCATATCGGCGACCCCAACCTGACACTGGAGTGGATTCTGGCCGAAGAGGTCACGGTTGCGGAAGTACTGACTGATCGTTCCACGAGAGCTTCAACGCCTTGCGCGTGTTCGGACCACGATCGCCCTACTCCGGTCCATCGCTACCACCCACAGTGGGCTGATCACCAGGACCGGATAGCCCCAGCTCGGCGCCCGCGGAAGCAGGAGGAAACACAACGTTCACGACCTGGCGGGCTAGCCCTCGGAGCGGCGCTCGCGCCAGACGACCAGGTCAGAGCCGAAACCCGACAGCGGTTCATCAAAATGTATGAAGGCCCCACCTCTGCGTTGTTCCGTTGGCGCATGGCGGGGACGGCCGCGGGCAAGCAGGGTGACTCCCATCACAAGCTCGATCCCGTCCGCCCCGCGAAGTCGACGGGCGCGGGCACCTGATGAAGGGAATGCCATGGGTACGACTCCGAACGGGGCCCATCAGCTCAAACCCGGCCTTAAACAGCGGCACCTGACAATGCTCTCGCTCGGCGGGGTCATCGGTGCCGGCCTGTTCGTGGGGTCGAGTGCGATCATCAACCAGGCTGGCCCGCTCGCCTTTGTCACCTACGGCATCACGGGGCTGATCGTGCTGCTGGTGATGCGGATGCTCGGCGAAATGGCGGCAGCCAAACCATGTTCCGGTTCCTTTACCGACTACGCCCGAATGGCGTGGGGTGAGTGGGCAGGCTTTTCAACCGGGTGGCTGTATTGGTACTTCTGGGTCATCGTCGTCGGATTCGAGGCCGTCGTCGGCGGTCAGATGATCAACAAATGGATTCCGTCGCTGCCGGTGTGGGCTATCGCAGCTGCCCTCATGGTCATCATGACCGCGGTCAACCTGCTCTCGGTGGGCGCGTTCGGTGAGGCCGAGTACTGGTTCGCGAGCATCAAGGTGGTCGCTATCGTCGCTTTCATTGCGGTCGCCGCACTGTTCGTCTTCGGGCTCTGGCCCGGCGCGAGCATCGACTTCTCCAACCTGACCGACCATGGCGGGCTCCTCCCGAACGGGCTGGCCACCCTGTTCATCGGCGTGGTCGTGGTGATCTTCTCCATGACCGGTGTCGAGGTCGTCACCATCGCCGCCGCCGAGTCGGCGGAACCGGCCAAGGCGATCCGCAAGGCCGTCAACTCCGTCGTCTTCCGTATCCTCGCGTTCTTCGTCATCTCCACGTTCCTGATCGCGGTGATCGTGCCGTGGGATTCGGTAGTACCGGGCGAGTCCCCGTTCGTCGCCGCCCTGGACCGGATCGGAATCCCCGGCACAGCGGACCTGCTCAACCTTGTCATCCTGGTGGCGGTGCTGTCGGTCCTCAACTCCGGGCTCTACACCTCCTCCCGGCTGCTGTTCGTCATGGGCGGCCGCGGTGACGCACCGGCGTGGATGACCTCGACCAACAAGCGTGGCGTGCCGGTCAAGGGCATCCTGTCGTGCACAGTCGTCGGCTACGGATGCGTGGTCCTTGCGGCAATCTTCCCGGACACGGTGTTCCTGTTCCTGATCAACGCCTCCGGTGCGGTGTTCCTGTTCGTCTACTTCATGATCTGCATCTCCGAGCTGCGCCTGCGTCGACGGTGGGAGAAGGAGAACCCCGGCTCCCTCGAGTTCCGGATGTGGCTCTACCCGGGCCTTCCGATCCTGGTCACGGTGGCCATCGTCGCGGTACTGGTCAGCATGGGTTTCCGGGAAGCCAATCGGATCGAACTGATGCAGGGAATCGCGGTGTGGGTGGTGCTGACGATCGTCTACTTCGTCAAGAAGAAGACCCGCGCCTCCACACAGGTGGCCCCGGCCGCCCACGACAGCGGACCTGACGCATCCGGGGTGGCCACGGAGAGCATCAACTCCTGAACTTCGAGGTAGCACCTGATGAACGCCAGATGGGCTGGTCCGTGACGGATCAGCCCATCTGGTGTTCCGTTCAGTCGATCAACTCGTCGAGATCGAGTTTCGCTCGCTCGGCACCGGACAGGGCGAGCCAGAACATCGCCGAGCCTTCGGTGGAGGTCGGCTTCAAGCCGGTGAGTTGCTCGACGCGGCGCAGCCGGTAGACGAGGGTCTGCCGGTGGATCTTCAACTCGTCGGCGCTCTTCTGCCACGCGCCATCGTTCCGGAGGAACACGCGCACCGAGGTCACCAGCTCACCCTCGTTGCTCTTGTCATGAACGATGAGCGGGCCGAGGGTGGTGCGGACCAACCTCCGGGTGTCTTCCATGCTGCGGGGCAGAAACCCGACGTCGTCGATGTCTTCGCCGTAGACATTGACCGTCTGGTCTTGCTCATGAGCGCGGGCCACGGCAAGCTGTGCCTGCCGGGCCGCTTCGGCGACACTCGAATTGGCGGTCAGAGTGCTGCTGATCCCGACCGCACAGTCCGGAGCGAGCTTAGCGCTGATCGTCGCCAGCAGGTCGAGATCGCGGGGCACCACCGCGATGAGTAGCCCCGCGCGCGGCAGCAACAGCGGTGCGTATTGCTGCAGACAGACCTGCAGGTGGATGGTCTCGTGATGAAGTGGGTCGGCGGTCGGGGTGCTCCAGCAGGCGACGACCACCCCATTGGTCATGCCGCGGTGGCGCAGTTCGGGCCAGACGGCGGCGAAGGTGATGGTTTCGTCGAGAAGGCCGACGAGCAAGTCCGCCCCGGACGCACGGAGTCGGTCGCGTTGAGCGGCATCATGTTCGAGTTCGAGGGCAATCAGGCCCCCGAGGTGCTGCAGGAGCGGGCGGTCGTTGACGGGGACCCGGCCGGGACTGGCCGACAGCACGACTTCCCCTGCCCCTGGGATCGGAATTTCGACGCGGTCGGCCACGGGATCTGCGTGGCTGCTTCGCTGGTGGAGAGCCAGGCGTCCGCTGACAATGACCTCGCCGCCGGCACCGTGATCGCGGACCTCGAGAGCCCATCCGGTGGTCCCTTCGAGCGCGGAGATCCGGTCCCCGAAGGTGCCGCGTGCGTGCAGGGCCTGCCAGTACACGTCGTACAGGCGGGTGATGGTGGACAGGCGCTGTCGTTCGGATTCGACGGCACTTTCGATGACGGTGCGCGCGAGCGCGACGAATTGCAGGTCGAAACTTGCCGAGAGCACGGGGAATCCGCGACTTTCGGCGACTTCGAGCAGTGCCGGCGTGACATCCGGGGTGCCGGGGCCGCGGGCGATCACCAGGGCGCTGACCTGGCTGTCGATCAGGTGCGCCATCCACTCGGACTGCTCCGTGTCGCCGTCAGGCAGCCCGCCGCCGGTGGTCATGACGAGATCACCGTGTTCGAACCACAACCACGGATCGGGCAGGTCACAGGCATGCGCCCAGGTCACCAGCCGCGCGCCGCCGCTCTCACCGGCGAGATATCGCAGGCCGAGCGATGGGATCGCGGCCAGCTGATCGACGGAGATCATCGGCCTTCACCTCCTCATACAAAAGTACAGCCGCCAGTTATATGTCTGTGAATCCGGAGTATGTCGGGGCTCACACGCTGAGACGACACTGGACTTCGACGCACGAACGAACGAACGGCTGGAGGCTGTAAATGGTGGTCAGTAACGCCCGCGCGGAGCGCGGCGTGTCAGGTGCCGCAGACGGTACACCCCTGTGGCGCGACGACCGAGAGCACACATCCCGGCGGCCCACGCTGCCCGGCAACATCACCGCCGACGTGGCGATCGTCGGTGCCGGGTTCACCGGACTGTGGGCGGCCTACTATCTGCTGCAGGCCGACCCGACGCTGAAAGTAGTTCTGCTCGAACGGGAATACGCAGGCTTCGGCGCCTCGGGACGCAACGGTGGGTGGGCGTCCTCGATCTTCCCGGTGTCGCTCGGCCGCGTCGAACAGCTGTACTCGCATCGCGCCGCCCTGGATCTGCAGGCGGCGATGAACGACACGGTCAGCGAGATCGGCGACGTCGTCGCGGCCGAGAAGATCGACTGCGAATACTCCCGCGACGGATTCGTCTCCCTCGCCCGCAGCCAGGCGCAATGGGCGCGGGCGAAGGCGACCGTCGATGGCGCCGAGAGGTTCGGCACCCACGGGCAGTGGCAGTTGCTCGACGCCGACGCCGCGCGCGAGAAGGTCAACGCAGCCGGTGTGCTCGGCGGTATCTACACCGAGCACTGCGCCCTGCTGCACCCGGACAAGCTGGTGCGCGGTCTCGCCGGCTGGGTCGAGGAGCGCGGCGGGGTCATCTATGAGGACACCGCCGTCGACGAGATCGGCATGGGCATCGTCTGGACGCAGCACGGGTCGGTCACCGCATCCGTCGTCATCCGCGCCACCGAAGCGTTCACCCCCGAATTCCCCGAATACCGGCGCAATGTGGCGCCGCTGTACTCGCTCGTCGTCGCGACCGCCCCGCTGCCGGACGAGATCCGTCTGGAACTCGGCCTCGACGGCCGAACCGCGTTCAACGACATGAGGAACCTGCGGATCTACGCCCACCCGACCAACGATGGCCGCCTCGTCTTCGGCGGGCGCGGGGCGCCGTACCACTTCCGGTCCAAGGTCCACCCGTCGTTCGACGTCGACGAGAAGATTCACGAGAAGATCATCGACACGATGCACGAGTTCTTCCCGACACTGAAGGACGTACCGATCACCCACCGGTGGGGCGGCCCACTCGGTGTTCCGCGCGACTGGTTCCCCTCGGTTGGTTACGACCAGAACAACAAAATGGCCTGGGCCGGACCGTATGTCGGCGACGGGGTCGCCACCAGCAACCTCGCCGGCCGCATCCTGCGCAACCTCATCCTCGACAAACGCGACGACCTGAACTCACTCCCGGTGGTCAACCACCACTCCCCCAAATGGGAGGTCGAACCCTTCCGATGGTTCGGGGTCAACGCCGGACTGCGAGCCGCCGCGACCGCGGACCTCGAAGAGCGCGTCACCAACAAACCGTCCAAGGTGTCCGCGCTGCTGGAAAAGCTCACCGGCGCCCACTGACATCCCCTCGACCGATTCCTGGAGACATCGAACATGGCTTCACTGATCCACCTGCCCTCCACCGTCGTGAACGGTGAGCTGACCCCCGCCGGCCAGCGACCCGGTGCCGACAGCGGCGACCCGCAGCTGCGCACCCTGCCCGTCGACGGCGGCACCGACGCCCAGATCGGAATCTGGGAATGCCAGCCCGGCGGCTGGCCTGTCGTCGACCGACCCAACACCGAAACCTGCTTCATCATCGAAGGCAAGGCCACACTCACCGACGACGAGACCGGCATCAAGGTCGAGATCTCGGCCGGCGATTTCGTGGTCCTGCCTCCGGGATGGTCCGGACGCTGGGACGTCACCGAAACCGTCCGCAAGACATACACCATCTTCTGATGCCGATCGTGCCGCTTTCCCGACGAGACCACCAGCTTCTTCTCATTCGACAGGACCCCACTTCATGACACACAACGACAGCACCCTTCGGGCGATCCCACACTGGTTCGACAACAAGACGTTCACGGGTACGAGCGGCAGCACCGCTCCGGTGACGAATCCGGCGACCGGTGCCGTCACCGGTCAGGTCGCCCTCGCCAGCGTCGAGGACGCCCGCGCCGTCATCGACGCCGCCGCCGCCGCGTTCCCCGCCTGGCGCGACACCTCCCTCGCCAAGCGCACCCAGGTGATCTTCACATTCCGGGAACTGCTCAACGCCCGCAAGGGCGAACTCGCCGAAATCATCACCGCCGAGCACGGCAAGGTCGTCTCCGACGCCCTCGGCGAAGTCAGCCGCGGCCAGGAAGTCGTCGAATTCGCCTGCGGCATCGCCCACCTGCTCAAAGGCGGCATGACCGAAAACGCCTCCACCAACATCGACGTCTCCTCCCTCCGCCAACCCGTCGGCCCGGTCGGCATCATCTCCCCGTTCAACTTCCCCGCCATGGTCCCGATGTGGTTCTTCCCCATCGCCATCGCCGCCGGCAACACCGTCGTCCTCAAACCCAGCGAGAAGGACCCGACCGCCGCGATCTGGATGGCCGAACTCTGGGCCGAAGCCGGCCTCCCCGCCGGGGTCTTCAACGTGCTCCAGGGCGACAAGACCGCCGTCGACGAACTCCTCACCCACCCCGCCATCAAGGCGATCAGCTTCGTCGGCTCCACCCCCATCGCCCAATACGTGTACGCCACCGGCACCGCCCACGGCAAACGCGTCCAAGCATTGGGTGGGGCGAAGAACCACGCCCTCGTCCTCCCGGACGCCGACCTCGACCTCGCCGCCGACGCCATGGTCAACGCCGGCTTCGGGTCCGCCGGTGAACGCTGCATGGCCATCAGTGCCCTGGTCGCGGTCGGCGACATCGCCGACGAACTCGTCGCCAAGATCAAAGACCGCACCGACACGTTGAAGATCGGCGACGGCACCCGCGATTCCGACATGGGACCGCTGGTGACCAAGGTGCACCGCGACAAGGTCGCCTCCTACATCGACGCCGGCGAAAACGACGGGGCCACCATCGTGGTCGACGGCCGACAGGTGCAGGCGAACGGCGGCAAGGACGGATTCTGGCTCGGACCCACCCTGATCGACCACGTCACCACCGACATGTCCGTCTACACCGACGAAATCTTCGGACCCGTCCTCTCCGTCATCCGCGTCGACTCCTACGACGAGGCCCTGGAACTGGTGAACTCCAGCCAGTTCGGCAACGGCACCGCCATCTTCACCAACGACGGCGGCGCCGCCCGACGGTTCCAGAACGAGGTCGAGGTCGGCATGGTCGGCATCAACGTCCCCATCCCCGTCCCCATGGCGTACTACTCCTTCGGGGGCTGGAAGAACTCCCTCTTCGGCGACACCCACGCCCACGGCACCGAAGGCGTCCACTTCTTCACCCGCGGCAAGGTCGTCACCACCCGCTGGCTCGACCCCAGCCACGGCGGACTCAACCTCGGCTTCCCCCAGAACAACTAGCCCCTTTCCATGAGGCTTTCGTAGACGGAGAGCCCACCAATCACCTGTGCGGGGTGCGGATCTCGGACCGCACCCCGCACAGGCCCCACCCGCACGATCACCCATCACACCATCAAGGAGCACGTCATGCCTCTCGTTCACATTCACGTCATCGAGAACAGGCGTACTCCTGAGCAGCTTCGTCACCTCGCGGATGTAGTGCAGGGCGTGATGCTCGAGCACTTCGCCGCACCGGACCGAGACCGCTACCAGATCATCTCCGAGCACAAGCCGGGGCAGATCATCGCCGAGGACACGGGGTTGGGGTTCGAGCGAACCGACGACATCGTGGTCGTGCAGGTGGCTCAACAGGGCCGCAGCCAGGAGCAGAAGAAGGCCATGTATCGGGCCCTCGCCGATCACCTGCACGCCGAGACTGGTTTGGTGCCAACCGATCTGATCGTATCGGTACTCGAAAACACACGCGACGACTGGTCCTTCGGCAACGGCATCGCACAATTCGTGGAAGGACACCTCTGAGCGCCGGCCACAGCAAGTGCTGGGCGGGGCAGCCCCACCAGAACGGACATCGACATGATCGGCTACCAGACAGAGATCCTCACATTCGCCGTGACATGGGCGCCCTACGACGGTGGCGACGAGCACGTACTACCGACCTTCGGCATCAGTCTCGACGAGTACTACCGCCGGGTTCTGCACTTGCTGGACACCCCCGCGGCCCGGTCGGTCGACCCGTCCACGATCCTGCGAATTCGGCACCGGTGCATGCAGCGACTGGCGACCACGACTAGAAAGGTGCCCCAGAGCCGGTAACGACAGGAGACGCTGCGTAAACGTCTTTTTGCAGCAGTCACCCCACAAACCGGCAGCGGCCTAACGGCTCCTCACCGGCGTAGGTGGGTAGATCCTCCCCTGAAGTGCGCGACCGCAGCAAAATCGGAATCAGGTGTGATTGGAGTTCCCACTTACGCGTGATTACCGGCCCGGCAGTTCGTGGAGGTCCCAAGGCCCGCATCATTGCTCGCCATAGGTGAACACCCCCTGGACGGTGGCAGACACGTCCTGCGACGAATCGTCGCTGCCGCATCCGGCGGCGACGAGAAGGGTCAGCATGTCGCGGGGCGCAGCCGAGGGACTAATCCGTCGAAGCAACACGACGGAATCGAGCTCACTGCAATCTGGCCAGCACGGTCCGCAGACACAATCCGCTGGCAATGGGGAACGCAGCCGCCGCCAGCCAGGGAATGCCTGCACCCCAACCGGTCTCGGGGGCAGCGTCGATCAACGCCCCGAGCGCAGCCGAGCCGATGAGTACACCGATGCCGCCGAGTGACGCCATGAATCCGAAGTAGGCACCCAGTCTCCGCTCGGCGGCCAGACGGGGCACCAAATCGCGCGCCTGCGGCATCGCGATCATCTGCCCGAGCGCGAGCAGCAGCACGAACACCGCCACGGGGATCAGACCGATGACACCGCTCAGTCGAAGCGGAGCTGTTGCCGGGAGGACGAGGAACGACCCCGCCATCACTGCGAACCCGATCGGCAGGACGACGCGAGGGGAACGGTTCTGAACCCTGCGGGTGATCGGCAACTGCGCCGTCACGACGAAGATCGCCGAAAGTGCGAAGAACCAGCCCAGCACCGTTTGCGATCCCCACATCCGTTCGACTTCGAGAGGGAGCAGGAGGTACAGCTGGTTGTAGGCGACCAGTTGGGTGCTCATGGCGATCGCGAACAGCACGAACAGTTTGTTGTGCACTACGTCTGTCCATCCCCCGTGCCATGGTTCGTCGTGGTGCTCACCCGGTTCGTTCGGAAGCCATTTCAGGTGCGCGGCGATGATGACGACGAAGATGACCGCAGCGACGAGACAGGCGATGCGGAAATCGGCCAGAAGCAACACCGATCCGACCAGTGGTCCGGTGAAAGAGCCGATTTGATTGCATACCGAGAGAAGGGCGAATGTCTCCACCCGGCGCGGACCACCGTGACGCTCGCTCGTGCCGGCCTCGATGGCGACCGCGGACTCGACTGCGGGAGAGAACAATGCGGCCGCAAATCCGACCAGAACCGTCGCCAGCAGCACTCCGGTCAGGGAATCACAGACCGCCAAGCCGAGAAATCCCAGGACGCGCAGTCCGCAGCCGGCGAGGACGACGGGCTTGATACCGAACCTGTCGGCAAGGGTGCCGCCGACGAAGAACAGTCCCTGCTGTGAGAATGTGCGAACGCCGAGTACGACGCCGACCAGTGCCGCACCGAGACTCAGGTCGCTGGTCAGGTGCACCGACAAGTAGGGCAAGACCATGAAGAAGCCGACGTTGAACGTCAACTGGGTGAGGACGAGCAGCCTGACGGTGGGCGTCGCTCGATGGAGGTCGTCGAAGAACGACCACCGCCAGCGCGTCCGCCGTCCATCAGCACCCGCGGTCACGTCACCGCGATCGTCGACCCGCAGCACAACACCCCAGGGCCTCAGTGCGTGGGAACGGGAATCGGCCCCGGCTCGAACAAGATGGACAGTCGCCCTTTCGCCTGGTCGATGAGAACCTCAGCCCGGACGTTGTACACCTGGGCGATCAACTCGGCGGTCAACACCTCGGCGGGCGTTCCCCCGGCGACGACCCGCCCCTCCTTCAACACGATCACCGTGTCACAGAACATGGCGGCGAGGTTGAGGTCGTGCAGGGCGATCACACTGGTGACCGGCAGCCGGGTGACGAGTGCCAGCAATTCCAGTTGATGGTGAATGTCGAGGTGATTGGTCGGCTCGTCCAGCAGCAGTTCCCGTGGTTCCTGCGCCAGCGCACGGGCGATCTGCACCCGCTGCTTCTCCCCGCCCGACAGCCTGTGCCACAGCCGGTCCGCCTTCGACGTGAGGCCGGTGTGTGCGAGCGCGGCCGCCACCGCGGCATCGTCGGCGGTCGGGTTGCCGCCGAAGGTTCCGCGGTGCGGGATACGTCCGAGTCGCACGACGCCGCGGACCGTGATGTCGACGTCGGTGTCGGCGTGCTGGCTCACCACCGCCACGGCGCGCGCAATCTCCTTGCGCCGCACGGCGGCGAGGTCGTCCCCGTCGAGGGTCACGACACCGGCGGTGGGGCGGACGACACCGTTCAGCAGGCGCAGGAGTGAGGACTTCCCGGAGCCGTTCGGCCCGAGCAGTCCCACGGTCTCACCCTGTTCGGGTGTCACCGTGACACCGTCGACGACCAGTGCGCCGCCACGGTTCCAGGTGACGCTGTCTGCACGCAGGGTCACTGTGTTCTCCTTCGACGGGACAGGATGACGATGAACGCGGGAACACCGACCAGGGCGGTGCCGACACCCACCGGCAACGGGGTGGGCGCGAACGCGACGCGGGAGACGGCGTCCACCCACACCATGAAGACGGCGCCCATCAGCGCCGTCGTGGGGATCAGCCTGCTGTGCCGGGGCCCCACCAGGAACCGCGCCGCATGCGGGAGTACCAGCCCCACGAACCCGATCGCGCCGGCGACGCTGACCAGGGTCGCAGTGATGATCGCCGTGACCACCAGCAGTAGGAGACGGACCTTCGCGACGGAGATGCCGAGGGAGGCCGCCACATCGTCACCGAAGGAGAAGGCGTCGAGGACGTACGCAAAGTGCAGACACACCGCCGTCCCGCAGAACACGACTACCGCGCACAGCGTGACGTCGTCCCAGCGGACGCCCTCGAGTGATCCGAGCAGCCAGAACATCACGCCTCGGGTTTCGTCGGAGTCGGCGAACGCGAAGATGAAGAAGGACGTGAGCGCGGAGAACAGTTGGGTACTCGCGACTCCTGCAAGGATGATGCGGTCGTTGTTGCCACCGGACAGGCGGGCAAGGAGCAGCACCAGGCCGAACGCGACCAGGGACCCGATGAATGCGCCGCCGGACAATCCGAGCGCCGCCCCACCAACCCCGAGCACACCCACGATCACGGCACCGGTCGACGCACCCGACGAGATTCCCAGCACGAACGGGTCCGCGAGCGGGTTCCGCAGCAGCGACTGCATGATCACACCGCACAGACCGAGACCGGCGCCACAGGCGGCGGCCACCAATGCGCGGGGTAGACGTTCCTCCCACACGATCGCGTTCTTCGACAGCCGCACCGGGATGTCCGCGAGACCGAGGTGGTTGAGCAGGACGTCGCGGACGTTGACCAGTGAAACGTCCGCCGGGCCCAAGGTGACGGCGACGAGGATCGACAGTGCGAGCGCGAGGATCCCGCCGCCCACGATCAGTGACCCGACGACCCACTGTCGCCGCCGAACCGGTTCGGCAGCAGCGGTATCGGCGCGGCCGAGAGTGGTGGTCAGGACGGGACCTTCAGGTCGCGAAGGCCCGCGGCGACCTTCTCGAGGCCGTCCACGGCACGAATGGACGGGTTCATCTCCGCGCCGTGCAGTGCGATGTACCGCCGGTTGCGCACCGCGTCGAGATTCCGGGTCACGGGATCGGATTCGAGGAAGGCAATCTTGTCCGCCAGTAGGTCTCCGGGGAAGCGGTTCCGCAGGAGGTCACCGAGGACGAGGACCTCCGGGTTGCGTTCCACGACCGTTTCCCAACCGACGGCAGGCCAATCGTCGGTCAGATCCGAGAACACGTTGGTGGCCCCGACCGTGGTGGCGAGCAGGCTCGCCGAGCCCAGACCACCCGCGACGTAGGGGCTCTTGGTGTCGGCGAACCAGAACGCCATCGACACGTTCGACTTCTCGAGGCCGGCGAGCGCAGCGGCCTCGCGGCCCTGCAGTTCGTCGACCAGTTTCGTGCCCCGCTCATTCACGTCGAACACGGCCGCGATCTCACGGATTTCCTGATAGAGCGCGTCCATCGTCAGAGGTGTGGTGCGCTTGCCGCCGCCGTTGATGCTCACCCCGTTCTCGCAGTCGGTGGGCGAGAGGTACGACGCGACTCCGGTCTCCTCGAACCGGGCGCGCTCCGCTACACCACCCTGCTTGAAGTGCCGGCCGAACGACGCGGTCACGAAGTCCGGATCGGCGTCGAGGACGACCTCGTACGTCGGTGCGTTGTCCGCCAGCCTGGGGACCGATGCGTTGGCTCCGGCGAGACTCTCGCGAACCGGATCCGTCCACGACGCGGTGCCCACCATTCGGTCGGCGAGGCCGAGCGACAGCATGATCTCGGTCGAGCCCTGGTCCAGCGACACCACTCGCTGCGGCGGCGCGTCGACGGTGACCGTCTCGCCGCAGTTGTCGAGGACGAGCGGATAATTCGTACTGCCTTCCCCGGTTGCAGCGGCGCCGGTGTCGTCGACCGCCTCGGATTGTCCACACGCGACCAGCGCACTCGCCAGTACTGCGGTGACGGCCACGAGACCGATTCGGCCCACGGAAATCTTCACGCTCGTCATAACTTTCTGCTCGTCCAGGATCAATACTCCACGCGAGCGTCGATCGCGGGTGTCGATCGAAACGACAGCGATCAGCAGGTGCGCACGAGGAAGAACGTGAAAGATATCATGTAACCCTAACCTAAGTACCATCAAGGTTCGTCTGGAGGGGAAGCGATAGCGTCCGCGATCGAGCTGTCACTGACAGCCACTGTTGACTCGCAGCTTCTCGATGGCGTGGCTGCGCGGATGCTCGAGTCGCAAGCTCCGCTTGCGCCGGGACGGCGGTGATCCCCTGCCCCGCCGCCATATTCGCCAACCCCCTCCGAGTCGCCTCGAGCGCCGCACGAGAACGACGCACCGACTCCGACGGCGACAGTCACTCGAAGGCGCCCCCCGCCGTATCAGCGACTGCAGTGGTGGGCACGCAGTCGACCACCACCGGCACGGCCCAGTCAGCCCTGCATCGTTGATCTCATTGTTGTGAATGACCACGGATTCGGTACCGTTCGGTGTCGACCCGCGACCGCGTGTCATTCGGTCGGCTCTGCACATCCGAACTGAGGGAGGTTCCCGTGGCTGGTGGTCTCGTGGCCCTATTGGACGACGTCGCGGCACTCGCGAAAGCGGCTGCGGCATCCATCGACGACATCGGAGCCGCGGCAGGCAAGGCCAGCGTCAAGGCAGCGGGCGTGGTCGTCGACGACACAGCCGTCACCCCCCGCTACGTACACGGGTTCTCCCCTAATCGCGAACTGCCCATCATCCGCAAGATCGCGATCGGGTCGATCCGCAACAAACTCCTGATCATCTTGCCGGTGGCGATGATCCTGAGCGAGTTCCTGCCCCAGGCACTGCCGTACCTGCTGATCGCCGGTGGTCTGTTCCTGTGCTTCGAGGGAGCCGAGAAGGTCTACGAGGCACTCACCGGCGGTCACCACGAGGGCGAGGGCGCGACCGAAGGGCAGAGCGGACCCGAACTCGAGAAGACAATGGTCAGCGGCGCGATCCGCACCGACCTGATCCTGTCCGCCGAGATCATGGTGATCTCGCTGTCGTCGGTCGAGGACGAACCGTTCCTCACTCGGCTGTTGGTGCTCCTCGTCGTCGCCATCCTCATCACCGTCCTGGTGTACGGCGTGGTCGCGCTGATCGTGAAGATGGACGACGTGGGCCTGGTGCTTGCCCAACGCGAGTCCTCGTTCAGTCAGTGGATCGGTCGAGGGCTCGTCGCAGCGATGCCGAAGGTGATGGCGGTGCTCACCGTGGTCGGGATCGCCGCGATGCTGTGGGTCGGCGGCCACATCCTTCTGGTCAACGTCGGCGAGGCAGGATTCCACTGGCCGGCCGATCGCCTCCACGATCTCGAACACTGGTTCGGCGATCTCGTGCACGGCGGCTTCCCCGGTGCTCTGTCCTGGACTGCCGGGACCGTGGTGTCCGCACTCGTCGGGCTCGTCATCGGCGCGATCGTCGTCCTGATCGTGCACCTGATCCCGAAGCGGAAGAAAGGCGACTCCGCGCACTGACGCGGTGACCATCGCGCACGCCCACCGGCTATCGAGGCTGCAGGTTGTCCGCAATCCAACCCAGGAGCCTGGAGGCCGCCGTATCCGGCTTGAAGCCGATGTTTCCATGGCTTACGCGAAAGTGGACATGGGTTTTCACCAGTTGTCGGTCTCAACAGCGAAGACGTCCGACCCATCGCCTCGAACGGCATAAATCCCATGTGCCAGAGCCTGATCCACCGAAGCCCTGGTGCCCCCGTCAAATGTGCGCAACCCGGCGGGACGTGCGCACGCCCCGCCAGGATCCTGGAACCTCCCCACCAAGGGCAGGGGCGGCGGAAAGGCCTGGAACGGCACCATGGACCGCGAGGCACACCTTGCTTGCTGTTGCCTGTTCTGCTGCGAGATCAGATTGCGGTGTATCCCCCGTCGACGGGAATTGCGGCGGCGGTGATGTAGCTGGCGTCGGGGCCGGCGAGGAAGGCGACGACCTTCGCGACCTCGTCGGGTTCGGCTTGCCGCTTGAGCGGGTGTAGGTCGATCAAGTTTTGGAGGTAGGCGGAGCCTTCTGGGCTGATCGACATGGCAGCCTCGGACATAGCGGTACGGGTGGTTCCGAGAACTATTGCGTTGGCGCGAATTCCCTCTGCCGCGTAGGTGACCCCATCGGTCTTGGCCATCATGAGGACAGCTGCTTTCGTCGCATGGTACAGGGGAATGTCCGCGTTAGCGGCTACTCCGTACGTCGAGGAGATATTGACGATAGACCCGCCGGACTTGTGTTGAAGCATGCTTTGGATGGCGTACTTGGAGCAGAAGAAGGTGCCTTTGACGTTGACTGCGAAGACATCGTCGAAATCGTCCTCGGTTGCTTCATGGGTGGGTCTGGACGTACCGGTGATACCGGCTGCGTTCACCAAGATGTCGACTGGCCCCAGGAGGCTTTCGATCTCACCGAAGGCGGATGCGACCTCGGAGTTGTTGGTGATGTCGACGCCGAGCTGGATGGTTTTCGTCCCCTCTGCGGACACTTGCGATGCGACGTCGTCCACCGAGTCGCGGTCGAGGATTGCTACCGCCGCACCTTGGCGGGCCAACTCTCGGGAGATTTCAGTCCCAAGTCCGCCGGCTCCACCGGTGACCACCGCAACTTTGTTGTTCAGTTTCATCGTTAACCTCTTCTCGTGTCGTGACACCGAGGCGAAGATTCGCTCGGGCTTGTGTGAAGGTCCGCTCAGCGGTCGTGGGCGCCGATACCTAGCACCCGGCGGGTCGACGTTCCCAATGCGCGGCCGGCCTCTGGTGCGGCCATTGTGTCCAACTCGTCGGAGAAGACCTCGGGGCCCGCTGTCCCGACCGATCCGCGACCGTGGACCGCGTTGAGCACGCTCTCCAGATCGAGGGTTCCCTCTCCTGGCAGTTGTCGCTCGTGCAAGGTCAGTTCAATCAGGTCTGCTTCCGGCGACGCCGGGAATCCGTCCGCTAGTTGCAGGTTGACTGTGACGTCCTGCGGGATTTGAGCGAGCAGGTCCAGGTCGCATCCGCTGTGCGCGAAGTGCCAGGTATCGAGCATCAGACCGCTGTTGGGCTTTTGTGCGCGGTCGAGGATGTGCCAAGCTGCGGCCAGGTCGGGTACTCCCCAGAACGGCATGAACTCGAGATTGACGGGAATTTCTCGGACCAGCGCGGCGTCACACAGCGCACCAAATCCGCGTACGAGGGTGTCCTGCGGTATGGCGTCGTGGTCGAATACCCCCACGGCCAGGATGGATCTGAGGTCGAGCGAGTCGACGAGTTCGAGACATTCGTCGACGGAGAAGTCGAATCGTGCGATGAGATTGTCGTCTGCGCCACTGGGTATGCGGATCGGCGCCCATCCGGTGACCGTGTCGAGGTGCAGATTGATTCCGACCTCAGTTGCCAGGTGTCTGACACCCGTCGCACCGAGGCCGTCGATGGCTGCGCGAAAGGCTGCGGGTGTCAGTGCTAGCGAGTCGAATCCCGCCTCGGCAGTTGCTTCGAGTTGTTCACGATAGGTGAAGGTGCGCACACTTCCCTCCCACATGATCAACTCCGCGGGTGCAGTCATAGTCTTCTCCTCGGTCTCTGCGGGTGTTGTTGGTGTTGGGCCGGTGGGGGTTACTCCTGCGACGGCGATTCCATTCGGTCCACGCGTCGACCTGGAACGATCGCGTTTCGTCGGGCGAGGAGTGCGATTCCGAAGACAACTGCGATGATGACCAGGGCCACCCATGGGAATAGCTGCGGGCCTGCCGTGTCGAGGAGGACTCCGCCGGTGGTGCCCGCACCGAAAATCGCGAGGTTGGCGGCAACAGTCAGCATCGAATTTGCAACATCGGCATCGGGCCCGGTGGCATCCGCCAGTGCTGTTTGCAGCAATGTCGAGGCGCCGGCAAATGTTCCGCCCCAGAGGACTACGGCGGCCATGAGGACGAGTGAGTTGCCGCCTGCTATTCCGAGGGCGAGTGTTCCGGTGGCAAATGCAGTCAGGCTGGCCAACACCATCTTGCGGAGAGCCCGATCGATCACGGTTCCGGTGAGCACGATTCCCGCGAGCGAGGAGACACCGAAGATGAGGAGGACCACGTCGACGCGCAGGCCGGCGTCGACGGAGGCGAGGAACGGTGCAATGTAGGTGTACAGCATGTTGTGGGCGAAGAACCAGCCGAAGACGACGAGGAGTATCGCCGCCACTCCCGGGACCGTGAACACCCGATGCAGGGGTGTGCGGGTTTGCGGCGGCTGTCCTGGTGCGTCGGGAACGGCAACGACAATCCATGCGATCAGAACAGCGGCGAACGTTGCCAAGGTCACGAATGCCCATCGCCAGCCGAGCATTGATCCGAGGTAGGTCCCCAGCGGCGTACCGATGGAGAAGGCAATGGTGGTACCCGCCATCGCAATCGCCAGCGCTTTGCCGGTCTTGGCCGGTGGGGCGATCTTTCGGGTATAGCCGGCGAGCATGCCCCACAGCACTCCGGAGAACGCACCGGCGACGAACCGCGCGACGAGTGTGATGGCGAAGATATCGACGAAGGCAGTGATGAGGTTGGCGAGGAACATCCCCGCCACGACGGACAGGAGGATTGGCTTTCTCCGCATACCTCGCGTGAGGGTGATAGCAGGGATGGCCGCGATGACGGCGCCGAGTGCGTACGCGCTCACCATCTGCCCCGCTGCGGAATCACTGATCGAGAGGCCGGACGAGATTTGCAGGAGCAATCCCGCCGGGAGTGTCTCCGTGACGATGGCAAGCAGTGCAGTCGCGGCGAGCGGGAGAAGGGCAGCGATGGGCAGGGTATCCGCGTTTGTGGTGCTGCGCGGACTGTCGTGCCCGGCGGTTTTTGCCGGGGCGGATTGACGGGGAATGGTCATTGTTGTCCTTGGGCGGTGATGGGCGCGGTGCAATGATGTCGATTCCGGCAGTCGCCGACCCGGGGCCGTCGTGGTGAGGTCCTGCCGACTGGCACCGCGCCGAACGGCACGGGCAGTTCAATTCCGGTGACCGCGGGTGCGGTGTCGGTTGATTGTTGCCATACATGGGTGGACCAGCGCATGGGATGCGGGATCACGGGATTCGCGTCGTTTGAGGAGCGAGTCATGCTGCTGCCCGCACTGCGTGCCGAGTTCGGCGCTCAATCTGCGCGGTCGGGTTGACGATTCCGGGTTTGCCGCGCTTATCGGGCAATCACCCGTCATGTGGCAGCTGGAACGAGGGAGAAGTCGACGCTGAGGGTGTGGTCGACTGCGGGTTCCCGGAGGGCGGCGTGCGGGTCGTTCTGCAGTTCCCGGGATGGCCGCCGACCTCCGGGGACACGCGGGTGCCGAGGTGGTGCGGTGCCATGTCCGTGTATGACCGCTCGATTCACGAGCGACCCAGCACTTCGCCATTACCAGGGTCGTGGTCGATCAGCTCGTGGGGTAGGCCGCCGCTGTAGCGATCGGCACTGTGTCCCAGTGGAAGGGCTGGATCTCCAGGATGCGCCCGTCACGAGTCGTGATCATCTGCAAGAGTGGCCAGGTGATGTCCGTTCCGGTGCGTTTGGCGCGTGCGACCACTGTCGATCGAACGAAGATGTGGTTCGCTCCGGACGGGTAGAAGGCGGGATTCTCGACGGCGAGGGACGCCCAGGTATCCCCGAACGCCTCCATCCACCGTTCGAAGCCATCGTGTCCGTGCCATTCGCCGGCGTAGGGCAATGATTGCGGCTGGTGCATAACGCATTCAGGATCCAGTGTGCTGGCGATTTCGCTGAAGTCCTCACCGCCGGTGGCGAGATACTTCTCTTCCGCGGCATAGAATTTCAGCAACACCTGCGTAGGATCGCTGCTGTTGTCCATTGGTGTTTCTCCTTCCGTGAGAGCGGTCTGCGAGCTGTGAAGATCGGCTCTCAGCCACTGTGGCCGTGGATCATCAGGTCTGCGAGGTCGTCGGGCTTGATGAACGAGGGTGGTGGTGGCGGTCCCCATCGATAGAGTCCGCGAGCTCCTTCGAGTTCTTCGGGTGTCCAGAGCGCGTCTTCCGGGATGAAGTCCATGTCGCTGTGGTATTCGGCGAAGTTGCCGGCGGGATCCTTGAAGTACCAGAAGAAGTTGGACCCGGCGTAGTGCCTACCGAGACCCCAGACGTGGCGCTCGGGATGCCCGTCGAGCATGTCCATAGCTCCCCGCCCGATCGCGTCGACGTCGTCGACCTGCCAGCTGCTGTGGTGCATGAACGCAATCGGGGCGCGTTGGATCAAGATGTTGTGGTGATCGGTCGAGCACCGTAGGAACACACCTTCGCCCTTGACGATGTCGCTGATCTTGAAGCCCAGTGCGTCGACGAAGAACTGGTGCGAGGCATCGAAGTTCGGGGTACCGAGGACGATGTGTCCGAGCCGGCGGGGCTTGGCCCGGGTTTCGAGGACGGCCCCGTCGGCGCGGGCGTTGACTCGATCGATCCGGCCGGGGGCGTTGACCGCGGGGGCGGTAAACCGCTCTTGCTCGAGGCGGGGGGAAATCAACAGGTCGATTCCGGTTCCGGTCGCGGGTTCGACGGTGCTCACCCGGCCGCCGGTGCGCGCGGAGGCCAACCCCAGCGAGGTGAGGTTCCGTTGGGCGCGGGAGAGATCGTCGGCATCGTCGACGGCGAACGTCGCGGTGACCAGCCGGCGGGTCGGTGCCGCGACCAGCGAGAGCTGGATGGACCCGTCTTGCGTGGCGAACAGGTGCCCGCCGACGTGGGCGAGACCGAAGTCCTCGTAGAAGGCCGTGGCCGAGTCTAGGTCCGGCACGCCCAGGACGATGGAGTCGAGTCGGTGAAGCGCCATGATCAGCCTCGCTGGGTGACCAGTTCGGCACTGCTGAGCGCGGTTGCGGACTCGGCGGGAGCGACGAACCTCTGGTTCAGCTCGCCGATACCGGTGATGAAGCTGCGCAGCACGTCACCGGCGCCGAGGTAGCGGGGTGGGGTACGACCTGCACCGACACCGGCCGGGGTGCCGGTGAAGATGACGTCGCCCGGGTAGAGCTCGACGGTGCGCGAGAGGCTCTCGATCAGCACCGGGACCGGGAAGATCAGCTGCGAGGTCCGTCCTGTCTGCACCGTCTCGCCGTTGATGTCGGCGCCGAGCTCGAGGTCGTCGCGATCGTCGAGTTCGTCGACCGTCACCAGCGTGGGGCCGACCGGGGAGAAGCCGGCATGCGACTTGGCCAGACTGAACTGCGGGGCAGGGCCGGAATGCTGCCGCACCCTCTCGGACAGGTCCTGGCCGACCGTGACGCCGGCGACGTGATCCCATGCCTGGGCCACGGGAATGTTGCGGCCACCGCGGCCGAGCACCACTACCAGCTCGACTTCCCAGTCGACCGCTCCTTCGGGCAATTCGACCGTGGTGACCGGGCCGGTGATCGACGAGACGAACTTGGTGAAGATCACCGGGTTCTCCGGGCGTTCGAAGCCCGATTCGTCGGCGTGCTCGTCGTAGTTCAGACCGACCGCGAAGACCTGCCGCGGCCGCGGGACCGGTGCACCGACCACTCCCTGCTGATCCTTCAGCGGAGCGTCAGTGGGCAGGGAGGAACTCCATCCCACGAACTCATCCCACCGGTCGTAGACCGCCTGCGGGTCCGCGTCGAAGCGCCCACCACTGGCATCAGACACGTCGATCACCTTGTCCCCCAACGCAATCTGCAATCGACCTGCAAGGTTCATCAAGCGCACGAGCTACTCCTCATCACTATTGGAATTCGAGACGGCAGCGGCACCGCCTGTAACGACAATCACACCGGTGGAGTGAAAAGTCAAATAGTTTTCGAAAACTCTGCGATCTTTCGCGATCGTGTAGGATCTTGCAGGTACCCAACCCCGAGGTGACAAGGAACCGGTGAGAGCGCGATGACCACTCAGCTGCCCATCGAGGCCCCGAGTCGGACGGCCCGCGTGTACGAAGCGGTCCGCGCGGACATCCTTGCGGGGCGTCTCGCCCCCGGTTCACGGCTAGGGTTTGCCGGACTGGTGGAGACGTACAAGTGCAGCATCGGCGTCATCCGAGAGGCGCTGCAACGGCTCGCCGAGCAGGGACTGGTCACCTCAGCGCCCAAACTGGGCTTTCGCGTAGTGGAGATCTCCGAGAAAGACCTGGTCGACTTAACCGATGCACGCTGCGAAATCGAGGTCCTCGCACTCAAGTACGCCATCGCAGGGGGCGATCTGGGATGGGAGGGCCGGGTCGTCGCCGCACACCACCGCCTCGAGCGCACCCCCCAGTACGACCCCGCCGACCCCGCTCGGTTCTCCGACGACTGGGTTCTCGCACACGGCGAGTACCACCAGGCGTTGCTCGACGGCTGCACCAACAACCGGATCCTGGCAACCGCAACTATGCTCCGCGATTCGGCCGAACTCTACCGGCGCTGGTCCGCGCCATTGCACGATCGGGATCGAGACATCGCCGGCGAGCATCGCGCCATCCTCGACGCCGCCGTGGGTCGCGACTCCGGTCGAGCGTGTGAGCTGCTGTGCACCCACATCCGGCGCACCACCGATGCCCTCCTGACCCCTCCGAGCAGCTAGACACCCAACCGAACCGGGTGCCGCCGCCGGCACAAAGCGCAGCAGCGCACTGGTGCGTTCGGAATTCGTCGACCCTCGGTAGACCGATTCATTCGAATGAACCGCCCCTGGCCGAACACTGCGCCCTGAGCCCGAAATCGTGTCTTCATCACCCGCCGTCGCGCTGCCCTGTCACGGCGAAGCAGGACGCACTCGAGATCGAATTCTGCTTATTGACACAAACTTTCACATGCCAGGCTGACGCGGTATTTTCATTCACCCTTGCCATCTTCGCGCCGGGGAAGGTATCGTGCAACACGTAGTACATACGTATACATACCCTTGCGCATCGGTCGTTCGAGACCGCGCACCATCAATCCGAATCGTTTCACCCCTCTGAAGGAGCTCCGCGTGTCCGAGCCGCTCTACATCAAATCCGCCCTCTCCGTGGCTACCCCCACTGGTGATCCCGCCGTCGCCGAGACGGTCACCGCGGTAATCGCCGATATCCGCGAGCGCGGAGACGCCGCGGTGCGCGAGTACTCCGAAAAGTTCGACAAGTGGACGCCGGAGAGCTTCAAGCTGAGCGACACTCAGATCGAAGAGATCGTCGCTCGTGTCCCCGCCGAGGTCATCAACGACATCAAGACGGTCCAGCAGAACGTGCGGGTGTTCGCACAGCACCAACGGGATTCGCTGACCGACTTCGAGGTCGAGACCACGCCCGGCGTGCACCTCGGGCAGCGCAACCTGCCGGTCAGTGCGGCCGGCGCCTACGCACCGGGTGGCCGCTACCCACTGGTGGCGTCCGCACACATGACTACTGTTACCGCGAAAGTGGCTGGGGTACCGCACATCACCGCCTGCACCCCGCCCATCCGCGGGGAGATTCCCGCCGCCACCGTTGCCGCGTTCCACCTGGCGGGAGCCGACGACATCTACCTCCTCGGCGGCGTCCAGGCCGTCGCCGCCATGGCGTTGGGCACGGGGACGATCCGCAAGGTCGACATGCTCGCCGGCCCCGGTAACGCCTTCGTCGCCGAAGCCAAGCGGCAACTGTTCGGGGAAGTCGGCATCGACCTATTCGCCGGCCCGACCGAGGTCCTGGTCGTCGCAGACTCGAACGCCGACCCGTTCATCGTGGCCGTGGACCTGCTGAGCCAGGCCGAACACGGGCCGGACTCCCCCGCCGTGCTCATCACCGACTCCGAAGCCCTGGCCCGGGCCACCCTCGCTCACATCGACGCGATCCTCCCCGACATGCCGACCCGCGACTTCGCCGGACCGGCGTGGCGCGATCACGGCCAGATCATCGTCGTCGAGGACATCGAGGCTGCGTACGCGCTGGCGGACACCTTCGCCTCCGAACACGTGCAAATTCTCACCGACACCCCACGCCGGGCCCTCGACGTGATGAACAACTACGGTGCCCTCTTCCTCGGGGAGAAGACCTGCGTGTCGTACGGCGACAAGGTAATCGGAACCAACCACACGCTGCCCACCCGGGGTGCCGCGCGCTACACCGGCGGACTGTGGGTGGGCAAGTACCTCAAGACAGTCACATACCAGGAAGTCACGTCCGATGCGGCGAGCGCCGAACTCGGTGAGCTGTGCGGGCGCGCGGCACGCGTCGAGTTCTTCGAAGGACACGCCCGCTCCGGCGACGTGCGCGCCGCGAAGTACGCCGGCGCACCACTGACCTGGGCGCCTCAGGATTCCACGGCGCTCTGATGAGACCGGCGACGACGCACCCGGTGGGTGCCTTCCCGGGTGCGTCGTCACCTTCCACCCCGCACGCATCACACACACCGAAGGATCCACCATGGTCACGTTCACACTGGACGGCAAACGCGCGCTGGTCACCGGCGCAAACAAAGGTCTCGGGCAATCGATCGCCCGCACCCTCACCGGACTCGGCGCCACCGTATACGGAACCTCCCGGACCGAGACGGGGGCCACGCAAATCGAGTCCGATCTCGGCACCCCGGGGTTGATACTCGACATCCAGAACACGGCGTCGATCGCGCCGTTCATCGACTCGCTGCCCGAACACATCGGGGGCGGGATCGACATTCTGATCAACAACGCCGGTGTCAACCATCCAGCCCCCGCCCTCGACGTGACCGAAGAACAGTGGGACGCGGTCACGGGCACCAATCTGAAGGGCACCTTCTTCCTCACCCAGGCTCTGGCACGGACCTGGGTGGCGGCGGGAACGGGCGCAGTGGTGGTGAACATCGGGTCCCAGGCCGGCACGGTCGGCATCGAAGAACGCGCCGCGTACTGCGCCAGCAAGGGCGGACTCGATCAGCTCACCAAGGTACTCGCCATCGAGTGGGCACCCCACGGCATCCGCGTCAACACCGTCGCCCCGACGTTCGTTCGCACCGAGTTGACCGCGTCCACCCTCGACCGACCTGGATGGGGACAGACCCTGCTCTCCCGCATTCCTGCCGGACGCTTCGGGGAACCGGAAGACATCGTCGGCGCCGTCGCCTTCTTGGCCGGCGACGCTGCGAAGCTGATCACCGGTCACACGCTGCTGGTCGACGGCGGCTACACCGCCTGGTGAGCAGCGACCTGCGATGCACGCCCGACTGAACCTGCCGGCATCACCGGTAGGTCTCGAACACGACGCTCCCCTCGCTGCGGCCACCGCGCTTTCCTGCATCGGTCCCCCGGACTGGTGTTGCCGACCGAAGGAACTGCTCTCACGAGGGCTGCCGTGGCGACGGGGGTGCTGTGGTGGACCGCTCGACGACGTGTGGCCTGGACATGATGCGACGCGGTGGTTCTGTGCTGCTGCCTTTGATTCGTTCGACGAGCAGTTCGGCCGCGGACCGCGCCATCAGATTCAGATCGTGGCCGATGGTGGTGAGCTGGAACACTTCCCACGACGCCATCGGGATATCGTCGAAACCGATCAGGCTCAGCACGTCAGGCACACGGACACCCGCAGCCGAAGCCGCATTGAGCGCTCCGATCGCAACGACGTCATTGCCGCAGAAGACGGCCGTCGGAGGCGAGGGCAACGCGAGCAACTCCCGCATTGCCCGATGCCCGGTGTCGAATTCGAATGACCCTCGGTGGGTCAACTCCGGGGAGAGTCCGATTCCTGCATCGGCGAGGGCCAGGCGGAAGCCCATCTCGCGATCGCGGCCAGTACTGGTCGTCTGCGGGCCGAAGATGCCCGCGATCCGCCGATGCCCCAGCCCGGTGAAATGTTTCGCGGCAAGGCGGCCCCCGAGGTCGTTGTCCACCACCGCGGCATCCCCGACCCCGGGTCCACTCTCGCGATTGAGGAAGACGAACGGCACACGGCGCCGAGACAGCTCCGCGGGTAAGGCAGAGCCCACATCACTGGTCAAGAGCACCACACCGTCCACCGAGCCATCAACGAGTTGTCCGACCGAGACCTGGCTGTCGGACGGCTCGGTGAAGACCATCATTCGATAACCATGATCTTCGAGCGCATCATGCAGGGGTCCGATCAAATGAGGGTAGAACGGGTTGGTCAGATCGCTCACCACTATGCCGATGCGCTTGGCGGTCCGAGTGACGAGGTTACGTCCCGCCTCACTGGGAACATAGCCGAGGGCGGCGACGGCGCTCTCCACCCGAGCACGCGTCTCCGCAGCAACACGCGGGTCTCCACGCAACGCGCGGGAGACCGTCGGCTGCGAGACCCCCGCAAGCCGGGCCACGTCGCGACTAGTGATCGCCATTTCGCTCCTGTCGCCGGCGAATGTACCGCCCTGTTGATCCAGCACTCCACCAGCAGTCTCAACAATCCACGGGCAGGGTGTAATCGTCTGTGCCAGAATGCTCTTGGGCACAGATATATCGCCAGTCTAACATGCATACGTATACCTCCAGGCCGCCCACCGATCAGCGGCTCACGCCAATGCGACCGGCGCCCCACGCCACGACTGTTTCCGAATTGACCGCGCTCCCCACCGCCCGCGCGCGCCATCGCAGTCGATTCAGAAGCCGCCGAACAGCCGCTGGATCCGCGGTCGGCAGCACGCGCCCATAACCCCGTATATGGAGTTCTTGTCCGCAAGCACCCAACCGACCCCACAACCCGACCCAGAAGGCCACCCTCATGACAGATCGCACGCCGCGCCCACACCACCCGGCGATACTCGGCGCCGGTCATGTGAGTGCAGCCGGAACCGCGACCCCCCACGTCAAGCAGGCACGTACTCGAACCGTCACACGATCCGCTCAGCGAGACCCAGAGTTCCATGTCCCCAACGACTTACACCGAGCGCAGCGGTCACGACACCGCCCACTTCAGACACCTGCGGCACATCCGAGTGAGCACTCACCAAGCGACGCCCAAGAGGCACTGGCCTTTGCAATGAAGTGGCGCCACTGGGGCGGTGGAGACGACGAAGACATTTTCGTTCAATTCGGGCTCAACACCTGCCAGTACTTTCTGCGGGTGAGAAAACTGTTGAGTACGCCTGCCGCCGCGGCACTGTCCCCTGACGAGAAAGCGCACCTTCGGCAGATCTGCTTCACTCGCCTCCACGACGGCGGACTACCGACAGTCGAGAGTAACCCAGTAGCTCCACACAACTCCTAGCTGCGAGACCAGGCCACTACTACTTGCAACGGTCCGCCCGCCGTAGCGCATATCTCCCTCTGCGCCGCACAAACCCTCGGGGGCATGGTGCGTGCGTCGATCACCGGGCAAGTTGACCACGCAGATATCGAGCGCCTGGACGACCTCGGCCTAGCGACGGAGCCTCCCGATTTCAAGAACCCGGCCCGGTGGGCTCGTTGCGGAACCGCAGGTCGATGGCGCCAAGAGTAGACTCGCGGCGGGTCCGAGAAGGCGAGGGTATGCAAAATGAGCCAGCTCCCATCCGAGAGCGCCGCTGATTCAACCTTGCGGTTCCTGCGCCCGACGGAGCTGGCGGCAGTCATGTCCCCTCAACTTGCTCCGATATCGCCGAACACCGAGGCGTCAGCGTCCAAACGGTGAAGACACGGACCCACCGGGCCCGGGCTCAGCTTGTCAACCTACTTGCGCCCCTTTCCTGACCGGCGGCACACCACGAGGGCATCTCGCTGACGTGATCACCGCGTCCTCGAGTTCAAGTCCTGTACGAGCCGGGGCATGCGCCACTATGGTCAACCATCTGCCCACGGGATAGGACAGGCGGAGGACTATCCAGAGTGCCCTCGGCGAACCACCTGCCATCACGGGGGCCTGCCATCATCCCCGGTCAATGCGGGCGGAATCAGGTATCGAAAGTTTCGGCATTTCTGACACGGGTACCGATCCGATCACTCCGGACGAGGACCCGAACGTCAGTCGGCGACCAGTTGCGCCCGCTCGGAGGACCGTCCGATGCCTTGTTCTCGCTGCCGTCCGATGACATACCGGC
Source organism: Rhodococcus sp. IEGM 1305 (assembly GCF_030058635.1). Lineage (NCBI taxonomy): Bacteria > Bacillati > Actinomycetota > Actinomycetes > Mycobacteriales > Nocardiaceae > Rhodococcus > Rhodococcus sp. IEGM 1305. The sequence continues at coordinate 136,519 of NZ_JASHKX010000017.1, forward strand.
CAGGGGCGATGCCGGTGGCGCCGTGCTCAGGGTGGATGAGGTACGCAGTCACCCGGGTGTCGAGGATACCGAGCGCAAGACCCCTGGGGTCGTTCACCGGCGTCGACCACGTGCAGCCACCTTGCTCGGCGACCAGGCTGTGCGGGTTCCCACCCGCAGCGCTGCGCAGCAACTCCACTCCTGAGAGCGGTACGTTCTCCGTCCGCGTCCACGCGGTGGACGTGACGATGCCGGCGACAAGCGAATACGGGATCACGATGAGATCACCTTGGGCCTGCAGGCCGTCGACGACAGGTATGGACACTTCCTGGTCAAGATAGTCGAACACATCGAGGCCGGTGAGGGCAGTGAGAGTGGACAAGGTCATGGTTGCATTCATGCGAGTCACCTTCGAGTTCAGGGATTCAGGTTTCGGTCTTGTTCAGGTGCGACGAACGAGACGGGCGTAGTCGGCGCCGCCGAGGCCGTAGGTCCAGCCTGCGGCGTCCAGTGCTGATGAGATCCATCTGGGCACGTGAAGCCCGTATTGCCGCCGATGCCCGTCGCGTTCGGAAGAACCGTTGACCGCGAGCAGGATACGGCCACTGCGACCCCACCCGTCCGGTGTCGCGTAGAGCCGCAGGGTGCGACCGGCATTGCCTGGATCGTCGGCTTGGTCGACCAGCGCGAGTCCGGCCGCCTCGATGTAGTTGTCCCACCCGATGCGCTCAATCGCGCATCGGCGGATCTCGACGTTGCGTTCACGTGCGATACGTTCTGCAGTCGGGTCGCGGACGACCCAGTCCGGGACTATTGTCCCGTGCTGAACGAATACTGCTCGGCCGTCTTGGAATTCGAGTGCTGGATCATCCGAGTGGTGCAGCCGGTGTTCGTTGTGCACACGGCCCGGTATGGGCTCGGCATGAAGAGTGGTGGGTCGTTCTGCCATGACACATATGTCGCCGAAGGCCCACCACCATCCGGTTGCGCCGGTCAGCGCAATGCTGGCGTCGAGCAGCGTGTTGTCGTTGGGGTGGAACTCAGCGAGGCCGAGCCGGCGGTACGTGTCGTAGTAGGCGACCCGGTGGGCTTCTTGTTGCCCGTACCAAGTGACACCGAGGACAGCAGGGGTCAGAAGTGTCCGTATCGCAGCGGCGACCCCGTCGAAGAGTGTGGTGTGCAGCGAATCCCAGACGGTCGCTCGGATGATCCGATCGGGGCTGATGCCGACGCGGGCAGCCTCCTCAGGAGGCTTCACCCGTGCGGTCTCGACTGTCCGGCGCTCGTTCGGCCAGTCGGATCTCCTCCGCTCGATTCGTGCGTCCATGCGACTGCGTGATTCCGAAAGCATGGTTGCGATCCGGGCGGAAGCGCAGTGGATTCCGTTGCCATCGAACGACATCGGTGGTGACAAACCTTCGGCGACGATCAGGTCCGATCCGGCGACGGGAGACGGAACCCACACGAACTCCGGCCTCCGTAATCCGGACTGCCGATACACTTGCGCGACAGCCGATTCTGCAGTGGCGCGATCGGAGGGGTGTGCGCACAGCCCGTGTCTCAGCCATGCATCACGCACGGCCTCAACGGCCAGAATGTAGTCGGAGGAGACATCAGTGCTCTCGGTGAATTGCGCTCGGGGTCTAGCCACCGAGCGAAACGGTGCGGCGCTCACGCGACGGTGGCGGTGTCCGCCTTTCCAATAGTCATAGTTCTAGAGCGTGGCACGAGGACGCGGCGAGCGCAAGGCCCCGCGTTGACTCATCCGAAATGCCCGCGTGAGCCCCTTCGTTGCCTCACGTGAGAA